>CALEXE010000042.1:0-9261 GCA_937925265.1 uncultured Collinsella sp. | reverse complement strand
CGTCACCGGCGCCGGCGACCCCACCGTCCCGGTTTCCGAGACGCTCGAGGGCAAGCTGCCGCAGCGCAAGCTCGTGACCACTGCCGCCGCCGGCTACTCCAGCTACGGCAACCAGATCGGCCTTGCCACCGGTCAGGTCAACGAACTCTATCACCCCGGCTACGTCGCCAAGCGCATGGAGGTCGGCGCCGTCGTGGGCGCTACCCCGGCAAACCACGTGCGTCGCGAGTGCCCCGCCCCCACCGACAAGATCATCCTGTTGGGCGGCCGCACCGGCCGTGACGGCATCGGCGGTGCCACCGGCTCCTCCAAGACCCAGAACACCGAGTCCATCGAGACATCGGGCGCCGAGGTCCAGAAGGGCAACGCCCCGGTCGAGCGCAAGCTGCAGCGCCTGTTCCGCCGCGGCGATGCCTGCCGTCTGATCAAGCGCTGCAACGACTTTGGCGCCGGCGGTGTCTCGGTCGCCGTGGGCGAGCTTGCCGACGGCCTGTATGTCGACCTTGATACCGTGACCAAGAAGTACGACGGTCTTGACGGCACCGAGCTCGCCATCTCTGAATCCCAGGAGCGCATGGCCTGCGCCGTCGCCGACGGTGACGTCGAGGAGTTCATGGGCTACGCCGCCGAGGAGAACCTGGAGGCGACCGTTATCGCCGAGGTTACCGCCGAGCCGCGCATGCGCATGGCCTGGAACGGCGTCGCCATCGTCGATCTGTCCCGCGAGTTCCTCAACTCCAACGGTGCGCCCAAGCACCAGGTCGCCCACGTCTGCGCCCGCAGTGTGTGGCAGCCCAGCTGGGCCGGTACCACGCTCGCCGAGCGCATGACCTCGCTCGTCACCGACCTCAACGTCGCTTCCAACAAGGGCCTTTCCGAGCGCTTCGACTCCACCATCGGCGCCGCGACCGTGCTTATGCCTTTTGGCGGCAAGACGCAGCTCACCCCGAGCTCGGCCATGGTCGCCAAGTTCCCCGTGGACGGCGAGACCACCACGGCGAGTGCCATGGCATGGGGCTTCAACCCCTATTTGATGGAGGCCGACCAGTTTGCGGGCGCCTACCTGTCCGTGGTCGAGTCCATCGCCAAGCTCGTTGCCGCCGGCTTTGAGCACAAGCGCGCCTACCTCTCCTTCCAGGAGTACTTCGAGCGCCTGCGCACCGAAGCAGAGCGCTGGGGCAAGCCCATGGCTGCCGTCCTGGGTGCCCTTATGGCCCAGGTCGACCTGGGTGCCGGCGCCATCGGCGGCAAGGACTCCATGAGCGGTTCGTTTGAGGACGAGGCCGGCGAGCTCAACGTTCCGCCGACCCTGATCAGCTTCGCCGTCGCCGTGGGCAAGGCCGCCCGCGCCGTCTCGCCCGAGTTCAAGGGCCTCACGCACCGCGTCGTCCGCATCGCCCCCGCCACCTATGGCGAGGACTACCGCCCCGATGCTCAGCAGCTGCTCGCCGCGTTTGACGCCGTCGAGGCGCTCACTGCTACCGGCAACGCCCTGGCCATCTCCACGCCCGGCTACGGCTGCGGCGCCGAGAGCCTCTTTAAGATGTGCGTCGGTAACCAGATCGGTATCGAGCTTGCCGAGGATGTAGACGTGGAGAGCCTCTTCACCCCGCTCTACGGTAGCTTTATCGTCGAGCTCGCCGAGGATGCCGAGCTGCCCGAGGTCGCCGACGGCGTTGTCGTCGAGCCCCTGGGCACCACCGTCGAGGGCTATGTCATCGACACCGGCTCCGAGGTCATCGAGCTCGCCGAGCTCCAGGAGGCCTGGGAGAGCGGCATCGAGGGCGTCTTCGCCTACCGCAGCGCCGGCAAGACCCCCGAGGTCGAGACCATCGACTTCCACGCCAAGGATATCCACGTGTACGGCGGCGCCAAGATCGCCCGCCCGCGCGTGATCATCCCCGTGTTCCCCGGCAACAACTGCGAGTACGACAGCGCCCGCGCCTTCCGTGCCGCCGGTGCCGAGGCCGACACCTTCGTGATCAACAACCTCACGCCCGAGGCTGTCGCCGAGAGCACCCACGAGCTTGCCCGTCGCATCCGCCAAAGCCAGATCGTCATGATCCCCGGCGGCTTCTCGGGCGGCGACGAGCCCGACGGCTCCGCCAAGTTCATCACGGCGTTCTTCCGCGCTCCCGAGGTCACCGAGGCAGTCCGCGACCTGCTCAAGGCCCGCGATGGCCTGATGCTGGGCATCTGCAACGGCTTCCAGGCCCTGATCAAGCTCGGCCTGGTGCCCTACGGCGACATCGTCGACGCCACGCCCGATACGCCCACGTTGACGTTCAACACCATCGGTCGCCACCAGAGCCGTCTGGTGCGCACCCGCATCTCGTCCAACTTGTCCCCGTGGCTGTCGCAGTGCAGCCTGGACGACCCCTACACCGTCGCCATCAGCCACGGCGAGGGCCGCTTTGTCGCCAATGACGAAGTGCTCGCCCAGCTGATCGCCAACGGCCAGGTCGCCACGCAGTACGTGGGCGAGAACGGCAAGCCCAGCATGGATCTCTCCGTCAACCCCAACGGCTCCGCACTCGCCATCGAGGGCATCACGAGCCCCGACGGCCGCGTCCTGGGCAAGATGGGCCATGCCGAGCGTCGCGGCGACAACCTGTACCGCAACGTGCCCGAGCATGTCCCCGGCGATAAGTTCATGCCGATCTTTGAGAGCGGCGTGGCCTACTTCGCTTAAACCTTTCCCATCGGGTACAATCCCCTCGGGTAACAACACCCGCCACCGACACATCCGGTGGCGGGTTCTTTTTTGCTTCGCGCATGCAGGAAGGACATCATGGAAAGCCGCAAGCCGTATCTCGCCACCCTGCCCGGACTCATCCTGGGCTGTCTTGTTTGTTGCGCGCTCTGGGGATCGGCCTTTCCCTGCATCAAGATCGGCTACGCACTCTTTGGTATCCCGGCGCACGATAGCGCCTCGCAGCTGCTCTTTGCGGGCTTGCGCTTCACGCTTGCCGGCGCCCTGGTTATCGTTGGGATGAGTGCGGCCCAGCGCCGCCCCCTCATTCCGCAGGCTCGCGACATCAAGCCCATCTTTGTCTTGTCACTCTTCCAGACTATCGGGCAGTACTTCTTTTTCTATCTGGGCCTCTCGCACGCCAGCGCCATGTCGAGCTCCATCATCGAGGCCAGCGCCAACTTCCTCGCAATCCTCTTTGCCGCCCTGGCATTTCACACCGAGAAGCTCAATACGGCCAAGGTGCTTGGCTGTGCGCTGGGCTTTGCCGGCGTCGCGCTCGTCAACCTCTCGGGCGCAGATGGCACCTTTGGCTTCAGGCTCGATGGCGAGGGCTTTATCCTAGCCTCCACTGTCGCGGGTGCTCTTTCGACCTGCCTGATCGGCATCTTCTCGCGCAAGCATGACGGCGTCTTGCTCGCCGGCTGGCAGTTTTTAGTCGGAGGTTTGGTCCTTACCACCATCGGGCTTTTGATGGGCGGCGCGCTCTCCCCCACCGCGATCATCCCCGCCATCGCACTCATTATCTATATGGCACTCATTTCCGCCGTCGCGTACTCGCTATGGTCGCGTCTGCTTGCCGTCAACCCCGTCAGCCGTGTGTCGGTCTTTGGCTTTATGAATCCAGTCTTTGGCGTACTGTTGAGCGCTCTGCTGCTCGGCGAGGGCGCTGGCACGAGCCCTGTTACCGTACTTGTTGCCCTGCTGTTGGTCTGCGGCGGCATCATCATCGTCAACAGGCCCAAAAAGGTCTAACGAACTACCCCTATTTAGCAGAGGGGGTTCACATGCTTTAGCTTAATGGAGTACATCGGAGAGCCGAGGGCCGCCACGCCCGCCAGCGTGCGCCCTTTTCCTAGCGTATCTGGACGCCAGCTTTCTTCTTCTCGTACTTTACGCGGTAGAGCTCCGCGTCGGCGGCGCGAAGCAAATCTTGCCAGGTATCGACACCATCACCGACCCGTGCATAGCCGATGGACATCCGCAACAGATACGGCACCTCGGCGCGTGCGAGTTCATCGTTGATTGCCGCGCACAGACGCATGATGTCCTGTTCCGCCGCTGCCTTTTGGAGCACCACGAACTCATCGCCACCATAACGTGCGATAAAGCCACCAGCCGGCGAACAGACATCCTTGAGCGCCGTCGCAACAACCTGAAGAGCATGGTCGCCCTCCACATGTCCATAGCGATCGTTAATCTGCTTAAAGCCGTCGGCGTCCATCATAAGCAGATATACATCTTCGGCCTGATCCACATTTGAGAAGAGCGACAGCATATAGGTCTCAAAACGGTTGCGATTGTTAAGTCCAGTCAACGGGTCGGTCGAGATGAGCTGCTCCTGGTAGATGATGTAGAGCAGCAACATGCTAATCATTATGCCGACACAAAGGCCGGGCACCGAGTATACGACCTGAAAGGTACCGCCCACCAGGGCCGGAATGGCGAAAAATGCCAAGGTTCGATAGATGGCCTTCGTCTGCAGGCTCTCGACCCTGCGAGATTGCACAAACGCATGTAGGGACGTATGTATAACGTAACAGTAGCTGACGATGGGCTGGATCATATAGGCAAAGCCGCGACGATACACGCCCTGCGAATCGATATAGAACAGGGCGTGCGTCCAGTAACTGGTAAACGCCAGCACGACCACCAGAGCCGTAGGCAACGCTACAAGCACCACCCTATAGCGCGAGGTCAAAAGGCGAGAACCCTGCACCGTCTCGGAATAGATAAACCAAATGAGACACGCGATAGCAAAGAGCGAAAACGAAACCGCGTTGGAAATCCAGTTGGCAGCAATGCCCAACGTGCCGTCCACACCGTCCGAAAGCGTCCAGATCATATCGAATAATATGTACGCAGCAGACGTGTAGCCCAGCATGCTAAACAAAAGCTGCTGGGTGCTAGAGAACAGGGAGCGACGGCTTCGTACGGCAAGCCCGATAAGAACAATCATGCATAGCACGAATATCTCAATCTTGAGTGCCTTAACCACTAGCGCCATCCCTTCAATATCCAAGTGGTCAGAATCGCCCAATTCGAATCAGGGCAATAAACACCCCTTTACTCCGCAGGGGTAAAGGGGATAATAGCAGAGCGCCCGAACATCACTGCAAAACAGTTTCTGTTCGGGCACCCATACGGCGCGAATTGCACACGCCGGCATCATTGATGGGTATCGATTGCTACTCGCCATCGATGTCAGTCGCGACAGCCTCCTCGATGGCCTCGACACCGACAGGCGACAGATCCTCCTTGCCTTGGCAGAACTTCTTGTCGACCCAGCCAGTCAGAATCGGAGCCATGATCGCCGTGATGATAACGGCGGTGGCGATCTGAGCGTACGCGGTGGGCGCAAGCTCGGCGTAGCGCGGTGCGACCTCGGCGAGGGCAACCGGTGTGGTCATAGCCGTGCCGGCAATGGTGGAGCAAGCCACAGCGGCCTTGCCATTGCCGCCGCACAGACGCTCAAACGCAAAGGTGATGGGACCGACGACAAACAGCGTGACAAGGCCCAGCAAGATGCCGGAAATACCGCCGGTGATAAAGCTCGACAGGCTCATGGACGCACCGAGCTGAAATCCGATGACGGCAATCGCGGGATTGGCACCGGGAACCAGCAGGTTCTTGATAAACGGGAACAGGTTGCCCAGAACCATGCCAATAACGAGTGGCAAGATGGAGCCGATAATGGTGCCAATGGGAATGTTGGCGAGGCCGGAAACACCGAGGATGATCATCGTGACGGCAGGGCCGGCCGTAAAGAACAGGATACCGACGGCGCCCTGCTCGGACTCATCGCCAAACTCGCCCATGATGCCCGTATAGAGCGCCATGTTGCAAAACGTGATGCCGCCGATGATAGACACGGAACTCAGACCCAGGAAGTTGTCGTTAAAGAAATATGCCACGCCCAGGCCGAGAGCCGCTGCGACGACCAGCTTGGGGATCAGCACGACGATGCCGGTCTTGATGGCACCCGGCGTGGACTTAAAGCTGATGCCGGCGCCCACAAACAGCAGGATCGCGGCGACGATGGTATTGGAGCCACCGCGGCAGGCAGCCGTAAAGAAGCCGCCGATCTCAAAAACCTGCGGGCAGAAGGTGTTGAGCAAAAGACCGACGATCATCGGATAGATCATGATGTCGCCCGGGATGCGCGGGACCTTGAATTTCTTTTGCTCGTTGGCGTTCGCTTCCTGTGCCATGAAACCCCCATTTCCGCTGACGCAGAACAAAAGCCCACGTCGCACTTTGCTACAGTAAAGTCTGAACATGGTACCAGAAGAAGCAGACCGGCTCGGTGAGAAATTCGATTCGTAAAGTCGAGACGGTAAACGCGCCCTGCTCTTATACGAAGCTCAAAACGATATAGAGCGCAATGCCCGAGACGCAGCACCACAACATCGACTTTGTCTTGATTGCCACCGCCACGACGCCGGCGGCCGCAATCCAGGGAATCAAGCCCTGCCACAGGCCGGCGTCGAAAGCGCCGGGGCTTATCAGGTCGTTAGCGACTAGCGCCGCAAAGGCGGCGGGCGGAATATAGCCCAAGGCCTCGGTAACGCGGGGTGAAAGCGTTCTCCCACGCAAAGCAAACGCCGGGGCAATGCGGAAAAACGCGATGGCCGCCCACGACGAGAGCCACAGGACCAAAAACTCGTTAACGGGCATCGCGAGCACCCCTTCCTTCGGCGAGGGCATCGCACACGAGCGCCGCGGCAACGCCGACGAGTACGCTTACCGGCACGGCGACATTCGTCCACCCCAAGAACTTGCATACGGCGACGGACACCGCGCCCGAAACCGCCGCGACAACGTTGCCGCGCGACAGCCGCTGCGAAAAGAGCAGGCAGATAAAGAGCGAGGTGCAGACAAAGGCTGCAATGGCGGTGGGAACATCGACAACGGCGCCGACGATGGCGCCCATCGTACACGATACGCCCCATGTTGCGATAAGGATCACGTTGAGCACAAAGGACTCGCGCGGGCCCCAATCCTCCCCTTCAACCAACTTGGCAAGCGAGATGCCATATGCCTCCTCGGTAAGTGTCGCGGCAACAGCCAGCGTCTGACGCTTCGAGGCACCCGTCAGATGCGGCGCGATCGATGCCGAGTAAAGCGCAAAGCGCGAGGAGATGGCAGCAACGCTCGCGACGATCGATGCTGCAGGCACGCCCGCCAGCCACAGGTTGCAGATCATAAACTGGCCGCTGCCCGTCACAAACGTGCTGCTCAGGGCAAAGACCATCCAGGGTTCCATTCCCGTCTGCCCCATGATCATTCCGCACGGCGCGCCTATTGCAACATAGGTAAGCATCACTGGCCAGACGGTTCTAACGATTTTGAGCACCATACGCTTCTCATCCTGACAAAGTCTCCGAGCCGCATGTAGCGACACGGCAGAATCATCATCCGACAGCAACCGAGTTCACCTACAATTGCCACCGGATCGAAAGACACAACTTTTTAGGAAGTCATTATGACAGCTATCGATCGAGACCGGGCGCGCGCGGCCTTCAAAAGCTACACCGATGCCTACGACGCCACCAATCCACGCATCGCGCTCAAAATCGAGCATACGTACCACGTGGCCGAGGCATGCGATGCCGTAGCGCGCGAGCAGGGCTGGTCGTCAGAAGATATTGACCTGGCATGGCTTTGCGGCCTGCTACACGATATGGGCCGCTTTGAGCAGTTGCGACGCTGGGACACCTTTAAGGACGCCGAGAGCATGAGCCATGCAGCGCTGGGCATCGAGGTCCTCTTTGGCGAGAATCCCTCCGATGCACCCGCCATAACGAGCATTCGCGACTTTATCGATGACCCCGCAGAAAATGAGCTCATCCGAGCGAGCATTGCCTATCACAGTGATTTTCGTCTACCCGCGCAGCTCGACGAGCGCACGCGGAGCTTCTGCGATATCGTGCGCGATGGCGACAAGATCGACATTATGCGCACCATCGCCGACAGCACTGTCGACACTATCCTCAAAGTGGATGAGGACGCGTTTCTAGCCAGTCGCTTCTCGGCACCGACGCTGGCCGCCTTTGACGAGCACCGCTGCGTCGCACGCGATGAACGCAACGAGCCCGCAGACTACCTGGTGGGACTCATCTGCTTTATGTTTGAGCTCGTCTATCCGGCAAGCCGTGCGCTGGCGCGCGAGCAAGGCGATATCTATCGCCTGCTCGACGCGCCCTTTGGCATTACGCGACCCTTTACCGACCCCACCGCGCAGGCAACCTGGAGCCGCCTTAAGGACGAGCTGCGCCGCTGGCTGACAAGCGCTTAGCACTCGAGCTGAGCCAGCAACTCCTCAACGACCTCGACGGCGTTTCCAACAACCTTGTACTGGGCGGCGCCAAAGATGGGGGCATCCGGGTCCTCATTGATGGCGATAATGCACTCCGCCCCACCGATGCCGGCGAGATGCTGGATAGCACCCGAGACACCGATGCTCACGAGGAGCTTGGGCGAGACCGATACACCCGTCTGGCCAATTTGATGGCGATACTCCAGCCAGCCGGCCTCCACCACGGGGCGCGTGCAGCCAAGCTCGGCACCCAGAGCCTCGGCAAGCTTTCGCATCAGCGGTAGGTTTTTCTTCGAGCCAATGCCGCGGCCCACCACGACCAGACGCTCGGCATCGGCAATTGAGGCCTGTTGTCCCCACTCCTCGGCGGGAATCGAGATCTCGACGCGGGCCTTAACGTCATCCGCAAGCACTACCTGGGTAATCGTGCCGGAGCGGCTATAGTCAAACTCAGGCGCCTTAAAGATGCCGGGGCGCACCGTTGCCATCTGAGGACGGTGGTTGGGACAGATAATGGTGGCCATCAGGTTGCCGCCAAACGCCGGGCGCGTCTGCTGCAGCAGACCCGTCTCCGTATCCATCGAAAGCACCGTGCAATCGGCCGTAAGGCCCGTCTGCAAGCGCACGGCCACACCGGGCGCCAGCTCGCGACCAAAGGCGGTCGCGCCGTACAGAATGGCCTCGGGCTTGCGCTCGGCTACCAAATCGCAGATCAAGCGGGCGTAGACCTCCGCGTCGTTCTGACGCAGGCGCTCGTCACGACAGACCAGAACTTCGTCCGCACCGGCGCAAATCAGATGCTCCAGGTCCCCGAGTGAGCCCTCGGGGCTCATGCCGACCAGTGCCACCAGACGGCAGCCGCGGGCATCGGCAAGCTCGCGCCCCTTGCCCATGAGCTCGAAGGCCACGGATGCAACGGCATCGTGCTCGTCAGTCTGCACGAAGATCCAGATGTCTCGATATGCGTCAA
>CALEXE010000041.1:0-1774 GCA_937925265.1 uncultured Collinsella sp. | reverse complement strand
ATCCGGTCGCACGGAGAGCATTTCCCAGTTGACAAAACTATAGGAACACCCCCCAACGAGCACTTGCAAGCTAATGTTTGCCAGAAGGGGCAAATTAACGGCAAGCGACATTTCTGCAATATACCATCATCCGCTGAAGTGTGACTTTCCCGACGCTCCCACGCAAAAGCCCCGTTGATAAACGCGTTACCAACGGGGCTTGGGCTGAAAGGCCGAGCTTCAACGGAGGCCGAAAGTAAACTGATCGGTTTGACTTCGTCCCCAATCGATCAGTTAGAACTCGAGCTGCTCCAGGCGATCGAAGACCGTGTCGATGCGGGTGAGGAAGTCCCACGGATCAAAGATCTCGTCGAGCTTCTCCTGGCTGACGGTGCAGCGCGGATCGGCCTCGAGACGCTCCTTAAAGGTGGGGCCGGCGGCGCAGTCCTGCACCTCGTGCCAGGTAGCCATGGCGTTTTCCTGCACGATCGCATAGGCATCCTCGCGGGTGATGCCCGTATCGACGAGGGCCAGCAGGACCTTGGAGGAGAAGATGAGGCCGCGAGTCTTGTTGAGGTTGGCCATCATGCGAGCCGGATACAGCTGCAGGCCGTCGATAACGCGGATAAGGCACTGGAACATGTGGTCGAGTGCGATAAAGCTATCGGCCTGGGCGACGCGCTCGGCAGAGGAGTGCGAAATGTCGCGCTCATGCCATAGGGCAACATTGTCGAAGGCAACCTGGGCGTTGGACTTCACGACACGCGACAGGCCACAGACCTTCTCCATGGTGATCGGGTTGCGCTTGTGCGGCATGGCGGAGCTGCCCTTTTGACCCTTGCGGAACGGCTCCTCGGCCTCGAGCGTGTCGGTCTTCTGCAGATTGCGAACCTCGGTAGCGATGCGCTCGCAGGTGGCCGCCGTGGTGGCGAGGACTCCGGCGAGGTAGGCATGATGGTCGCGGGAGATGACCTGCGTGGACAGCGGGTCGTGGACCAGACCCAGGTGCTCGCACACATATTCCTCGACAAACGGCTCGATGGAACTGTACGTGCCGACCGCGCCCGAGATGGCACCGAAGGCAACGTTCTTGCGGGCATCCTCAAGACGATCCAGATCGCGCTTGAGCTCCCAGGCCCAAGAGCCAAACTTCATGCCGAAGGTCATCGGCTCGGCATGGATGCCATGGGTGCGGCCAGCGCAAAGCGTGTTGCGCTCCTCGAAGGCGCGGCGCTTGCAGATCTCGCCGAGCTTCTTGACGTCCTCGATGATCAGATCGCAGGCCTGGGTGAGCTGGTAGCACAGAGCCGTATCGCCCAGATCGGAGCTGGTCATGCCATAGTGAACCCAGCGGCTGGGCTTGGGGTCGCCCTCGGGAACATCGGCGTCGATGTACTCCTTCATGTTGGTCAGGAAGGCAATAACGTCGTGGCGCGTGACTTCCTCGATCTCGTCGACCTTTGCCTTCTCAAAGTTGGCGTGGTCGCGGATCCACTGGGCTTCGTCTTTAGAAATGCCGATCTTGCCGAGCTCCGCCTGGGCCTCGCAGGCCAGGACCTCGATCTCCTGCCAAATGGCGTACTTGTTCTCGAGGGAGAAGATGTGTCCCATCTCCGGGCGGGTATAGCGATCGATCATAGCGGCTCCTTTTTGGTTATTGGCACGTTGGTCGTAACCCAACCATTGTACCGTGCGCAGGTGCAAGTATGGGCAGCAGGCATGAACCTAACATTTTGGAATTGGAGCGGGCAACGGGACGTCCGCGTATTTGCTTCGCAAATCCGCACCGGCTGCG
>CALEXE010000040.1:0-55611 GCA_937925265.1 uncultured Collinsella sp. | reverse complement strand
GGTCATGCCGCCGAAGTTGAAAGGCAGATTGCCGCTCTGGCGGGTTTGCAGCGTCGAGCAGTTACGGCGTTTGGTAAAACGCCGTAACTAACGAGCTCCGTACTGCTCGTAGTAGGCGTCGATGGCGGTCTTGAGCTCGTCATCGATGACAACCTTGCCGTCGATCTCGTGGTTGTAGAGGGTCTCGACGACCTCGGCCATGGAGACGATGCTTGCGACGGGGAAACCGTACTTGGCCTCGATCTCCTTCTGCGCGGTGGTCACGCCACCCTTGCCGACCTCCATGCGGTTGAGGGACACAATCAGGCCCTTGATCTCGACATCGGCAGCAGCCTTGACCTTGGGATAGGTCTCGTCGATGGACTTGCCGCTGGTGGTGACGTCCTCGACCATAATCACGCGGTCGCCGTCCTGGGGCTCGTAGCCCAGCAGGTTGCCCTTGTCGGCGCCGTGGTCCTTGGCCTCCTTGCGATCGCAGCAGTACTTGACCTCCTTGCCGTACAGCTCGTGGTAGGCAATTGCGGTCACGACGGCCAGCGGAATACCCTTGTAGGCCGGTCCAAACAGCACGTCAAAGTCGTCGCCAAAGTTATCGTGGATTGCCTGGGCGTAATACTCGCCCAGCTTCTTGAGCTGGTAGCCCGTCACATAGGCGCCGGCGTTCATAAAGAACGGGGACTGACGGCCGCTCTTGAGCGTAAAGCTGCCGAACTTAAGAACGTCGGACTCGACCATAAACTTGATGAACTCTTGCTTGTAAGCCTCCATGTGGGCTCCTCTCGTAATTGCGTACGTGCTTTCCAGTTTAGCGCAGGCGAAGCGTCGGTGCGGGCGCGCTTTGAGGCCACGGCGTTCTGTAAAGGCTTTGTCAGGGGCAATGGTTTTCCAAACATTGGGGTTGACACGACAAACCCCCTCATCAAGAATACGGACGGATTGTAACGGGTACGAGATACCCAAAGCGCGCCGCGCCCGGCCTTAAGGAGGTGTGCCATGGAAGGCAGTCATAGTCGAAAAACCTGCATGTCGCCCTCGGCACGCCGCGAGGATTCCGCACGCGCATAAGCGCCAACAGCCGATCGTCAAAACCACCACAAAGGTGCCTGTCCCCTTTGTGGCGGTTCGCGAGCTTGACGTGAGCGACATCTAGGTTTTTTGAAGCAAATACGACACGTACGCTAACTCCCTTCAACAAGGAGGACCCTATGCTGATGCTCAAAACCGCTACGGTACTCGAAGCCATCTCCAAGCGCCGCCGCACGGCGCGCCCCGCCGCTCATACCGGCATGTCCAAGAACACCATATTCGCCGCCACCCACGGCGCCGAGGATGCCCTCGTGCTGCTCGACGCCACCGCTGACGGCCTCACCGCCGAGCAGGCAACCGAGCGTCTGGACGTCTCCGGCCCCAACACCATCGAGGCACCGACCAAGACGCTCGCCCGCCGCATCGCCGACGCGTTCATCGACCCCTTCGCCGGCATCCTCGCCGCGCTCGCGCTGGTCTCGCTCTACATCGACGTGCTCGCCGTGCCCGAACCGCAGCGCGACCCCTCCACGGTCATCGTCATCGGCATCATGCTGCTGGTATCGGGCAGCATGAAGTTTATCCAGGAGGCTCGCAGCGGCAATGCGGCCGAGGCCCTCAAGGACCTGGTCTCCAACACCTGCTGTGCCCTGCGCGACGGCGAGCGTATCGAGATCCCCTTTGACGATCTCGTCCCCGGCGATGTAATCCGTCTCTCTGCCGGCGATATGGTGCCGGCCGATGCCCGCATCATCACCGCGCGCGACCTGTTTGTGATCGAGTCCGCACTCACCGGCGAGAGCGAGGCCGTCGAAAAGACCGCTGCCATCACCGTCGCCGAGGGTGCCGGCAGCTCCGCGCTGCCGCTCTCTGCCTGCAAAAACATCGTCTTTACCGGCACCTCCGTGCAAAACGGCACCGCTATAGCACTTGTCGTTGCCACCGGCTCGGACACCTACCTGGGCGGCATCGCCAAGATGCTCAACGGGCGCGGCGAGAAGAGCGCGTTTGACCGCGGCGTCTCGAGCGTCTCCATGCTGCTCGTACGCCTCATGCTCGTTATGGCGCCGGCCGTCTTTGCCATCAACGCCGCCACCAAGGGCAACGTCATCGACGCGCTGCTGTTCGCCACGAGCGTGGCCGTGGGCATCACGCCGCAGATGCTTCCCGTCATCGTGACCACGAGCCTGTCGCAGGGCGCCAAGGACCTTGCCCGCCGCCAGGTTATCGTCAAGGAGCTGCCGGCGATCCAAAACCTCGGTGCGATGGACGTCCTATGCTGCGACAAGACCGGCACCCTCACCGAAGACCGCATCGTACTCGAGCGCTACCTCAACACCGACGGCAACGAGGACGCACGCGTGCTGCGCCATGCGTTTTTGAACAGCTCCTTCCAGACCGGCCTCAAAAACCTTATCGACCTGGCCGTCATCGACCGTGCCGACGTGACGCCCTCGACCGTCGTGCCCGATGCCATGCTGGGTCAGAGCCTGCGCGACCGCTATACCAAGGTCGACGAAGTGCCCTTCGATTTCTCGCGCCGTCGCCTGAGCGTGGTCGTCGCCGACGCCCAAGGCAAAACCCAGATGGTCACCAAGGGAGCTGCCGAGGAAATGCTCGAGATCTGCTCCTTTGTCGAGGTCGATGGCGCCGCCCAGCCGCTCACCGAAGATAGGCTCGCCCAGATTCGCAAGCAGGTAGCCGGGCTCAACGCCGAGGGCCTGCGCGTGATTGCCGTGGCGCAGAAGACCGATCCGCGCTGCGTGGGTGAGTTTGGCATCGCCGACGAGTGCGACATGGTGCTGATGGGCTTTTTGGCCTTCCTCGATCCGCCCAAAGCAAGTGCCGCCGGCGCCGTCGCCACCCTCGAGGCCAAGGGCGTGGCGGTCAAGGTCTTAACCGGCGACAACGACCGTGTCGCCGCCACCGTCTGCGAGCAGATCGGCATCGACGCGAGTAACGTCTTGCTGGGCTCCGAGATCGATGCGCTCGACGACGCCGAGCTTGCCGAGCGCGCCGAGAACACCCACCTCTTCGCCAAACTCTCGCCGCTGCAGAAGGCGCGCCTGGTGCGCGTCATGCGCGAGCTGCTCGGTCACACCGTGGGCTTTATGGGCGACGGCATCAACGACGCCGCCGCCATGCGCGCGAGCGACTGCGGCATCTCGGTCGACTCCGCCGTCGACATTGCCAAGGAATCCGCCGATATCATCTTGCTCCAGAAGGACCTGGGCGTGCTCGAGCGCGGCATCATCGAAGGCCGCCGCACCTACGGCAACTTGCTTAAGTACCTCAAGACCACAGTGAGCTCCAACTTTGGCAACGTGCTGTCCGTAACCGCCGCGAGCCTGTTCTTGCCGTTTTTGCCCATGAGCGCTCTGCAGCTGGTGCTGCTGTCGCTGGTCTACGAGATCGTGTGCATCGCACTGCCGTGGGACACCGTCGACAACGCCTGGACTGCCCGTCCGCGCGCCTGGGACGCCGCGTCCATTCAGGGCTTTATGCTCGAGCTGGGCCCCGTAAGCTCGCTGTTTGACATCGTGACCTTCGCCGCGCTCTTCTTTGTGGTGTGCCCCGCCGCCGAGGGCGCAAGCTGGTCCGAGCTTGCCGCCGCGGGCGACGTCGCGGGTATGGCGACCTTTGCTGCGCTCTTCCAGAGCGGCTGGTTTGTCGAGTCCATGTGGTCGCAGACGCTCGTGATCCACATGCTGCGCTCCCCGCGCCTGCCGAGCGCGCGCGACCACGCCGCGCCCGCGCTGTGCATCCTCACCGTGCTGGGTCTGGCGCTCGTCACCTGGCTGCCGGCAAGCCCCATCGCCGATGCGCTGGGCCTCATGCCGCTGCCGCCGAGCTTCTTCGCGCTGCTCATCGGCATCGTCGCCGCCTATATCGTGCTCACCCAGCTGGCCAAGCGCCGCTACATCGCCCGCCACGGCGAGCTGCTGTAACTTCACCGGCACCTTCGTCAAGGATGTTTGGGCCGCCGCGACCCGCCCCCGCTGGCCGCGGCGGCCCAAAACAGCTAAAAAAGCCCCGTCCCAAATGAGCTAGTCCTTGGGTGACCAGGACCAGAAAAAGTTGATGAGGGCCAGACGTGAGGAGGCACCGGTCTTTTTGTTGATCGAGGCGATATGACGGTAGAGCGTGGAGCGCGAAAGGAAGAGCGTTGCGGCGATGTCTTGAACACTCTCGTGCGATGCGACCAAGGCCTCCAGAATATCGCGCTCGCGCTGCGTAAGCTCAAAGGCAGCGGCGAAGGCATCGAGGCGCTCATCGAGCGTGAGCTCCGATGCCTCCGCGGGAGCGGGCTCGCTTTGGGTAGACACGGAGCCATCATCAAGGTCGTCGGCAGCAAACGCCAGCTCGTTCAGCGCCGCAATGTCATCGGTCCTATGCCCAAACTGTCCCAGCAGTGAAATCGCAATACCCACAAACAGCACGAGCCCGGCGCCCACCGCCAGCAGCACGTTCTGGCTCGAAACAATCGCCACCGCCGGCGCCGTCACGAACATCGCGCAAACGTTGTTGATGACACGGCCCATGCACGGCCACAGATACGACCAGTGCGCATAAACCGAAATGGCAGCAAATTTCGTCGTGAAAAACACCACGAAGAAGCCCGAACCCAGATAGAAAATCGCAATGGCCGCAAGCGCATTGCCGCCATTGCCGTCGACGAGCAAGACAAAGAACGAAAGCGCGGACAACATGGCAGTGCAAGTCATGGTGATGTTCATATACGAACGATCGTGCAGGTCAAATAGGGCGCCGGCGAGCAGAGCGCTCACGCCCATCAGCAAGCGCGACCAATCGCCCAAGTCAACGGACCCTGCGGCTTGCGAGGTCGTGAGCCCTGCATTGAGGGCGGCAAACACACCGGTAAGGCAGGCGATTGCGACCGTCAGACGCACCACGGCGCGCCGAAAAGCCGCCGTTGATTCAGAATCGTCTTGCCACTTGGCGCCAAACTCCGACGCATCCACCGAAAGCTCGGCGATATCGGACTCGAGCCCAGGCTCAGATTCACCGCGCAGCTTGGCACGACGAGCGTCGTGGAGCAGCACCACCAGCGCGATTGCGCAGACAACAAAAACCAGCAGCTGCGGAACCCCCGCTGGCATCACCATATGGTTGAGTACCTGCACCAGCACGCCCAGGGCATACGAAAGCGCCGTCGCGCGCGCCAAATACGGCGTCCGCGCAAAGCGTCGCGCAAAGTTGGCGTGGGCGGTCGATCCGCAATAGCCCAGCGTGCAGCATGCTATCAGACCGCCGGCAATTACCATCTCAAACTGAGCTGCCATAATCAACAGCAGCAGCGCCGATGCCAGCAGCACACCCGCGATGTCACTCGTCATATCGATAGCACGGGGGCGGCGATAGTACAGAATGGGGCGCACAAAAAAGCCAATCACGCCCGCACCGACAATGAGGCTCTCGTAGATAACAACCTGGTCCGGCAGCACAAACTCGGACACGCGCACGTCAAAAAGGCGCTCGCCAGCCAAAAACGTATAATAGAACAGTGCCAGGCATATTATCTCCCTCATGCCCCGACGCACGTATGCGGCTGCGTCTCCCATACCTCTCATGAATACCCCCCCCCCGCTCAAATGGCTGTAAAACCATTGTAATAAAGAGCCAGTCTCAATATCGAAACCGGGCTCGAAATGCTGCGAATTTAACCCCAGCAGTCCACGTCGTGCACCGATTTTGAGCCGCATGTCCCAGAAGGGGGCACGCCGTGGACTGCTGGCTCGCCAAAAAGTGTCCCCAACTGCCACTCATTTAAGTACGTCCCCAATGAGTGCAAGTGCCAATCAAATGACGAGAGTGGATAATCTCCCACTTTGAGCCTGTATGAAGGCCAAAAACGGAAGATTATCCACTCTCATTCTGCGGGTAGTCATTGGGCACTCATTTAAGTCTGTCCCCAATGAGTAGTAAATGCTGGAGAAGAGCCGTTAGCGCTCGGGTGTCAGGATCACCAGAGCGTCGTGCTCAAAGGGATGCTGAGCCACGCGCACGGTGCCGTCACCGTTGTCGCGGACGGGCAGCCTGGCAATGCGCTTGTCCTCCATGTCGAGGACCGTCGCCGTCCAGCCACGCGCGCCGTCGAGCTTAAACTTGAGCGCCGTGGTGCGCGGCAGGTACGTGACGACGCGATCGCCAACGCGCGCCACACGGATGGCCTCGCGCGCGTCGTCGAGGAGCTCCTGCGCCGGAACCACGGCAAGTGCATCGTCGGCAGCCGTAGCGCCCAGGGCGGCAAGCACGTGCTCGATCGCGCCAAAGTCCCACACACCCGCAAACTGCAGGCACTCTTGCCAGCGGAACGGCATGTCAAAGCCCTCGCCCAGCACCGAACCTTGGCTGCGCGATGTCTGCCAGTTCCAAACGCCGTGTGCGCCGTAAGTTACGCCGGCACTGGCGCCGGCAAGAATCGACGACCATACGCTCGCGCGGCAATCCTGCGCGGTGAAGCGCCAGTACACATTGCGCGACGCACCCATCTGCTCGTAACAAGGCTCGGAGTTGACCATCGGCTTTTTGGGATAGTTGGCGATAAAGTCCTGCGGCAGACGCCATGCCTCGGGCTGGCCCTCGTAGTTGTGGCCGGGCTGGCACATATAAAAGTCCAGACGGTCCAGATACTGCGCCGGAATGGTGCGGTTACCGCGGTTGATATGCATGGTGCGCAGTGCCTCGGGCGCGCGCTTGACGACCTCGTCGAGGGCGTCCTCGTAATAGGCGATCGCCTCGTCGCCGGCAAAGTCGGTATCGCCCGTCACCACGTAGACGGGGTCGAACTCGCCCAGGTTCTCGACGACGCGGGCAACGTGGACGCGAACCTCCTCACGCGGCATAACCTCGGCGCCGCAACGCTCGGCGATCTTGGCGCCCCAGGTACCGGGCACGTAATTGCACCACATGAGCACGAGCGCCGGACGAATGCCGTGCTCGACGGCAGCACGGCACATGGCGGCGGCACGATCCCAGTACGCCTGGTTGGGACGGGACCAATCAAAGTGCACGCCGTCCTCGCTGGCATAGGGCCAAATGCCCAGGTCGGGGCAGCAGCGATCCCACTGCGGCAGCGTGTTGATCTGCAGTGCGTTCATGCCCTGCTCGGCACGGCGGGTCAGGTAGTAATCCCAGTCGTTCTCGGCGATGCTCGTAAATGCGCTCCAGCACGTATCGGCAAACCAGAAGAACGGTTTGCCCTCGCACAAAAAGCCGTCCTGGCGACCGTTGACGGTCAGCTTTCCCAAACTCATCTGCATGTCCTTTCGTTTGATAAAGGATTTGCGAACCGCCGAGGGCTTTCGCGGTAACCCCGCGCGAAAGCCCCCGCCGCTTGGCAAACCCTCGCGGGCGAATCTCACCCGCCCCCCATCAGTCTACCTTGCAAGAAGGGCCCCGCCGGGCTTGCGCCTGACGGGGCCCTGTCGTGTAGGTGAGGTCATATGTGACCGAACGGTTTGGCCTTAGGCCTCCATCTCGGCGAGTTCCTCCTTGGAGAAGCCGCAGGCAAAGACGACGGCAGCGGCGATGACAAAGGAGATTGCCATACCAACGATAGCCCAGACGGTGTTCATCTGGCCACCCTGCAGGTAGTTGGTGAAGACCAGGAAGTTGGAGGCACCGCCTGCGAGGTAGTAGGTAACACCCATGAGGCCGGAGAACACAGCGCCGATAGCACCGCCGATGAACATGCCAAACATGGTGCGACGGAAGCGCATGAGGATGCCGAAGAGCGCGGGCTCGGTGACGCCGCCGGCGATGGCGGAGATGACGTAACCGATGGCGAGAGACTTCTCGTCGGGGTTCTTCATCTTGAGGAAGGCACCGAAGGCGCAGCCCCAGACAGCGGCCATAGCGCAGTTGGTGGAAACGAAGACGAAGGGATCGTAACCGGCAGCGATGATCTGAACCTGGGCGAGCAGGATGACGGGCATGTGCATGCCGCAGACCACGAAGAGCTGCCAGAAGGCGCCGAGGATGGCCATGACGATCAGGATGCCGATGCCGCCAAGGTCAGCAAGGCCGAAGAGGGCGTTGGCGATCAGCGTACCGATCTCGTTGCCGATCGGAGCGAGGACGATGAAGGCGATGGGGATGGTGACGATCATGGTGCAGAACGGCGTGAAGACCGTGGAGAGCACGTCGGGCATGACCTTCTTAAAGAACTTCTCGATGAAGTAGAGGACGGGCACCGAAAGGATGATCGGCAGGACGGACTGCTGATAGTTGGCAGCGGCGATCTGGATGCCGTAGACGGAGATGATTCCGCCGCCCTCCTGGGTGGCAGCCGTCACAACGGACGGAGCCATGAGGGCGCCACCGAGCAGCATGCCGAGCACGGGGCTGGCGCCGAGCTTCTTAGCCGCGGCATAACCCAGGTAGATGGGGATAAAGGTGAACGTGGCCTCGTACAGCGTGGTGTAGAGGAACGTATAGGTCGGGTCGTCGGCCGAGAGCACACCGAGCATGGTGGGGCCGAGGACGGCCGCGATGGTACGGAACAGACCGCCGGCCATGAGCAGCGGGATGAGCTGGGTCATGGAGCCGGACAGATAGTCGAGGATGATGTTCGGCAGGTTCTTGAGCTCGAACTTCTCCTTGGGAGCATCGAGGTTCTCGTTGACGGCCTCACCCTGCTTGACGCCGGAGATGGCGACGAACTCGGCGAGCACCTTGGGCACGTTCTGGCCGATGATGACCTGGAGCTGGCTGCCGGCGAACTGGCAACCCAGAACACCCTTGACCTTCTTGATCTTCTCCACGTCAACCTTGTTGTTATCCTTGAGCGTCAGACGCAGGCGCGTCATGCAGTTGGTGGCGACGGTGACATTCTCCGCACCGCCCACGAGCTCGAGGACATCGGTGGCAATCTGCTTGTTATCTACTGCCATGGGACCCCTCCCCATATCTTCGTGTGCCAGCCCCCTTGGGCGTAGGCACGCCTTTGGCCCGGCGACTATAACCCCTTACGGTTGTCGGACCCTTGGATACGCTGTCGTAAACAAAGTGTTTACTGAACGTTTACGGGCTTTAGTTTACACGGAGCGCCTCATTTGTGGCAATTTTACCGTGCAGAGTCCGGCGAACGGTAGGAAATCGGGGGTGAACGTATTTGAATGGCGGAAGATGGTCTCTTTGACTGTCTATTGATATATGGCTCTTTACGTGGGCTTTTATTTTGATTAACACCTCTATGACCTGTTAACTCATCAACAGAAGCCCTGCTAGAAGCTAATAAACATATGTTTAGTAGTTCATGGCGTGTTCAATTTTGCCGTTTACCGAGTTCATCTGGTTATTTTTCAATTCTAGATTACACTAAACATGTTTAGTTTGTATTGCCGCAGATGCCAGGCATTCGCGGCGTAAGGGAGGCAGCTCATGGAGCTCAAATTGTGTACCTACGCAACCGTCACCACCTTGGGCGACTTTGGCCCCTGGATCAGCAAGGTCGTACTCGACCTGCCCTGCACCGTGCGCGCCAACGACATCGACGCGAACACCTTCCATATATATGTAGAGCGTCACGAGCGCTCGGGCGAGGTTCTGATGCGCAAGGAGCGCGGCGCCGACCATGCCGCGCCCTCCGTGGGTTACATCGACATTCTCGCCGCATATCCGTGCGACGAGAACGGACGTAAGCTCTCCGTGGGCACCCATGTGGCGCTCGAGGTCGCCGAGCAGCGCCTGACCAAGACCATCGAAGGCGGCGTCATGGGCTCGCGCATGCTCGATGACCAGCTGCGCATCACGCAGCTCACAGCTCTTCCCGGCAACGACGGCGACGATCCCACCTGCGGCCTGGTCTTCGACACCTGCCGTGGCGATATCTGCCCCGCGCTCAAAGGCTGGAGCAACGCCACGCAAAAGACCGCCGTCGACGGCATCGCGCTCGAATACGGCTTCTTTGAGCCCACCTTTAAGGCCGAAGACTCGGCATGCTTCAACCCCTTTGCGCCCGAGGCGACGGTCGTGCCCCAAAGGGCACCGCTCGTGGTGTATCTGCACGGCGCCGGCGAGGGCAAGGGCGCCACGCAAGGCGAAGGCGCTACGCGCGCCTATATCGGCAACCGCGTGACGGCCATTAGCCAGGCGCAGATCCAGCGCTACTTTGGCGGCTTTGCCTGGGTGCTCGTGCCGCAGTCGCCCACGTTTTGGATGGACAACGGCGTCGAGCAACTCGGTCGCTCCAACCAGAGCATCTACTCCTCCGTGCTCAAGGCGCTTATCGACGAGTTTGTCGCCGAGCATGCCGGCCGCATCGACACCGACCGCATCGTGGTCGCCGGTCTTTCCAACGGCGGCTTTATGACCCTGCGCCTGTGCGCCGACTACCCCGATTTCTTCGCCGCGGGCCTTCCCTGCTGCGCCCCGTGGTACAACGCCACGGACGAGGACGTAGCCGCGCTCGCCAAGACGCCGCTGTGGTTTACGCACTCCAAGGGCGACGAGCTTGTGTCACCGCAACAGACCGTGCTGCCGCTCACGGCGCGCCTGCGCGATGCCGGCGCCAACGTGCACCTCACCTACTTTAGCCATGTCGAGGACCTGACCGGCGTGTATCGCGAGGCCGACGGCTCGGCCAAGAAGACGTTCAACCACGGCGTGTGGATCCACCAATTCAACGACCTGTGTTATCAAGACTTCGACGGGGGCAACGTACTCATCGACGGCGAGCCGGTGGGCTGCTGGGAGTGGTCGGCCAGGGTCGACCGCTAAGCCCTCCCATCGCGGGGACCGGGGTTTAGTCTTGCCTTGCGCGTAACTGGCTGAATTGATTTTGATTGGAGCTGTTCCTATGTCCCAGAAGTTGACTCGAGTGATTGTTACCACTGATATGGAAGTCGATGATATGAACTCGCTTGTTCATTTGGCTCTGTATCTCAACTTGCTTGATGTTCAGGCTGTGGTGTATACGGCTTCGCAGTATCACTTTCTTGGGGATGGGGTTCATACGCTCGGCGAGGTGAATTCGCATTGGCGGACCAAAGGGCGGCGCTCTTATGAGTGGGCTGTTGTGCCTCATGAACCCGATCCACTGGCAGGGGAGCTTCGTGAGTATCGTCCGTTTCCCGAGCATTGGATTGAGAGCCTCTGGAGCAATGAATATGCCCAGGCTTGGCCGCAGTTGCAGGCAAATGCGGCCGCTGCCGGTGAGCCGCCGTTTCCCACGCCCGCCCAGATAATCGAGCGCACCTTTGTGGGAAATGTTGCCTTTGAGGGTGATGTGCGCGAGGAGACTGAAGGGTCTCACGTCATCGCCGATGCCATCATGGACGATGACCCGCGCACGCTGTGGCTGCTCAGCTGGGGTGGTATGAATACGATCGTTCGCGCCCTCATGAGTATTGCCGAGCGTTATCGCGCCACACCCGAGTGGCCCGCCGTACAGCAGCGGGTCTATCAGAAGGTGCGCGTGATGGGCGTTGCCGATGGCGTGGGACAGGACAACTCGTGGCTCGACCATGGGCGTGAGCTCTTTCCCGAGCTCATCTTTTGGCGCGTGCCCTATATGTATGGCGGCTATGTCGACGCCAAGATGGCTCAGCCCGATACGCTGCCGTTGTTTCAGGCTCCTTGGCCCAAGCAGAACCTCACGCAGGGCAACGGCCACCTCATGGCACGCTATATGCTCTATGGCGATGGTAAGGTCTACGAAAACGAGCCCGAGCGCTTTCAGTTTGGCAAGCATGCCCGCCTGGATTGGGGCCTGGAAGGCATGCCCGCGGTACAGTTTGAGCGCGGCGACTTTATGGCCGAAGGCGACAGCATGACCTATATTCCGCTGCTTCCGTTTGGCCTGCGCGGTATCGACGACCGCGACTTCGATACGCTGCTCGGCCGCATGTTTCTTGATGGACGCCCCGATGCGAACGCGCCCACCGGTTTTGCCGCCCTCGGCACGCCCTCAGACGACAATCTCAATCCCTACCTGCGTGCCTATCAGGAAGACTTTGCCGCCCGCGCGCAATGGTGCGCCCATGATCCGGCCATCTGCTCGCATCCGGCGCATGTTGTCGAGGTCACGGCCGACCGCAGCGCCGCAGCCGGCGAGCGCATCGACCTTGCGGCGACCATCGTCGACCCCGACGGCAGGGGCTTCGATGCGCATTGGGATGTCGCCGTAGACCCGTCGAGCTATGCAGGCGTCCAGGATCTGTCGCTGTGGCAAGAATGCACGGAGGATGCCACTTTCATCGTGCCCGCCGACGCACGACCCGGCGACCGCTTTGTGCTCACCCTCACCGTGCAGACGCGCGCCGAGCGCCCCTGCAGCCGCTACGCCCAGGTCGCCGTGACTGTGGCATAGCAAGGGCGACGCCCACATTCGACAAAGAGTGTCCCCAGGCGCCAAACGAGCGGGGATTTTTGGACACCCAAATGACGAGAGTGGAAATCTCCCACTTTGAGCCCACAAGCAGGCCAAAAACGGGAGATTATCCACTCTCGTTCTGCGAGCACTCATTGGGGACGTACTTAAATGAGTAGTTTCACTCATTTAAGTACGTCCCCAATGAGTAGGAAAAATGGGCCATGTGTCCCAGTTGTGGAGGCTCGTTGAGCCGTCTGGGTATCGTGAAAGGCTGCGCACTCCCCCATCATCAAAAGTGACACACGCTACCAGTTGATGGGAGGCAGCCATGGGCTTCTTTGACAAGATGTTCGAGAAGAAAGAGTGCGCGATTTGCGGTACCGAGCTGGGACTTCTAGGTAAGACAAAAATCAATGAAGGCTACCTGTGCAAAGAGTGCGCCGGCAAGCTCTCCCCCTACTTTCACGGCTATCGCTCCAGCACCGCGGACGATATCCGTGAGCAACTCGCCTACCGCGAGGCCAACGCCGAGCGCCTGGCGTCGTTCAACCCCACGCGCACGCTTTCTGCCGGGCGCACCAACATCATGCTCGATGAGGACGCGGGCCTGCTGATCATCACCTCGCAGAGCCGCTGGCGCGACGCCAATCCCGACATCATCGAGTTCTCGCAGGTACTCGGCTGCGATATGGATATCGACGAGCATCGCACCGAAATCTATCGCGAGACCAAGGACGGCGAGCGCGAGAGCTACAACCCGCCGCGCTACGACCTGGATTACGACTTTAATCTGACCATTCACGTCAACACGCCGTACTTTACCGAGATCAACCTGCGCGTAAACGACTCCACCATCGATCAGCGCGGCTCCATCGAATACCGCGAGGCCAAGCGCCAGGCAACCGAGGTCCGCGACGCGCTGGTGCAGCTGCGCCAGGAGACGCGCGACAGCGTCGTGGCCGCCAAGGCCCCCAAGACCGCGGTGACCTGCCCCTTCTGCGGAGCCACCACCATTCCCGATGCCAGTGGGCGCTGCGAATACTGCGGCGGCGCCATCGGCGCATAGCCTCCGGCACGGAAAGGACCGATCATGGCCTTCGAGAGCGTCAACTATCAGTGCCCCGCGTGTGGCGGCCCCCTTCACTTTGCCAGTGCCGAGCAAAAGCTCGTCTGCGACTACTGTGACTCACGCTTTGAAGTCGAAGAAGTCGAGGCCCTCTATCGCGAGCGCCAGGACAAGGCAGATGCCAAAGCCGATGCCGCAGCCGCAGCTCCCAAACCTGCTGTCGACGATGCCGTGCAGGAGCTCGCCCAAAACGCCGGCTACATCTGCTCGTCGTGCGGCGCCGAGCTCGTGTCCGACGGCACCGTCGCCGTCACCACCTGCCCGTACTGCGGCAACTCCGCCGTGGCGCCCGGCCAGCTCTCTGGCGACTTCTCGCCCGACCTGGTGATTCCATTTAAGCTCGGGCGCGACGACGTCACGGCCGCACTCAAGGAACACTACAAGGGCAAAATCTTGCTGCCCAAGAGCTTTGTCACCGGCAACCACATCGACGAGGTCCAAGGTGTCTACGTGCCGTTTTGGCTCTACGGCGCCCGCGTTGACGGCGAAGTGTACTTTGACGCGACCAACGAGACCGTGACCGAGGAATCCGACCGCACCGTCACGACCACCGACCACTACGATGCCTATCGCAAGGGCAATATCTCGTTTAAGCGCGTGCCCGTCGACGGATCGTCCAAGATGCCCGACGGCCACATGGACGCCATCGAGCCGTTTGACTACGACGCACTGCGTCCGTTCTCGGTCGCATATATGCCCGGCTACATCGCCAACCGTTACGACGAGGACTGCGAGACCTGCAAGGCGCGCGCCGAGCGCCGTATGGAGGAGAGCACGATCTCGACCCTGCGCGAGACCGTCGTCGACGAATATGACGATGCCACGGTCGAAAGCAAGCAGCTCGACTACACCTGGGAAGACAGCGACTACGCCCTGTTCCCCGTCTGGATGCTCTCCACCTCGTGGAACGGCAAGGGCTACCTGTTTGCCATGAACGGCCAGACCGGCCGCTTGGTCGGCGAGCTCCCCTGCTCCAAGCCCACGCTCGCTATTGCCTCGGTGCTGTTCTTTGTGATCGGATTTGTCCTCTCCCAGATTCTCTTTATGGGCGAGAACGCCTTCGATCCGGATTACCTCGCCTTTGATATCGAGGGCATCCTCATCAACATCATCGCGCCGCTGATCATCGTGATTATCGGAGACGTGCTACTGGTAGGCCAGCTCAAGACGGCCAACGAGGCCACCCACGCCGACGAGTACTGCGGCGAGCTCGACCTGACCGAGAAGCACGACACCTTCAGCCACACCGAGACCACCGTTGTCATGAAAGACGACAAGGACGACTAAGCAATCCAACCAATACCACCCGGCCTTTGACGAGAAAGGAAGATCACCATGGGACTCTTGAAAGCTGGATTGGCTGCTGCCGGCGGCGTCATGGCCGACCAGTGGAAGGAATTTATCTATTGCGAATCGATGCCTGCTGACGTCTTGGCCTGCAAGGGCAGCAAGCGCACCGGTGGCCGCAGCTCCAACACGCGCGGCGAGGACAACGTCATCTCCAACGGCTCCGTCATCGCCGTCAACGACGGCCAGGGCATGCTCGTGGTGCAAAACGGCAAGATCATCGAAGTCGCGCTGGAGTCTGGTGAGTTCGTCTTCGATACCGGCAGCGAGCCGAGCGTCTTTAGAGGCAACCTGGGCGATTCCATCAAGGAGACCTTCGCCAATATCGGCAGCCGCTTTACCTTTGGCGGCGACGCGGGCAAGGACCAGCGCGTCTACTTCATCAACACGAAAGAGATCATTGGCAACAAGTACGGCACCGCCTCGCCCGTGCCCTTCCGCGTGGTCGACAACAACATCGGCCTGGACGTTGACATCTCCGTGCGCTGCAACGGCGAGTACTCGTACCGCATCACCAACCCGCTGCTGTTCTACACCAACGTGTGCGGCAACGTGACCGATAGCTACACGCGCGACAAGATCGACAGCCAGCTTAAGTCCGAGCTGCTCACCGCCCTGCAGCCCGCCTTTGCCAAGATCTCGGAAATGGGCATCCGCTACAGCGCCATCCCCGGCCACACCACCGAGCTCGCCCGCGCGCTCAACGAGGTCCTCTCTGCCGATTGGCGTGACCTGCGCGGCGTCGAGATTGTGAGCTTTGGCGTCAACTCCATCGCTGCCTCGCAAGAGGACGAGCAGATGATCAAGGACCTGCAGAAAGCCGCCGTCATGCGCGATCCCACTATGGCGGCAGCCAACATTGCCAGCGCCCAGAGCGACGCAATGCGCGCGGCAGCCGCCAATCCCAACGGCGCGATGGCAGGCTTTATGGGCATGGGCATGGCAGGTGGCATGGGCGGCATGAACGCCAGCCAGCTGTTCGCCGCCGGCCAGGCACAGCAGCAGGCCGCCCCGCAGCCGGCGGCGGCACCCGCTCCCGCACCGGCTCCTGCCGCTGCTCCCGCGGCCGGCACATGGACCTGCAGCTGCGGCACCACCAACACCGGCAAGTTCTGCTCCGAGTGTGGCAGTCCCGCACCCGCCCCGGCACCGGCCAAGTGGTTCTGCCCCAACTGCGGCAGCGAAAACGGCGGCAAGTTCTGCAGCAACTGCGGAACGCCCAGGCCCTAGCCCCTCTATCTGGTAATTGGCGGGGGATCCGCCACCCCCGCATTTGCTTCTATGGGTTTCGTTCGATAAAGGAGGACACCATGAAGACAACGTTCAAAAAGTCCGTACTCGCATTTCTGACATGCGTCCTTGCGCTCGCCTTTGCCCTGACGGGCTGCAGCGGCGGCGGCAAAGACCCCAAGGCCAACTTCGTCGGCAGCTGGGAACTCTCGGGTGGAACCATGGAGGGCGAAGAGCTGACCGATGAGTACATGAAGATGCTCGAGGATTGGGGTGTGCACTGTGTCCTGATTCTCGATGAGGATGGTACAGGTGCCCTCGACCTGTTCCTTGAAGTCGTCGACCTTAAATGGGAGGCAAAGGACGCCACCACCGTAACCATCACCGCCGAAGACGAGTCGCATGACATGAAGCTCAAGGACGGCAAGCTCATCCTCGAAGAGGATGACGGCAATCTTGTCTTTACCAAGTCCGACAAGGACCTGTCCGGCACGGTGAAGAAGGATCGCGAGGCGGCCGAGAAGGAAGAAGAGATCGACGAGGCCGTCGAAGACGACGACGTCCAGAAGATTGAAATCTCCCCCGCCGCCACCGTTGCCGATGACGACCTGTGCACCATCACCATCACCGAGAAGTTCAAGGACGAGTGGGGCGACATCGGCTTTGTCGTCAACATCACCAACAAGAGCGACAAGGACCTGACCTTCTACGCTCCTTCCGGCAAGACCAACGTCAACGGCACCATGAAGGAACCCTGGTTCTCGGCTCACCTGATGCCCGGCACCAACGCCACTGAGGAATTCACGTTCTCGAACGGCACGCTCGATAGCCTTGACGACCTGGTCAACACGACCATCGGCATCGACGCCTACCTGACCGATTCCTACGAGGACGTCGCCTCCTACAGCGCAACCATCGCGTAGCGGTAGACCACGACAGCCGCGGATTGGCGGACACATCCGCGCACACCAGACGGGGCCGCAGGAGATGATCCTGCGGCCCCGTCGCTTTTATGCCGATGCGCAACGAGCGCTAGCGCTCCATGTTGGGAACGATGCTACCCTCGGTCACCGCATGCACGGCCAGGCGCATGATGTTGTCGTAGCCGGTCTTGCTCAGGATCTCCGAGATGCGGCGCTTGATGGTGCCCTCACTCATAAACAGCTCGGCCGCGATCTCGCGACGACTTTTGCCCTCGCAGGCAAGGCGCAAAATCGATAGCTCGACATCGTCGAGGGCTGCTGTACCCGAAAAAATGCTCTCGGGCGGCTTGGGAAACGTGCAGTAGCCAGCCAACGTGGAGCGCATCACGGCGAACAGCTCGTCGATACCGACGTTCTTGTACACAAAGCTATCGACGCCCGCCTCGCGGGCCTGATCGACAAAGGTGATCTCGGGCATGCCTGTCATGATAATGATGCGACACTCGGGCAGCTGCTCCTTGATGCGTGCCGCCGCCACGATGCCGTTTGAATCGTGTTCGGTGCACACGTCCATCAGTATCATGTCCGGGCGCTCCTTGAGCGCGACACCCAAGGCCTCGGAGGCATCGGCGATCGCGGCAACGACGGTCATATCGGGCTGGTCGCCAACGGAGCGCGCCAGGCTCTCGCGCAGGATGGCCTGATCTTCGACAATTAACACGCGGATCATGAGTTTCTCCTTTGGGACGTGTCGTTGGCGTTAAGCGGAATGGATACCGTAAGCGTAAAGGGCGGGGTGGCGTGGACCTCTAGGCTGCCACCCAGATCTTGCGCGACATGCCTCATACCTGGGATTCCCGTTCCCTCGCGATACGATACGGGGGCCGGGGACCCGTCGTTAGAAATCGTCATGTGCGCGACGGCGTCAGCATCCGTCCTCTCCTGCCACAAGCGCACATGGACCCGATGCGCCTGCGCATGCTTGGTGGCGTTGGTCGAGGCCTCGCGGATAATCTGCAAAAAGGCAGCGGCGACACGCGCGTCCTCAGGCAGCGCACCCTCAACATCGATCTGCACGCTCACCAGGCCAAAAGCATGGACGATATCGCCCAGTTGCTCTGCCGGTTCGGTGTCGCCCCCGCTGCGCAGATCGGCAGCGATTGAGCGCAGCAGCGGGTCGATCTGCTCGAGCGACTCGTCGTCCAAGCGCCCCTCCTCCAAATAGCGATGAAGGATTGATAGGCGCTGGCCGATCACATCGTGAACGCGGGCGCGCATGCGCAGATAGGCCGCATTGTCGGCAACTTTTTTGACTTCTTCGATCTGGGCCCGGAGCTCTTGGCCCGCAAGCTCAAGCAGGTGGTTGGCCTGCGCCAGGCGGTCATGCGCATGCGCATACTCTGTCACGTCCAGACCGATTATGCGCTCGAACGAACGGCCCGAGACCATAACGCCATCGCACACAAACAGGCGAATCTCGGCGGGAGAAACCTCGACCACCGCACGCGCCTCACCAAAGCGGTCCAGGCTGATCCGCACGCGGTTCTTACCGCCTTCGGGCATTTGCATGCTGAGCTTGCGCAGGTCGTTCCATGTACCGCTCATATCGCCTAGGTCGGTGGGCATATGAAGCTCCACCAGGTTTTTGCGCATGCAGCGGTTCATGAGCAGTGGACGGCCCCTCGGGTCCAGATACAGGATGCCCACGGGAATCACGTTGATGGTCTCGATCGTCGAGAACGCCGTGATATCCTCCTGGCGGTTACGGACGTCCATCAAGAGCGCCGCGATGGAGCGGAACAGGAAGAACGCTCCCTCTGCGATAAGGACAACGACCCACGCCGAGCCCATGGCAAAAACCACCGGCGGTGTCACGGCGGCAACAAGCAGCAGCTCGGCCAGCATGACGGGGCGACGATAGTGCACCATAAGGACCACGCCATAGGCAAAGATCGCGGCATTGAGCCACAGCACTCCGCCCATTGCCCTGGCGCAAACGTCAAGCGGCGCCACCAGATACGAGCCAGACGACGCGAATAAGATGAGCGCCGAAATCATCAGGTGAAGCACAAGGCTCGTCTCGTAGGCGCAAATCACCTTACGGTTATAGGACGAGCGGCGCGATGCGATGAGCGGGACGTGGATCATCTGCAGACACGCAGCCAGGGCAAAGACAACATCGAGCGCAACGATTTGGGGAAGGATGAACGAAATCTGCATCGTCACTCACCCGCCCTCGGCATCAAGACGATCATGCGCAGCTGGCCGGGCTCGCCCTCAAGGCGGTATGCCACGTTGCGCCCTTGCAGAGCGCTTTCGAGCTCTTGCGCAGCGGGCGTCTGCGAAAGATCTTCCTCATCGTTGGAAAAAAGCGTAGCGCGCAGCTCGACACTGCACCGGTCATGGTCGCCCAAGTGATACATAAGCGCCGGATGGTCGGTGGTGTAGGCAAAAAACGCAAAGTCATACACGCAGTCGTACAGGGCGCTTACCGTACTGGCGTGCATCGGGCGCCGTATGGTGATAATCGAAGCGCAATCGACATCGATGGTGCGCAGGTCGCTTGCGAGCTCATTGGCAATGAGCTGAATGCGGTCGCGATCAAAACCGCTCTCCCCGTGCCGTGCCAACGTGAGCGACCCTTTGCGCTTGCAATAGGCGACGAGCATCTTGGCGCGCTGCAGCATGCGGTAACGCTCGCGCGAAGACGCCTCGTCGGTCAACGGTGGCAGCGAGCTCAGCAGGTCGTACATCTCTTCGAACGCGCGGGCAAGCGCCTGGTCCACGTCTTGGACTAGCAAGGTCTCGGCCTCTTGATCTGCCAGATGCGTCTTAAGATCGTAGTCGGCCGTGAGCAGCTCATTTTGGCGCTGCAGTTCCATGCGACGATGCGCCAGTTCACGGTTAAGCTCGTTGAGCTCCGACACGTCTTGGGCAAGCAGGGCCGATCCGCCCAGCAGTGGAAAGGCGCGATACATTACATCGGGATCTGACGCCACGGCAAAGGCATGGGCATGCCCGTGTTCCTGGGCCCGCAGCTCTTCGCACACGGCCGCCAGCATTGGCTTTGACACCGGTGTGACATAGACTTCCTGCAGGTCGCGCGTTAGCACTTTGAGGTCGAGCGGCAAGGTGTCGAAGATGCCGGCGATGTCGTGATATGACGGAATGACACCGCAATCGAGACAGATTTCCATCGCCACCACGCACAGGACGCAGTAGACAAGTGAAAAATTAAGCCTCCATGCCCAGGGCACGCGCAGAGCATACGAGATGGCAAAGAATGCGCCACCCAGCAGTACGAGCGCCGCCGTGCCCGAAAAGCGCTGAATGCGAAAGGACGAGGACCGACCAACCAGGATAAAAAAGGCCGCGAAGTTAAAGGCTGTCCATACCAGAACGGTACCGTAGCCCCAACCATATGTGTAATCGTTGCTCCAGGTTCCACTCGATCGATCGAAATGGAAGACCTGCTGATGAACATCGTTAGTAAGCACAAAGCCGATAAGCAGGACAGCCATGACCCACAAAACGGTGCGGTACCGACGCCCCATACGATGCTGTTCCAAACCCGCGAGGCGCAGACCGCACAGCTGGTAGATCAGCGGAATGAGCGTCATGGGCACGTAGTACAGGTACCACAGCACGGTGGCATAGAACGGCGTGAACGACTTATATTTGAGGATGACCTCGATCATCCACAGGGCACAAATGGCGGCGATGGCAACAAGGCGGCGGCGCAAGACGTAGTCCAAGCAGCGTAGGTACGCCAACACACCCCAGATTGAAAATGCAATTGCGGCGACAAGCAGCGGGAGAGAGCTCGAGTGGACGAGCGCATCCACGACCTCTTCGGACACCTCGCTATAGGCGGGCACGGTGTTGGAAAGCTTGGGGTCGGAGGCGAACAGTGCCGGCAAGACTGCCAAAAGCATAAGGAACAGCGCGGTAATGGCGCCGGCGATAACAAAGACGCGGTGGCGATACACGCCATGCGATATGCCAACAAGGAATCGCGGCATGGCGAAGAGCCTGCCGCCCCTAAGATCCGCCACGGGCGCGGATCGGGCGGTCGCGTGGCCGATATGTCGCTCGCGGGTACCCATAGTGCTTTTAGTGTACCGACAGGCGGGCCCAAAAAGCGGGCCACATGTCCCAAAATCCGCCGACGGCAAAGGGTGTCCCCAGGGGCCACTCATTTAAGTACGTCCCCAATGAGTGGACCAGCGACTAGTCGTTTAAGAACGTCCCCAATGACTAAGACAAAACGAGCGAGGATTTTTGGACGCCCAAATGGCGAGAGTGGATAATCTCCCACTTTGAGCCCACAAACAGGCTAAAAACGGGAGATTATCCACTCTCATTCTGCGGGCACTCATTTAAGTACGTCCCCAATGAGTGCTTTCACTTCTTTTAACAAAACGCCCGGCGGGCATTAACTGCTCGCCGGGCGTTTTGGTTAGGAGGCTATGGTTGTTGGGAAGCCTTAGGCCAGGTCCTCGCCGTTCGTCTCGATGACGTGTTTGTACCAGTCGAAGCTCTTCTTTTTGGAACGCTTGAGGGTGCCGTTGCCCGCATCATCGCGGTCGACATAGATAAAGCCGTAGCGCTTGGACATCTCGCCCGTGCCGGCAGACACCAGGTCGATTGGGCCCCAGGTGGTGTAGCCCAGCAGGTCAACGCCGTCCTCGGTCACCGCATCGCGCATCGCGGCGATATGCTGGCGCAGGTAGTCGATACGGTAGTCGTCGTTGATGGAGCCATCCTCCTCGACAACATCCTTGGCGCCCAGACCGTTCTCGACCACAAACAGCGGCTTCTGATAACGGTCGTACAGGTCGTTGAGGGTGATGCGGAAGCCCAGCGGATCGATGGCCCAGCCCCACTGGCTCTCCTGCAGGTAGGGGTTCTTGGCGCCGGCGAAGGCGTTGCCCTGGGTGCGCTCGACATCGGGGTTATCGGCACCGGCGGAGCAACGGGTGCTGTAATAGCTAAAGCTGATGAAGTCGACGGTGTTGGCGGCCAGGATCTCGCGGTCTTCATCCGTCATGCCCACATCGATGCCCAAACGCTCGAGCTTCTTGACGGCATAGGCCGGGTAGTAGCCGCGGCTCTGAACGTCGACGAAGAAATAGTTACTCTGGTTGTCAATCTGCGCCTGGCGCACATCGCCCGGACGGCAGCTGTAGGGGTAGTAGCTACCTGCGGCAAGCATGCAACCGATCTTGACCTCAGGGTCGATCTCGTGAGCGATCTTGGTTGCCCAAGCGCTGGCGACGAGCTCGTTGTGGGCGGCCAGGTACTCGACGGCCTCCTTGTTCTCGCCCTCCTCAAAGACCAGACCGGCACCCATAAACGGCAGGTGCAGGATCATATTGATCTCGTTGAAGGTAAGCCAGTACTTTACCAGGCCCTTGTAGCGGGTGAAGATCGTGGTCGCGAGGTTCTTGTAGAAGTCGATGAGCTTGCGGTTGCGCCAGCCGCCGTACTCCTTGATGAGGTGAATCGGGCAGTCGAAGTGCGTGATGGTCACGAGCGGCTCAATGCCGTGCGCCTGACACTCGCGGAACACGTCCTCGTAGAAGGCCAGGCCGGCCTCGTTGGGCTCAGTCTCGTCGCCGTTGGGGAAGATGCGGGTCCAGGCCAGGCTCATGCGGAAGGTCTTAAAGCCCATCTCGGCAAAGAGGGCGATGTCCTCCTTGTAGTGGTGATAGAAATCGATGCCGGTCTGCGCGGGGTAGTAATAGCCGTCCTCGAAGTCGAGCATCTTGCGCTGGCCGGAGACCACCGCATAGCGCTCGGGGCCGTGCGGCGCCACGTCCACGTTGGCCAGGCCGCGGCCATCCACGTCGTAAGCGCCCTCGCACTGGTTGGCAGCCGTCGCGCCGCCCCACAGGAAGTCTTTACGGAAAGCCATGCATCAATCCTTTCACACGCTGTTTGTCGTGGTTTCAGTATCCCCGTAAGCAGCGCGCTACTCAACGGCAACGACGCAGGCCGACACTTCTTTTCGCACACGGCGGCCCGGCAGCCGCCCCCGTCTGACACTTTTTGATACCTGCCCGCCCAAACCGCCAACCACCACAAAGGGGACAGGCACCTTTGTGGTGGTTTGGGCGGGTTTGTCTTAATCTGTAACAGGTAGACCGCCAAAACCGGGCCTGGTGTTACAGATCGAGATCTTTCGGGCACACTCTGCGGTTTATCTCAATCTGTAACAGGAAGAGACGATTTGGCCCGTCAAATGTTACAGATCGAGACAAACAGGAAGCCCCTAGTCGCAGGTGATGTCGAGGTTCTTGCCGACGAGGCCCACGTAGCCGCCCTCGGCAGCCTTGGGACTATCTGCGTGGCAGAGAACCCACTTGTCGGCCTTCCAGTAGCAGTAGCTGTCACCGGCGGCAGGCATGTCGGCTGCGGCCTCGGGGCGCGGGCCATTGGTGCCCGCCGGCAGCGCCACCATCACCTGGAAGCCGCCGTCGTCGACCATGCAGGGCGTGTAGTGGAGCGTGGTGTTGAAGACTTCGACGACCGTACCCGCCGGCACGCGGAACGCCTTGACGCATGCGGTGTCGAGCTTGCCGTCCTCGATCTCCCAGCGATGCGCCACGAGCAGGATAAAGTCGCGAGCGCCCAGGTTAAACTCGCTGGCGCGGTGATACTCCAGGCAGTTGAGCTGTGTGTTGTGGCCGTTGCACCAGCCGAGCTGGAAGGGGCGGCCGCCAAACATGAGAAAGCCCAGTTTATCGGCACCCTTGACGCTCTCGAGCTCCGGCGCGCTTGCTACGTACTTGCTGCCTTCGGGGATGGGCGTGGCAGAGAGCGCCTCGAGCACGAGCGACGTGAGCTCGGACGGAACGTCATCCCAAACGTTGCCATAGGATTTGAACTCGGGATCGTTGACAGAATAGATGTGCATGTTCGCTCCTGTTCGTAAATGTGACTATACGAACATTCTAGAACAAACATGAGCGATTTTGAACGCTCGTCCCGACCACTCAACAAAAAGGCGCCCCCGCATAAGCGAAGGCGCCCAATGCGCGCGCTTTGGGCGATAAAGCCCTTACGCCTGCTGGTAGTGCAGGTGCTTCTCGTCGATATTGGCCAGGTCGCGGTCGAGATAGCGGCGCGCGAGCCAGTTTGCCATGGGGAGGTTCTGGTCCAGATAGTTACCGCACTCCTCGGGAGCGGCGCCGGGGATATCGCCCTCAAAACCAGCAACAAACTCGAACAGCTCGCGCACGAGCGGCAAGATCTCCTCGCTCGTCAGCTCACCAAAGACAACCAGGTAAAAGCCCGTGCGGCAGCCCATGGGGCCAAAGTAGACAATGCGGCTCGACCACTCGGCATGATTGCGGAGGAACGTGGCACCCAGATGCTCGATGGTGTGGCACTCCGCCGTGTTCATAACTGGCTCCTTGTTGGGCGTGGTCAGGCGCAGGTCAAAGGTGGTGACGGCGGCACCGGTCGCCGGATCGCGGTCGATGCGGCTCACATACACGCCGGGCTCAAGCAGCAGATGATCAACGGAAAAACTCGCGATGCGCTCCATGGCAGATCCTCTCGGTAGTCAATTTAGGACGGGGCTCTTTTAGCTGGTTGGAATGGTCGCATCAATCATACCAGTCAAAAAAGCCCCGTCCCAAATGAGCTACCCGGGACGGGGATCAATGAGTTTTTATCCCCGTCCCAGAAAAATCCTTGGGCGCCGCGCAGCCGCCTAGGCAGTGTATGCAATTGTGGCGTCGACAGCATGGCGCCAGCCGGCGATCTTTTTGGCTCGCTCGTCGGCAGGCATGGCAGGCTCCACGATGCCGCGGGCGCCGTAGACGTCAACGACATCGCGCGTGTACATGCCCAGCGCAATGCCGCAGGCCCAAGCCGCACCCAGACCGCTCATCTCGTCGTTGCTCGCAATGCGGATGGGCGAGCCGACCAGGTCGCTCTCAAACTGCATCAGGTACGCGTCGCGCGTGGGACCGCCGTCAACACGAAGCTCGGCCAGTGCCGCGCCCGAATCCTCGACCATCGCATCGATCACGTCGAAGATCTGATAGGCGATCGACTCGTCGGCGGCCTTTACGAACTCCGCACGGCCCGTGGTGCGCGTCATGCCAAAGACGCAGCCCTCGGCATCGCTCGCCCAGTGCGGCGCGCCCAGGCCAGTGAACGCCGGCACAAAGTAGACGCGGCTCGCCGGATTGGCGGCGTAGCACAGGTCGGTAACTTCCTCGGGGTTATTGATGAGCTCCAGGTCGTCGCGCAGCCACGTCTTGACGGCGCCGGCGTAGCTCACGTTGCCCTCGAGAACATACTCGGTCACACCGTCCATACGCCATGCGAGCGAGCTCGAAAGCCCATGCGAGCTGGCGACGAACTCGTCGCCGACGTTCATCATGACCGAGCTTCCGGTGCCATAGGTCGCCTTGGCCATGCCGCGGCTGTGGCAACCCTGCGCAAACAGGGCCGCATGGCTGTCGCCCAGCACGCCGTGCACCGGCACGGGCGCCGGCAAAAAGCCGCCCAGGTCCGTCATGCCGAACAGGCCATCGGAATCGGTCACCTGCGGCAGGCAGGCCGGATCGACGCCAAAGGCCTCGCACACCGGCTCGCTCCAGCAGCCACGGCGCAGGTCGAAGAGCTGCGTGCGGCCGGCATTGGACCAGTCGCAGCGAAACTCCGCGCCGCCCGTGAGCGTCCAGACCACCCAGGCATCGATGGTGCCCAGACACAGTTCGCCTGCCGCCGCGGCCTCGGCAGCCGTGGGAACGTTCGCGAGAATCCAAGCCATCTTGCCCGCCGGATAGTAGGGCGAGAGTACCAGACCCGTCGTGTCGCGCACCAGCTCGGCCACACCCTCGCGCGCGGCCAGCTCGTCGCACAGCTCACGGGCGCGGGCGCACTGCCACACCACGGCGTCGCACAGCGGCTCGCCCGTCGTGCGCCTCCAGGCAACGGTGGTCTCGCGCTGGTTGGAGATGCCGATGCCGGCGACGTCGGCCGGATCGACCCCGGTCTCCTCCACCACGGCGCGCGCCACGGCCAGCACGTTGGCGGCGATCTCGGCTGGATCATGGCTCACCCAGCCGACCTCGTTGACAATCTGGCGATGCGGGCGATCGGCACGATGAATCAAATGGCCGCCCTCGTCCACCAGCAGCGCCTTGGTGCCCTGCGTGGATTGATCGATTCCGATGATGTATTTGCTCATGTACTCTCCTGTCTCCCCCGTCGATTCAAAACTAAAACCCGACGGACAAGGAGCGAGCGGCCGTCAAGTGCCACAGATTGCCGTGAAAGAGGAGCGCCGCGTACTCTGTGTACGCAAGCGACGGTTTGAACGGCAAGGTGCGGTGCTTGGCGGCCGCGCAGCGTCTGTTTCTACTGTTTGCCAAGGAACTCGGCGACCGTCTTGGCGATTCCCTCGCCCGTCAGGCCGTAGTGCGCGAAGACCTCGGGGCTCGTGCCGGTGATGACCGGCGCATCGGGCAGGGAGAGGCACTTGACCGGACGCGGGCAATGCTCGCCCACGACCTGCGCGACCATGGAACCCAGGCCGCCGAAGGGGCTGTGCTCTTCGACCGTCACGACGGCGCGCGTGGCGTCGGCGGCCTCGATCACGGCCTCGGCGTCGAGCGGTTTGACGCAGTACATGTCGAGCACCGTTGCCGAGATACCCTGTTCGGCCAAAAGGTCGGCGGCGTCCACGGCGTGGCGGACCATCTCACCGGTGGCGACAATCGTCACATCGGCGCCGCGACGCACCCAGGTGGCGCGATCCATCTGGAACGGGCACTCGTCCTCGGTGTACACGTCCTCCACCGGGTTGCGGCCCACGCGGATGTAGGCCGGCTTGTTGTCGGCGACCAGGGCACGCACGAGCTCGGCGGTCTGGAATCGATCGCTCGGCAGATACACGCGCATGTTGGGAATCGCGCTCATGGCGGCGATATCCTGCGCGGAGTGATGGCTCATGCCTAAGGCGCCGTAGGACACGCCGCCCGAGATGCCGATGAGCTTGACGTTGGTGTTGGAGTACGAAACGTCGACCTTGCACTGCTCATACGAGCGCGTGGTCACAAAGGACGCCGGCGAGGCGGCCCAGGCCTTCTTGCCGCACGAGGCCATACCGGCGGCGATACTCACCAGGTCCTGCTCGGCGATGCCGACCTCAATGGACTGCTGGGGATACTGATCGAAGAACGGCGTGAGCGATGCGGAGCCGCGGGAGTCGGAGCACAGGACGACGATGTCTTTATCGGTTGCGGCGGCCTCGAGCAGCGTGTCGCAGATAGCCTTGCGGTTGGCGATCTTGTTAGCCATTGATAGCCTCCTTATGGGCAGCGAAATCGGCGATGATCTGGGCATATTCCTCATCGTTGGGCAGGTGATGATGCCAGGCGGCCTTGTCCTCCATAACCGGCGAGCCGTAGCCCTTCACCGTGTTGAGGATGATGACCGTGGGCTTACCCTTGGTCTCGGCGGCCAGCGTCAGCGCGGCGTCGATGGCCTGGACGTCGTTGCCCGGAATGGACAGCACGTTCCAACCGAAGGCGGCCCAGCGCTCCTCCTGCGAGTCCTGCTTCATGACGTCCTCGGTGCTGCCGCTGATCTGCAGGCGGTTGCGGTCCACGAGCGCGCACAGGTTATCGAGCTGGTAGTTGCCGCCGCTCATGGCGCCCTCCCAGACCGAGCCCTCGGCAAGCTCGCCGTCGCCCATGATGGTGTAGACGCGGTAGTCGCGGCCATCCATCTTGCCGGCAAGCGCCATCCCGACGGCCACGGGCAGGCCGTGACCCAGCGAGCCCGAGTTCATCTCGATGCCCTTGAGCTTGTTGTTGGGGTGGCCGATGTAGGGGCTGCCGAACTTAGAGAAGCGGGCCTTGACGTCGTCGAGGTCCAGATAGCCCTCGTGGCAGAGCACCGCGTAGTAGGCCTCCATGGCGTGGCCCTTGGAGAGCACGAAGCGATCGCGGTTGGGATCGTCGACGGTCTCGGGCGAAATGTTGAGGTGGTTGGCGTAGAGGGTCATGAGGGCGTCGATGACCGACATGTCGCCGCCGATGTGCCCGCCGGCGCCAGCCATGATGATATCGACGCAATCGCGGCGAAGGTCCCAACGCAGGGATTCAAGCTCTTCGATAGTTGCCATTTCTACTCTCCTCGCAGGTAAGCTTTGACGTCTTCTTCGATGGGGTCGTACAGGTCGGGGACAATGCCGATGTACTTGCACGCCTCGTAGAGCACCGGCACCACGTTGGCGTGAATGGCGACGCAGTGGTGGATGTAGGGACCCTCGACGATCTTGGCCTCGAGGCGCTTGAGGTTGTCGACCTCGACCCACAGGTAGGTGCCCATGCCGGCCGGGCCGTCGATGCCGCGGGCGTTGCCCAGCAGCAGCGAGTACTCGCCGTTGTCGCCGTCAAAGCGGGCAAGGGTGAGGTCGCCGTGCTTGGCCTCGGCCGTCAGCGCGCCGGGGTGATCGAAGGCCAGCGGATAGGTGAGCTTGGGCTTGACGGCCGCGCAGCTGCAGGGCCAGGGGCCGCAGTGCTGCAGCAGCTCGCCGTTCTCGTTATCGGGATGACGCACGGTCCAGTCGGCGAACATGCCGCGGTGACGGCCCAGGTCGGCGGCCTCGACCATCAGCGCGGTGATAGCGCCATGGATGTCGGTCTCGCAGACGATGGGGATGCCCGTCTCGTTGAGGATTGCGTTGGCGGCGCAGGGCATAATGCCCAACTCGTCCTGCAGGGCGTTCCAGCACTGGATGGCGCCGGCGTTGCAGCCGTACTTCTCGACCAGGCGCTTCATGGCAATGGCGAGTCCTGCGACCGCAGGAACCTTGTCCTCGGGGATGCAGATCTCAAAGCTGTCACCAATGTGGGCGAGCATGGCTGCCATGGCCTGCTCGTCAGCCTGGGCGTCGCGCACGGCCTGGACAAGCTCGGTCATGGGGATGGGCGAAAGCTGGATGTTGAACTTCTCGAGCAGCTCGCCCTCGTTGCACATGGTCGACCAGAAATCGAACGGACGGGTGGCCATCTGCAGGATGCGGGTGTGCTTGAAAGTCTTGACCACGTTGCACACGGCCAAAAAGTCCCAGACACCGCGCTCGAACTCGGGATCGGTCAGACGGCAGTTGGTCATGTAGGTGAAGGGAACCTGGAAGCGACGCAGGACCTTGCCGGTGGCGAACAGGCCGCACTGGCTATCGCGCAGACGGGTGCCGTCGGGCTCGGGGCGCTCGTCGCGCGGACCCCACAGCAGCACGGGCAAGCCGAGCTCGCGGGCAAGGCGGGCGCAGACATACTCGGTACCAAAGTTGGCGTGGCAGAGCATGATGCCGTCGACGCCCTCGGCGCGGAACTTCTCGACGATAGGCGCGATATGGCTGTCGTCGAACAGCAGGCCCTCGTCGTTGATGTCGTCGATATCCACAATCTCGACGCCGATCTCGCGCAGGCGATCAGCCGTAAGGCCGCGATACTTGATCGCGTCCGGCGCGCTAAAGATGCTACGGCGCGTGGGCACAAAACCGAGCTTGATCTTATCCATGTACGTCCTCCCCTAGTCACATGTTCAGTAAACAGACGCATGTTTCGTTTTGTTCTGTTTACTAAATGTTTTACTCTTCTGTTTAGAAGTTTAGCGCGAAATACCCGTAGACGGTAGAGAAATCAGCCTAAACGGTATGTAAACAATCTGAACATACAAGGGAAACAAAAAGAGGACCCCGAAGGATCCTCTTCTGAATGGCACTATGTTAACTGCCCTAGCGAGCTTTGGCACGCTGCAGGCAATGCCGTCTCCGCCTAGATCTCGCGCACGCTTTGGCGCTCGACAAAATAGGTCGATACGGCCGTCTTGCAGGTATAGCTCTTGGGATTGCGGATGTTGCCCACCAGGCGGCGCACCGCGATCTCGCCCACCTCGTGCTTGGGAACGTGCACCGTGGTGAGCGGCGGGTTGGAAAAGGCGCCCAAAGACAGATCGTCAAAGCCGATGATCGAGACATCCTCGGGCACGCGAATGCCGTGCTCGTTGAACGCGCGCATGGCACCCACGGCGAGCACGTCGTTCTCGGCAAAGAAAGCCGTCGGCAGGTCGTCGCGTGAGACGCTGTCGAGCCATGCACCCATATCGCGATAGGCACCTTCGAGCGTGGTGCCCAGCGTGACGCGCCATGCCGGGTTTGCCTCGAGGCCCGCATCCTCAAGTGCTTGGCGATAGCCGCGCTCGCGATCCTTAAAGTTGCGGATACGAAGATCGCCTGCCAGATAGCCGATTTGCCTGTGACCCTTCTCGATAAGGTAGTCCACGGCGCGCAGCACCGAATCGGTATTGGCAATGACTACGGCATCGAAGTACTGGCGGTCGCTCCAGCCATCGAGCACAATCAGGTGGGCGGCGGCGTTAGCGAACAGGGCGTAGTCCTCCTCGCCCAACTCCGTACCCATTAGCACAATGGCGGCGGACGGATCGGCGATCAGGCCCTCGACCTGCGGGCGAACGGCGTCCAGGTCGCTAAAGTCGAGCGAGACAAAGCTCGTGCTCATGCCGTGGCGACGCGCCTGACGCTCCACGCCCTCGATGACCGCGGGGTGGAAGGTGCTCTCGTCCAGGATGGCGCCCGTCTTGCGCGCGAGCACAAACTGGATGCTCTCGAGCTGCGTCGACTGCTGATAGCCGAGCGACTGCGCGCACTCCAGGATGACTTTGGCGGTCTCCTCGCTCACGCTGCGCTTGCGGTTGAGCGCGTTGGACACGGTTGCGGGCGAAAAACCGGTGATGCGGCTGATCTCGCGAACACTTGCTTTGGCCATTGTTCCCCCTAGCAACGGTCGTGGCGGAGCATCGTGGCCTGACCGCCCCGTGACTCGACAACTAAACGACCGCAAATTCAATCTAAACAGAATAGTAAATGTTTAATAGCTAGTTTAGCCTGTTGTCAAGCGAAGCGACGCGACTATTCCCCCAACGGGCGTATTTACTCGGTAGCTAATCTGGAACGGGGCACAGAAACCGTTTAGCCAAGGATGCGAGCCATGCGTGCCTTAAACTCCGCGAGGAAACGTGGGGCGTCCACGGTGAGCGCCACGAGCGCGCTCTTATCCGGATCGGACAGGCGGTGCTCGTCGCAGATGGTGCGGCCTCGGTACTCGCCCAGCAGGTCGACGCGCAGATTGCAGCCGAGCGCACCCACGAGCGTGGGATCAATCGCCACGGCAACCGCCAGCGGATCGTGCAGCGCGCAGCCGCCCAGGTAGGACGCGTTCATCTCGTACGAACCAATGTAGTGCTCGACCATGCTCGCAAATGCGCAGCCGGCCATGGTTCCCGAACCCGTCCAGCCGGCAATGTCGCGGCGCGTGAGCACCACGCGATGCGTCACGTCCAGGCCCACCATGGTGAGCTTACGGCCCGAGCGCAGCACCGCGTCGGCTGCCTCGGGGTCGCTCGCCATGTTGGCCTCGGCGCCCGCGCTCACGTTACCGGGCACGGTAAGGGCGCCGCCCATCACGACCACGCGGCCGATGGACATCATCGCCGCCGCATCGTGCTCCAGGGCGAGCGCCAGATTGGAGAGCGGGCCAGTCGCTACGTAGACCAGATCGGGACCATAAGTGCGCGCGGCATCGATCAAATAATCGACCGCAGCGTTGCCGCCGGCCGAGGTCGCTCCCACCGGCTCGTAGGGCGACGCGGGCACGCTCGCGCCGCCGATGCCGTTCTTGCCGTGAATGAGCGCGGTGGACGCCGGCGGCGTATAGGGCTCAGTCGCCTGCAGAGGACGGTCGGCACCCAGGTACACCGGAACCTCGGGGCGACCCAGCAGATCGAGCACCGCCAGGCAGTTGTGCGCCGATTGCTCGACGCGCACGTTGCCAAAGCACGTGGTGATACCCACGAGCTCCACCTCGGGGCTCGCGATGGCATAGGCCAGCGCCATCGCATCGTCCACACCCATATCCAGATCAAGGATCAGCTTCTTGATTGCCATTGTTCTGCTCCGCTTCTCCGTCTTTATCGTTTAACCAAACCAATGTTCAACTTCGGCGCGCGTGGGAATCGATTGCTGAGCGCCCAGGCGCGACACCGTCACTGCCGAGGCGCGAGCACCCGCGGCCATGCACTCAAAGAGCGGCAAGCCCTCTAGGCGAGCCGCCGCCAACGCGCCGATAAACGTATCGCCGGCGGCCGTGGTATCGACTACCGTGCTCGAAAGCGCCGGCATGCGCAGCAGCTCACCGTCATCGCCGAGCGTAACCGAGCCGGCACCGCCCAACGTGATGACCGCAGCTCCGGCACCCCTAGCGAGCAGGACGTTGAGCGCCGCGACGCAGCTTGCATCGTCCGCGGGCAAGATTCCCGTCAGCACCTGGCACTCGGTCTCATTGGGACAGACCAGGTCGACCGCAGGCCAGACCTCCGCAGGCAGCTCGCAGGCGGGCGCTGGATTAAAGATCGTATAGAACCCCAGCTCGTGAGCGCAAACAAGCGCCTCGGCCGTCGCCGCAAGGTCACATTCGCCCTGGGCGATAAAGACGCTTCCGGCAGCCGGGGCAATCTCGCTGGCGTCGCCGTCGAGCTCATGGGTCACCAGACGCCTCAGCGCGCAGGCAACGTCCGCGCCCGCAAGCGCATGGTTGGCGCCTGGTGACAGTATGATGCGGTTGTCGCCCTCGCAGCGAATGATGGTCGCCGCTCCCGTCTCCACGTCATCGCGATGCACTACAAAGTCACAGTCCACGCCGGCGTCTTGGAGCCCCGTCACGAGCGACGCGCCGAACGCGTCGCGCCCAACAGCGCCAATCATGCACGTGCGCGCACCCATGCGCGCAGCGGCGACGGCCTGGTTAGCGCCCTTGCCACCGGCGTTGGTGATAAACCCGCTGCCGCCGACGGTCTCGCCCGCACGCGGCATGCGCTCGCACGCCACCGAAAGGTCCATGTTCATGCTGCCGAACACCGCAACGATGCTATGATCCGCCATGGAAACCTCCTCGTCTTCAGGCTTTGCGCCCACCGTCGACCAACGATTGTGCACTCTCGCACCCCCTATAACTTTAGTCCACTTTGATGTGGACGCGCGCTTGAGCTTGCGCCAGCAGCAAGCATTCACAGGGGCAGGCAGCTACAATGAATACGTGCTGATTATTCTCGTCATTGGATGATGTTTTATGGAACAATTCTCGCAATCGGGCTCGCGCGGTCGACGCCGCACGGGCAACGAGCCGGCGCCGCACGAACGCGTGAAGGGCGAGCGCCGTGCCAACGAGCCGCGACGCACCGCGAGCCCCCATCGCGCTTCTGCCAACAACGCGGGCCGCGCCAACACTCCCGCCGCGGAGCAGACGCCTGCTCGCCCCAAGTCCCGCTACATCCCTGCGCTCGACGGTCTGCGCACGCTTGCCGTCGTCGCGGTGGTGCTCTATCACCTCAACCTCACGTGGGCTCAGGGCGGCCTGCTTGGCGTCACGATCTTCTTTGTGCTTTCGGGCTATCTGATCACACGCCTGCTACTCAACGAAGTCGCTAAGACCGGCCGCATCGACCTCAAGAGCTTCTGGATTCGCCGCATCCGTCGCCTGGTCCCCGCCGTGGTAACGGTAGTGTTCGTGACCTGCGCGCTGTGCACCATCTTTAACCACGTGATGCTCACCAAGATGCGCCCCGACATCCTGCCGTCGCTGCTGTTCTTCAACAACTGGTGGCAGATTGCCCAAAACGCCTCGTACTTCAATGCTCTGGGCGACCCCTCGCCGCTCACGCACTTTTGGTCGCTTGCCATCGAGGAACAGTTCTACCTGATTTGGCCGCCACTGCTGTTTGCCATGGTATCCATGCATGTGAGCAAACCCAACACGCGCCGCGTGGTTCTGGGCCTGGCTGCTGTCTCCGCCATCGCCATGATGGTGCTCTATAACCCCGCCGCCGACCCCAGCCGCGTGTACTACGGCACCGACACCCGCGTGTTCTCGCTGCTGCTGGGCGCCTGGATGGCCTTTATCCCCGATTGCGACCTGGCACCGGTGCGTCTCGCTCATCGTTTGGGGCTCAATCGCCTGGCTGGCGCCGCCAAGCACGGCAAGAACGCCGAAAGCAAGCATGACGCTACGACCGACGGCGCAGCCGAGACCGTCCCGACTCAGCCGAGTACGCTCGTGCGTTTTTGGTCCTCACCTGCATCCATCGATGTGTTGGGCGTCGTGGGTCTGGTTGGCCTTGCCGCCATGGTCGCGCTCACCAACGGCTACACCGCGTTCCAGTATCGCGGCGGCACGCTGTTATGCTCCATCCTCACGCTCATGGTCATCGCGGCCTGCGTGCAGCCCCAGGGAATGGTTGCCCGCGCACTGTCCGCCGAGCCGCTCGTGTGGGTTGGCAAGCGCTCGTACAGCATCTACCTGTGGCACTATCCGCTACTGTTGCTCATGAACCCGGTCGCCAACATCAACGATACGCCGTGGTGGCAGTACATTTTGCAGGTGTTGTTGGTGGTCGCCGTAGCCGAATGCTCATATCGCTTTATCGAGACGCCGTTTAGAAAGGGCGCCTTTGGGCGCACCGTATCCGAGTTCCGCAACGGCACCACCACGCCCACCAACTGGGCGCGCGCGCACGTCCCTGTCTGCGCAGCCTGCGCTGTCGTGTTGGTCGTTGCACTGGGCGGCCTGGTCTTTGTGCCCGAGACGTCTGCACTGAGCGGTGAGGGCGCCGAAGTCCTCAACAAGGAAGCCAAGAACACCGCGCCAACGGACCAACAGGCAGCCGACGACACCGACAAGGACAACGACGGCTTCCCCGATGGCTCCTACGACCTGCTGATGATCGGTGACTCCGTGTCGCTGCGCGCCGTCGATTCCTTTGACGGCGTGTTCCCCCACAGTCACATCGATGCCGAAAAGGGCCGCCAGTTTGATGCGGGCCGCGCGACATTTGAGGGCTATCTCCAACAGAACCTTGCCGGCAAGATCGTGGTCTTTGCGCTGGGAACCAATGGCTTGGTAACCGACGACCAGATCGACGCCATCATGGCCGATGCAGGAGATAAGCGTATTGTGGTGTTTGTGAACACGCGCAGCCCGCAGCCGTGGGTTGGCTCTACCAACCAGGCCATCGCCAACGCCGCCACGCGCTACAAGAACGTGCGCGTTATCGACTGGTACGGATACAGTGCCAATCGCAACGACCTGTTCGATGGCGATGGCACGCACCTGTCGACCACTGGCGTGACTGAGTACCTCAACTTGATCCACGATGCAGTCAAGAAGGACCTGCCCGTGCATCCCGAGGATCACGTCAACGATCCGCAGCCGGCGGCCGTCAAGTCTGCCACCGACGCGCTCGTCAATGCGCTCGCTCTCAAGCCGCACAAGCTGGGCACCGACAAGTAACCTGCAGCAAACAACCCAAAATCACTCTTTTAGAGTCGGCCCCAAGAGGTCGCGGGCAAAAAACAGGCCGCAGCCCATGGCGGCGGCCTGTTTGGAGTCCAAAAGAGGCGCTAAGCGCCGTAGCCCATCGCTTGCAGCACAAACATGACGACCGTCAGCACCGTAATCACGGCGATAGTCGCCCACGTGAGCACGTTCCACACGCGGCCGTTGCGGTTGGCGCCCATAATGTGACGGTCGGCGGCGATAACCACTTGGAACACCAGAACCACGGGCAGTAGCACGCCATTGATGACCTGCGAGGTCATCATAATCTGGAACAGATCGACGCCGGGCATAAGCACCAGCACGGCAGAGATACCGATGATGGCCGTAATGATGCCGCGATAGACCGGGGCCTCGTCCCAGCTGCGGTCGGCACCGCGCTCCCAGCCAAATGCCTCGCAGATAGCGCTCGACGTAACGCCCGGCAGCACGCAGGCAGCCAAGAAGCTCGCCGCGACCAGGCCCGAGGCAAACAGTACCGTAGACCACTGACCCGCAATAGGCTCCAGCGCGCGGGCAGCATCGGCAGCATCGCTGATCTGAATACCCGCTGGGAACAACACCGTGCCGGTCGTGATGATAATAAAGCCGGCAATGATATCGGCAGCGATCGAGCCGCTCACGGTATCAATACGCTGCAGCACGATATCGTCCTCGCCCGCGTTCTTATCGACCACGTTGTTCTGCGCCAAGAAAATCATCCACGGCGCGATGGTGGTACCGATCGTTGCGACCACGAGCGACACGTAGCTGGGGTCATTTTGAATGTTGGGCACGACCAGGTCGACCGCGACCTCACCCCAGTTGGGGCCAGCCATAAACGCGGCGACGATATAGGTCACGAACACGCAGCTCACCAGCAGCAGAATCTTCTCGATGCGCTGGAAACTACCCGACATGGTAAGCATCCACACCAGCAGCGCCACCAACGGCACCGAGATGCTCGCCGGCACGCCAAACAGGGCAAGACCACTCGCGATGCCCGCAAATTCCGAAATGGTCACAGCCGTGTTGGCGATCAACAGCGCCGCCATGGCCAACACGCTCTTGCGCACGCCAAAGCGCTCGCGAATGAGCGATGCCAGGCCCTTGCCCGTGACGCAGCCGCAGCGCGCCGCGGTCTCCTGCGTCACGATGAGCAGCACAGTCATGACGGGAAGCATCCAGAGCATTTTGTAGCCATAGCTGGCGCCCGCGCTGGAATACGTTGCAATGCCGCCGGCGTCATTGCCCGAAAGCGCCGCCAGCAGACCGGGGCCCATAGCGCCAAAGATGGCCGCGATGGTCAGCTTTTGCTTGGTGCCCGACTTTTGCTTCGTGTTTTGCACGCGACCACCTAACCCATGACTGACATGGCGAGCAGCACCGCGGCGATGCAATACGCCACACACGAGATCATGACGGCAATGACGTTCATGGCGGTGCCCGACGTGTTGAGGTCATGCTCGTCACGCCAGAACAGCACCATCAGGTAAATCACGGCACTCATGTTGCCAACCAGGCAAATGATGGCAGCGATATTAAAACACCCGGTAAAGAGTTGCTCCTCAAACATGGGCGCATCGGGGAACGCGGCGATGCGCACCAGCTGGGCGCACAGGTAGGTCACGAGTGACAGAATCAGGCCCATGCCCGTACTCTGGAAGAAGAACCCCAGATACGGCTTGGGCTCGTCGTCGTGACCGTCATACTCCAGGAAGTAGTTCTTGACGAACGACACCATGCGCGAGGCCGCCAGCAGCACGAGCGGCATGGCGCACATGGGAAACACCACCAGATGCGCGGAGCCGAGCGCCGTTCCCAGCACGGTCGCCATGATGCACGACGCGATGCCCCATACAACAACCCAGTACTGGCGATGCACGAACCAGCTGAGCACGTTCGTCGAGTCGTCGGACGCGCTGTCACCCGAGCCGACACCAGCGATCTGCAGGTCCTCCTGATGCTCCTCGGCGATAACGTCCATGGCGTCGTCGAAGGTTACGATACCCAGGATGTGGCGGTTCTCGTCGCAGACGGGGATAGCGACCAGGTCATACTTGGTCATCTCGTCCGTCACGTCTTCCTGGTCCTCGTCCGGCGACACATAGACCAGGTCGCGATAGGCCAGCTGACCCAGCGTGGCGTCGCGGTCGGCTACAATCAGCGTGCGCAGTGAAAGCACGCCGGTCAGCATGCCGCTCGGATCCTCGGTATAGACGTAGTAGACGCTCTCGAAGTCCTCGTCGAGCTCGCGAATCGCCTCGATGGCGTCACCGACCGTTGCCGTGGCGGGCAGGGAGACAAACTCCGAGGTCATGATGCGGCCGGCGGTGTTGTCTTCATACCCTAACAGGTTACGAATCGCCTTCTCCTCCTTGACGCCCATCAGGCGCAGGAGCTTCTCGGCCTTCTCATAATCGAGCTCGTCGATCAGGTCGGCAGCGTCATCCGGGTCCATCATGGCCAGCATCGACGATGCGTCCGTGTCGGACAGGCCCTCGAGCATCTCGGTCATGAGCTCGTCGTCATCGAACTCCGAGATGGCCTCGGCGGCCTGAGCCGTGTCGAGCTGTGCGAACACCTGCGCGCGTAGGCGCGGGTCGAGCTGCTCGATAATGTCGGCGATGTCGGCAGGGTGCAGCTCGCCGAGCGTCTTGTGCGACACCGAGAGCTGGATGTTCTTAGTCGAGCGATCGAGCAGGTCCATGTAGGACCAAGCGATGATGTCCTCACTGAGCGGCTTACCCAGGTGCTTCATAAAGCCTTCGACGATATGCTCGAGCGCGGGGCTGATGGCGCGTAGCAGACCGCGGGCACCGACCTCGGCACCCAGCAGGCGCAGCTGGTTTTCGCCCGACATGGAAAACTTGATGTCGTTTACGCGCACGACCTTCATGCCCTGCGTGTCGACGATCTGCTTGTTGAGCACGTCGCGTGCGAGCAAGAGCTCGGTCGGCTGCAGGTACGAAAAACGGATTTCGGTGGCCGACGCCTTAAGGTACACGCCCGTCTCGTCGATACGGTCGACCCATTTGCGCCAACTGATCATAAACGGCGTCTTGCCGGGTCCGCGGAACGCGAGCGACGTCACGTGCGGAAAAACTTCGCCGGTAGCAATACCAAAATCGTTGACCACGCCGAGCTTTTCGCCGTCGACGTCCAAGACCGGCAATTTGAGCATCTCACTCAGATAATTCAATGGTGCTCCCCATCATTATTCCTCCGGACGCGGCCATGCCGGCGCGCCATCCGTGGACTTTTAGATATGTATACGCATGCGCGGGCGGCACGCCGCTCGACGCTTACACCCCGTGCATGCGCAAAAAGCACCTGCATGGGGTCATCGACTGTATGGTCGAGGTTTGGATTTCACCTGTAACCTTTCTCTTGACCCTCATTATCCGCAGTAACTATAGCATCAGCATCGCCCTGCGACATCGAATTTATGCGCTGCACATTGCAGGCATACCAAACGCTGACGCATCCGTGACATAGCCATTGGGGACGTTCTTCAATGACTACCCAATGACTACTCTGTGGTGTCATCGTCCTCGGCAAGTTGGGGGAACACGGCGTCCTTGGGCATGGTGACCTTCGTCAGCGAGGTGAGCTTTTTGCTCAGCGACGTGTCCGTCTTGACCAGGTCGCTGAGCGTCACGATCTTGTAGCCGTCGGCGACAAGGCCGTCGATGATCTGCGGCAGCGCCTCGAGCGTCTGCTCGGCGCATTCGTCTCTATCGGTGAGCAGCACGATATTGCCCGGCGTCACCGAATCGAGCACCGTTGAGACCTGCTCGTCGGCACCGTTGAGCAGCCAGTCGCCCGAGTCAATATTCCACGAGACCACGGCGGAGACCAGGTCCATCGCATCAATCCAGTTTTGCTCGTCAAAGGCAGCGTAGGGAGCACGCAGCAGCATCGTCTTCACGCCGGTCGCCGACTTAATCGCATCGGTGCCTTTCGTGATCTGTTCGCGTACCGTCTCACGGTCCTGACCCTTGAGCGAATCGTCGCTGTAGCTGTTGGATCCGATCTCGCACCCGGCATCGACAATCGCCTTGGCCGTGGCAGGCGAGGCCTCGGCCGCATCGCCCGAAAGGAAGAACGTCGCGGTAACGCCCTTTTCCTTGAGCACCTGCAAGATCTGTTTGGTGGCGCCGCTCGGACCCTCGTCAAACGTCAGCGCCACGTACTTTTTGTTGCCCTTGGGCGCCACGCTGGCGCACGCAACGACGCAATCGGTGGCGGGCACAACCTCGCCGCGGTCCTGCGTCTTGCCCGACTGCTCACCGACCCACACCTCGGAGCGGCCCTGAACGCCCCACGTCTGCACATACTCGATAGCGCCCGTGCTCTCGACCTTGAGCTTGGGCTCGATAACCGTAGCCTGAACCTCATGCTTCTCGTAGGTGTTACGGCCATCCTTGACCGTCACCTTCTCGCCACCCTCAAGTTCGCGGCTATCCCATTTGCCCTGTTTTATGCGCTTGCCGTCCACCTTAACCGACAGCTTTTCGCCGCCATGGCGCTTGAGCACGCTGTCATCGACGGCCAGCAGGTCGCCTGCGTCGTAGGTGTCAGTCAACTCCTGGTCGTCGATGAGATTCTGCAGCGTAGAGCCCACGCGCACCGCGGTCTTTTGCCCGTTGAGTTCCACGTCCACGCTGCGGTTGACGTAGCCCACGACGGCAGCGATAAACAGCACGAGCGCACAGCCCACGGCAATGAGCGCATAGGGCAGACGGGACGGTCGGCGCGGCGAGCGCCCGTTGCCGATGCGCGCGCTGCGGTCGCTAAACCCGCGGCTATGGTTGAGGTACATCGCGCCGGGCTTATGGCGGCGACGGCGCTGACCGCTGGGCAGCTGCCCCAGGTCGCGGCGCGCCGTCGGACGCGCACCCGAACGCCCGTTTAAGTTGGATCCGTTTTGGCGCATGTGCCCTCCCCCATAAACACAGCAAGCCGGAGCAACAGGTCTCCGGCTTGCCTCCCATCATTTGGTACGTCGCTATTTTGTAGCTTTTGACGAGCCTCCGCTCGCCTTTTGGTATTCGTCCTTAAAGGCCTTGAACATGCCGCGCGTCTTGCCAAGCTGCTTGCCCAGTGCGCGACTGCCCTTGTCCACGGCAACCGACCCCTTGTCGTCGAGCACCTTGGCGCCCTTTTTGACCTTGTCGCCCACCACGACGCTGGCCTCGGCGGCCTTGGCAGCCGCACCGCCCGAATACCCGAGCGACTTGACCTCGTCCGAGACGACCATCGCGCCGTTCTCGTAGCCGCGCAGCATCGTCGGCGGCACCTGCGTGTCACCAACCAAAACACTCGAAGCAGCACCGGCGGTCACATAGAATGCCTGCACGATACCCGAGCGCGGCTTGAACTCAACGTCCGAGCAATAGCCCACGACGTCGCCCGATTCCGTGCGCACGTCCATACCGACCCAGATGATGCAATCGTCCAGGTTGATGTCGAGGCGCTTGGCGGCGGCGGCATCGTACGTGTCCTTGACGTCATCGACCGCAATGGCGCCCTCGTAGACACCAATGGCGTCGAGCGCTACGAATCGATCGGGACGCTCGATCATGCCCGCGATATCGGACTGGCGGACCATAAAGCCGACCACGCGCGTACCGCCCGGGGTAAAGACCGGAAAGTGAATCTTTCCGAGCTTTTTAGGGCTGCGCGGCGTGCCGTCCTTTTTGGTGCGCTTGTCCTCGGTAGGCTTGCGATAGATCTTGGCGCCGACAAAATCCCCGGCGCGCATTATGCCTCGGTCGAGGGCTCCGCAGCCTCGGTATCAGCCTCGACGGCGTTCTCGACCACGACGTCGGCGGCAGGCGTCACGTTGCCGCCCGAAATGGCGTCGTTGAGCTGCTCGCGCAGCTGGTCCATGCGCTCGCGGGCCAGGTCGACCTTGGCGCGCAGGTCGTCGGTCTTGGCGTCGACCATCGGGCCAAAGTCATTCACCGCGGCACGGGCCTCCTCGGCGCTGTGCTCGTAGGTGTCGCGCATATTGTCCCAGGCGTCGTTGGCGATATCGGCAGCCATGGCGCGGGTTTCGGCGCCCGAGCGCGGGGCCAGAGCAACGCCGATAATAGCGCCGGCAGCGGCACCAAAAAGTGCGCCGGAGACAAAGCTGAAAGTCTTACCCATGATCATTCCTCTCCTGCGGGCACGTCGGTGCCCACCGTTTGAATGCTGTCCATTATACCCGCAGCGCATCACTTGCCGCTCCGCTCATCTGCGTACGGCAAAGGCGCAGGTACGTGATGATGATAAACGCGTAGGCCTACTCCTGAGGCATAGCCGGCATGGCCACCGTGGCACCCGGGTCCTCGCCGGCGCCGTCCACGAGCGGCAGGCCGCCCTCATGCGCAGGTCCCGCCGGAACCGTCGCCGCACCGCCAAAGACGGCAGCGGAGGCCTCGTGGTTCTCGGCAACCGCGCCCTCGGTATCAATCGCCACCTGGGGCTCGTCGTCAAAGTTGGGGACGCCCTGGGGCTCCGCAGACTCGGGCTCAGCAGGCGCCTCGGCAACGGGCTCAGCGTCGGCATCGGCAGGGGCGTCGCCCTCGGGCACATCCTCGGCAGCATCTTCGCCGTTCGCAGCGGCGACGGCCTCGTGAGGATCCTTGCCCTCGGCCTCGGCGCGCATGCCCAGCACCAGGTTGCGCAGGCCCGCGACCGTGCCTTCCACGTCGGGGGCAGGCTGGTCGGCGTGCAGGTACGCCCAGTCCATCATAAAGGTGGCCGACGACAGCGCACCGATGGCCAGTGCGTCGTCGGGGCACGAAAGCTCGACCTCAAAGACACGCTCGTCATGCTCACTTACGCGCGTGCGGCCGCACGAGATGCTACCGGCAAGACCGGTCTCGTTCATGAGCTCGACCGTCACGTGCTCCAGCAGGTGGCAGAGCTCGGTCTGACCCATGCAGTCCTGGAACTCGCGGCCGGAATCGCCCAGGCACAGGTGCTTGGCAATCGCCGGCACCAGGTAGTACACGCGCGCCGTGGCCTCGATATCCTCCGAGGTCATGAGCGGCATGCCGGGGTTCACCAGCACGTGCGCGCAGATCTTGTCCTCGCTGACGGTGACCTTAAGGATGTTGAACAGGCCTGCCATAACTCTCCCCTACTCTTCCTTGTCCTACTCGTCGCCGTCGTGCGGATTCGCGGAACCCGCACCCGACGTCGTCGGCTCGTCTACCGAAGACTCGGAATCCTTCTTATCGGTTTCGGCCGGAGCGATCACGCGAATGAGCGAGATGCGCTGGCCACGCATCGACTGCACTTTAAACTTGTACCCCGCGACCTCAAACACCTCTCCGATGTCGGGCACCGAGTCGCAAAGCTCCAAAATCCAGCCGGCGATGGTCTCATAATCATCGCTTTCCTCGAGCGGCCAACCAAGCTCAATCGCGTCATCGCACGAAAAACGCCCATCGACGAGCCACTCACGGCGCGAGAGGCGCGTGAGGTACTTGTTGTCGGGGTCGAACTCGTCCTCGATCTCGCCGACGATCTCCTCGACGATGTCCTCGATGGTGATGATGCCGGCCGTGCCGCCGTACTCGTCCACGACGACCACGATCTGGTCGTGCGAGGTCTGCATCTCGGACAGCAGCGGCAGGATGTCCTTGGTATCGGGCACAAAGGTGGCGTCGCGCAAAAAGTCGGCGATGGGCTGGTCGCCCTTGCCGTCGAGCGCGGGCTGGATCAGGTCCTTAATGTGCGCGATGCCCGCGACGTTGTCGGGATCCTCATGATAGACGGGGATGCGACTGAAGCCGGTCTGGCGCATGGTGGACAACACGTCGGCGACCGTCTCGTCGTCCTCGCACATGGTGGTGTCCACGCGCGGCACCATGACCTCGCGAGCCACGGTGTCGCCCAGGTCAAAGATCTCGTGGATCATGCGCTTTTCCTCGTCGAGCAGGTCGTCCTGCTCCGAGACCATGTACTTGATCTCTTCCTCCGAGACGTTCTGGCGGTCGTCGGCGCTCTTGATGCGCAGGATGCGGGCCAGGCCGTCGGAGCAGGCGCCGGTCAGCCACACGAGCGGGCGGGCGATCTTTTGGAACACGGAGAGCGGTCCCACAACCTGCTTGGATACGCCCTCGGCGTTAGCGAGGCCGATGCGCTTGGGCACGAGCTCGCCGATCACGATGGACACAAAGGCGACCGCGACGGTGATGATGACCGGCGCCAGGCCGCGCGCGATGGCGGAGAGCGGCGCGATGCCAAAGCTCATGAGCCACGTGGCGAGCGGGTCGGACAGGCTCGTCGAGGCGACGGCGGACGAGGCGAAGCCCACGAGCGTGATGGCGACCTGGATGGTGGCGAGCAGCTGGTCGGAGTCGGCAGCCAGCTTAATGGCACGCTCGGCGCGCTTGTCGCCCTCCTCGGCATCGTGCTCCAACACGGCGCGCTTGGCCGTGGTGAGCGCCATCTCGGACATAGAGAAGTAGCCGTTGATGAGGGTCAAAACGAGGGTGGTGATAAGGGAGATGGTTATGTCCATCGGGAGTTTCTCGAACCTCCAAGATTCGGGACGTTGGGTAGTAAGCGTAGGTGACGGATAGGGCAATTGCACCGGTCGCCCGTGCGAGCGGGGCCGTGGGCGCGGTCGCTAGATTACGAAGAGGATCACCGCCATGAACTGGAAGATGCTGCCGGCGAGCACCCACAAGTGGAAAACACTGTGCAGATAGCGCACGTTTTTGGCGATATAGAACGGCACGCCCACGGTATAGCACACGCCGCCGACAGCGAGCAGGGCAAGCGCTACGGGGTTCAGCAGTGCCACAAGCGCGGGCAGCTTAAAGACAACGAGCCAGCCCATCAGCAGGTAGACCAGGCCACTTACCCAGTGCGGTTGACGCTCGCGCAAAAAGCACTCGAGGGCAATCCCGACGATGGCGATGGCCCACACAGCAAAGAACAGCATAGGGCCGCCGTCGTTTGCGAGCGTGATGAGGCAAAACGGCGTATAGCTGCCGGCAATAAGCAGGTAGATGCAGCTGTGGTCGATGATACGAAACACGCGCTTGGCGCGCGCGGGCTGAATCGCGTGATAGAGCGTGGAGGCCAAGTATTCGAGGATGATACTGACGCCATAGACAATCGCCGCGGCCATGTGGGCCGGGCCTCCGCCGCGCAGGGCAGCGAATACGATCAGGAGCACCAGGCCCGCGATACCCAGCAGGCAGCCGACACCATGGGTGACGGAGTTCATGATCTCCTCACCCACCGTGTAGTGTGGAACGGCCGCGGTCTTGGGTCGCGGCTTAGAACTGTCGCTCGAATCGGACATGCCGGTTACATCCTCCAACGTAAAGAGTTCTCAACACTATATCAAAGCGTCTGGGTGCGTGCGAAATTTGCACCATACGTGACCCTTTGTTTACCCATTCTTTGCCTGTTGACGCATCAACGGTGAACGTCCATAATGCGCTTGCATTAAATGTTGATGTATTAACATCTTATAGGAAAGCTTCTTATGTCTCAAAACGCACGTTCCCATCGAAAGCTCAAGATAGCCGGCATCGTTGCGCTGGTGCTCGTTGTAGCGCTGCTGGGGTTTGCCGGCAACTTCTTGTTCGACTTTGCCCTGAACCCTCGCGCCCCCTACACCATGAAGATGATGCAGGACGGCAAGGACGCCGAAAAGGGTGAACAGATGGATGCCGAGGGAACCGAGGCGCGGGCATGGTTTAAAGAGAACCGCGAGAGCAGCAGCCTCACCGCAGATGACGGAACCGAACTTGCCGCTTGGTATTTTGTCGCCCCAGAGAGCACGCACAATTACGCTATCTGCCTACACGGATACACCGATGAGCCCATCGGTATGGCCCGATACGTCAAGCGATTCCACGACCGCGGCATGAACGTGCTCGCACCTGCCGCCCGCGCCCACGAGCGTTCCGGCGGTGACTACATCGGCATGGGCTGGCCCGAGCGACTCGATGTCGTCGCGTGGATCGGGCGGATCGTTGCGGCCGATCCCAAGGCGCGCATCCTGGTCTTTGGCGAGTCGATGGGTGCAGCGACCGCCATGAATGTAGCGGGGGAATCTCTGCCCGCAAACGTGAAATGCATTATCGAGGACTGCGGCTATACAAGCGTTTGGGACGAGTTTTCCCTGCAGCTCAAGGACGTGTTCGGCCTGCCCAGCTTTCCCTTGCTCGATGTAGCAAACTTAGTGTGCAACGTGCGCGCAGGCTACGACTTTCATAAGGCGAGCAGTGTGAACCAACTCGAACACGCGACGGTTCCCATGCTGTTTATCCACGGCGACCAGGACACCTTTGTGCCGTACGACATGCTCGACCAAAACTACGACGCGTGCGCCAGCAAGGTTAAACAGAAGCTCACTATCCACGGCGCCACCCACGCCAAGAGCGCGCAAGTTGACCCCGAGCTCTACTGGAACACGGTCGACGACTTCCTCGACAAGAATTTTTAAGCAAATAGTACGGTTTACTGGTCTATCTGGCCCCTAGCACTTCCAAAAAGCCGCCCGTGGGCGCTGTGCTCACGAGCGGTTTTTACTAACGTTGCGCTACAAAAGCGCTTGATATGTCCAATAGCTAGGCGCTATTTGACCTCGATGAGCTCGTACTTGCTCGTGCCCAGGCCGATCTTCTCGGCATGCGCGATGCACGCGCGCCAGTCGGTGTCGGGATGCGTGATGCAGAAGGGATCCTTGGCCTGCTCGCCCTCCAGATGCTCGTGATTATGCTCCATCTTGGCCGCGCTGTCGGTAAGCTCGGTGTTAGGCAGCAGCTCGGACGCCAGGACGGCGTCGGCGCAGGCCTGGTCGATGGCGACCGGGTCGAAGCTCGCGAACATGCCGATGTCGTTGACGATGGGCGTGTCATTCTCGGGATGGCAGTCGCAGTTGGGGCTGATGTCCATGGCGAGCGAGATGTGGAAGCTCGGGCGGCCGTCGACGATGGCCTTGGTGTACTCAGCGATCTTGTAGTTGAGTACGTCGGCCGCGGCATCATAGTCGGGCTTGATGCAGTCCTGGTTGCACGCCGCAATGCAGCGTCCGCAGCCCACGCAGCGATCGCGGTCGATGGCAGCCACGTGAACCGTGCGAGTGCTGCCGTTGGCAAGCTCGCGCTCACGCGTACCGTCAAACGTGATGGCGCTGTGCGCGCATATCTTCTCGCAGGCACGGCAGCCAACGCAGTTGGTGGTATCGACGCTCGGCTTGCCAGCGGCGTGCTGCTCCATCTTGCCGGCACGGCTACCGCCGCCCATACCCAGGTTCTTCATGGCACCGCCAAAGCCGGCCTGCTCATGGCCCTTAAAGTGGGTGAGGCTAATCACGATGTCGGCATCCATGAGTGCCTGGCCGATCTTTGCCTCGCGCACGTACTCGCCGCCCTCGACCGGGACGAGCGCCTCGTCGGTGCCCTTGAGGCCGTCGGCGATGATGATCTGGCAGCCCGTGGCGTACGGGGTAAAGCCGTTCTGGTAGGCGGTGTCGATGTGCTCGAGCGCATTTTTGCGGCTACCCACATAGAGCGTGTTGCAGTCGGTGAGGAAGGGCTTGCCGCCCAGCTCCTTCACGACATCCGCGACGGCGCGGGCGTAGTTGGGGCGCAAAAAGCTCAGGTTGCCCAGCTCGCCAAAGTGAATCTTAATGGCGACGAACTTGTTCTCAAAGTCGATCTGCTCAATACCGGCGCGACGGATGAGGCGCTTGAGCTTGTCGAGTTGGCTCTCGCGAGCATGCGTGCGCAGGTTGGTGAAGTACACCTTTGCCGGTGCTGCGGGTGCGGTTGCGGTCATAGATCTATCCCCTCGGTCTATATGGCGTTACAGACATAGAGGATGGTACCCGTTAAAGCGGGGTCGAAGTCAAGCACAACACCGAGTCGTTAGGCACTCATTGGGGACAGACTTAAATGAGTGCTTGCCGCCCGGCCAGCGAGCCGGCGATCCGGCAAAGACTGTCCCCAACGACTAGTCGTTTAAGAACGTCCCCAATGACTACTCCTGCACCTTGAGGGCTTCGGCCAGGCTGACGCGCTTGATAGAGCGCGTGTGCAGCAGCGCCACGACCAGGTAGGTCGCAAAGCCGATGCCGATGCATGCAGCCATGGACCAAGCGGGCACGTAGATCTCGATATTGCCGTTGTAGGCGAGCAGCATCGAGCGGAAGATGGCCGTGAGCGAGCCAATAATGACCGGCAGGCTCAGCACGAGCGACGCCGCCACGCACAGCGTGATCGAGCGGATGTACAGATGCGAGATCTCGCTATCGCGATAGCCAAAGACTTTCATGTAGCTGATCGAACGGGCGCTGTGGTCGATCACCGCCTTGGTCAGCAGGTACATAAACAGCAGGAAGATAAACACCGCGAGCCCGACCATCATGCCGATCATTTTGCTCATCATGCCGATGAACTGGTCACCCACGGCGCGCATGTCGTCGGGCGTGGTGTCACCGGCAAAGTAACGAGCATCGAGGTCGAGCTTCTCGTCGCTCACATAGCCGTTAAAGTAGGCGGCGTCGTTGCCGAACAGCTCGTTAAAGTCATCGATGCTCATATAGATATTCATGTCCGACTTTGAACCCCAGATGCAGTCCTTACCCGCGTACTCAAGAGAATAATCCCGAGCCTCGTACTTGTCGCGAAGCTCGACCTTCTGGCCCTCGCTCCAGCCAAACTTATCGAGCAGACCGCCGCCAAAGACGACGCGCCCGTCGCCGACGTTGAGGTCTTTCCAATAGCGCGAATGAGATGAAATGCCGTAGACGGAAATCGTCTCCTCGCCATTACCATCGCCGCGGTCGTATTGCAGCTGGTAAACGGCATATTTCTCGGCCTGCGCGATTGCGCCCGCGCCGTTGTCGGTCGTGTTGATCGGGTGAATGTCGTCGTTGTCGGTGTCGATCTTAGAGGCCTTGTCGATCAGGTCGATGGCCTCATCGCGGTCGCAGCCGAGGGCATCGGCAAGGTCATCGAGGCGCGCATAAAGCGCATCTTTCTTGTCCTGGACCTTGGCGAGCGCGTCCTGCGCCGCGGCCAGGCTCTCGGCAGACGGAGATGCGGTCGCGGCATCGGCTGCCGTCTGCGCCGCATCGGCCGCGTCGTCAAGCTCGTCATCGGCATCCTGGGCGGCGGAGAGCAGCGCGCCGTCAATCGACTGCAAGCGCTCGAGCGCCGCCCACTGCCCGCGCTCCTCGGCAGTACCCTCAAGCTCTAGCGGAGCCTTGAGCGTGTACTGGTGCTCGGCGACCAGGCTTGTCTCCAGGTTGTCCGCATAGTGCGTCATCGTGGGCAGGATCGCCAGGCCAAAGAGCAGCAGCAGCGAGGCAAACGCAATGCCCACGAAGAGCGTGGCGAAGTTGCCCAGGTTGCGCAGGAAGATGCGCAGGCGAAAGCGCGAGACAAAGCCCATGCGCTCCGGCAGCTGCAGGCCGCGCTTGGTGCCCGATTTGCCGCTCGCCTCGTGACGAAGGAACTGCAACGGCGTCTTGCCCATCTTGCGAAGCAGGCCCACCAGCGTGATGAGGATGAGCGCGGCAGCGGGAACCACGGCGCACTTCACAAAAATCTCCCAGCTCCAGTACACCTGGAAGGGAGGCAGGCTGTACGAACCGTAATAGAGGCCGCGCATGGGCTCGGTAAAGAACGCGACGCCGAGCGCGGTGCCCAAAAGCGCCGCGACCACGCCCACGATGGCGGGAAGTGCCAGGTAGTGCAGCACGATCTCGCGGCGGCGATAGCCGCTGGCGAGCAGCGTGCCAATGATGGCGCTCTCCTCCTCGATGGTGGCGTCGGTAAGGACCACAAAGACGAACGCCATGATCACGATGATAATGTTGAGCAGCGTCATCCACATCATGGAGTCGCCGTCTACGTCGTCGCGCGCGTAGCCAATACCCTGGTTGGAATCGGCGTCGATCAGATCGTCCACGCGCGCATCGGCATCGGTCAGCGCCTCGACCATATCCTGCTCCGCATCGATGCGATCCGCGGTGGGGAGGTCGCGATCGGTAAAAGCAAAGGAGTAGGTGTAGGCAGGTGCACCACCGGCATCCTCGAGCGCGGCAAAGCCGGCGTCGGTGACCTCGGCCACACCATAGGTGATGGTGTTCACCGTAAAGTCCGAATTGTTGAGGAACAGCGCCTGGCTATCGGGCTGGGTCATGATGCCGCAGATGGTGTAGGTGCGGCCCTCAAGCTCAACCTTATCGCCCACGACAAGGTCGTTGTTGGTGGCAAAAACTCGGTCGATAGCCACCTCATCGTCCGTCTTGGGCTGCTTGCCTTCGCAGTAGGACGCGATATCGACCTTGGTGCGGTGCGCATAGGTGCGCAACGTGCGCTTGGTGCCGTCGTCGCCGGCGGTCTTTTTGATGATGGCGTCGATGGAGAAATTCTTGTAGAGCGTGACGCCGCCGACGTCGTCGGCTGCATCCTCGGCTGCCTTGAGCTGGTCGTCGGTAGCCTCGAAGGAGGTGGTCACGCGGCCGTCCTCAATCGTGTACGCATCGCGCATGTCGTCGATAAGGCAACCGATGGAATGCGCCGCGAGCAAAAAGCCCGAGGTGAGAGCGATGCTCCCGCACATAAGCAAAAAGATGCCCAGGTACTTGCCGATATTGCGGCGCAGCTCGCGCGGGAGTCGCTTTGCGAGAGGTGTCATGGCATCGCCTACCAATCGAGCTCGGCGGCCGCAACGGGCGACTCGTTGAGCCCATCCTCGACGATGCGGCCGTCGCGCAGGCGCAGCACGCGGTTGGCCATGCGGGCGATGGCGGCGTTGTGGGTGACGATGATGATGGTGCAGCCGTAGGTGCGGTTAACATCCTCCATGAGCTGCAAGATTTCCTTGGATGTCTTGTAGTCAAGCGCGCCGGTGGGCTCGTCGCACAGCAGCAGGCCCGGGTTTTTGACGAGTGCGCGGCCGATGGCGCAACGCTGCTGTTGGCCGCCCGAGACCTGGCGCGGGAACTTGCTGCGGTGCTCGTAGAGGCCCAGCGAACGCAGCAGGTCGTCGACATTGAGCGGGTTTTTGGACAGGTGCGCCGTGACCTCGATGTTCTCCTTGATGGTGAGATCGGGCACCAGGTTGTAGAACTGGAAGACAAAACCCAGCTCACGGCGGCGATACTCGCCCAGATCGGTAGGTTTGAGCACCGTGAGGTCGCAGCCGTCCACCATGATGGAGCCACCGTCGGCATCCTCCAGGCCGCCGATCAGGTTGAGAAAGGTCGACTTGCCCGAGCCCGAGGGCCCCAGCATGACGCAGATCTCGCCGCGGTTGATGGACGTGTCGATGCCATCGAGTACCGTCAGGCGCGCATCACCGTCGCCATAGTGTTTCTTGAGCCCTTTGACCTGGACATACGCTTGCTTTGTCGCCATGCTATCCCCCGTTGTTAGCCTTCTGCCACTTTTCTAGGCTAATAGTAAACCCAGGTGAACTATTTATAAGCGACGTGCGCGAACTATTTTCCAACCTACTCATTGGGGACAGACTTAAATGAGTGAAATCGCTCATTTAAGTCTGTCCCCAATGAGTGCCGGCAGGAAAGGAACGTCCCCAAGTGCCGACATATTGGGACAGTCCTTGCCAGCCCGGCCGGCGAGCCGGCGAATCGGCAAAGACTGTCCCCAGCGACCAGTCGTTTAAGAACGTCCCCAATGACTAGGTGGCTAGGCGTGGGATTTGTTGTGCGCGAGGGCTAGGCCTACGGCGGCGATGGCCGCGGCAAAGAGCACCGTGACGCCCAGATCGCAGGCGATGTCGCCCAGCACGGTGGACGTCAGGTCCGCGGCGAGCGCCTTGCCGATCGCGTCGTTCACCCAATACGTCGGCACAAAGTGCGCCACCGTCTGCACGGCCGAGCCCATGAGCGACAGCGGCATCCAGGCGCCGCCCAAAAACGTCATGAGCATGCCGAGCAGGTTGCCCACACCGTTGAGCAGCTCCTCGCGCGCGCCCAGGCTCGACAGCGTAAAGCCAACGGCCAGCGGCGTGCACGCCAGGGCAAACGTTGCCGCCAGCGCCAGGCACACGCGACCCACGCCGACCTCGGCAACCGCGCTGGCAAAGCCCACGACGCCCATCATGCTCGACACGAGCCAGATGCAGACGGTGAGCACGGCGGCGGCCGCGAACACAGCGAGCGAACGCTGGCGCTCGGGGATTGGGCCGGCATCCATACGACGCACGCGCTCGGGCTCATTCATGCCCGAGAACACCAATCCCACCGACACGATGACCGACGAGATGATCGCGTACGCGCCAAAATTGAAGTACGATTCGAGCGTGGCGGCGGCAGTCGAGTCGACCTTGACCTGTTCGATCTGGACCTCCGCGCGCTTTGCAGCGGCATGCTCGGCAGCTTTGGCGACATCGCTGTCGGAAGCAGCTGGCTCAAGTGCCGCCGCAGCACCCGCAAGCGAGATCCAGCGCGAGGCCTCGGCAGACGAAAGCGCTGCCGCCATGGTGCCGGAGCCGTACGTCACGTCGAGTTTGGGCAGGGCCTCCCCCGCGCGGGCGGCTGCAACAAGATCGTCCTCAAACCCCTCCGGGATAAAGAACACGCAATCGGCGCTGCCCTTGGCGCTGTTGCTCTTGGCGAGCGCATCCGCAAGGTCGTACGTGTCGTCGCCGACGCCCGTGACCAGGTCAAAGCGTGAGCCCAGGTGCTTGGTAAGTGCCCGCGAAAGGTCGCTATTGTCGCGGTCGACCACGATCACGTTGGTGTCGTAGGGCTTGTACTCGGTAAGCTGCGACGAGTTCCAGCTCACCGAAGCCGCGATGAATACGCCCATGAGCGAGATGAACACCGTATAGATGAGCAGGTAAAACGGGTGCGCCAGCGCCATGCGAAGCGCGGTCTTAAAGGTGCTCATAGCGGCTCCTTCCAAAGATCAGCGTAGCGGCGGCGACAAACACCAGGGCCATCAGGACGAGCGCGCCGGCGCGAACAGCGAAGGGCCCCAGGTCCTCAAAGAAATACAGGCGATTGAACATGTCGCAGATGAGCTTGACGGGGTTGAGCCAGCACTCGACCGGACAAGCGCGGGCGACGTCGTCGGCAAGCGCCATCGCCGGCTCGCCGTAGAGGCCGGCGAACAGGGCGCACGTGGTGGCAAAGCCCGTGAGGATGCCCGACTTGGATGCCTTGCCGCCCTTAACGGGAAGCGTGCCCACAAAAAGCCCCAGGCCCGTGGCGGCAAGCGCGGATGCAGCCCCGCCCAGCAGGCACAACCCCTCGCGCCCGCCAAAGTCGATGCCCACGACCAGGCGCACGTAGCCGATCGCAACCGCCATCGATGCAAAGGAAACCAGCCACGAGCCGACAAAAATGCCGGCCAGCGACGCCGTCTTGGAAAGACCGCCCACGCAGCGGCGCGCGCCAAGGCCCGACAGATTAGGCTGCAAATCGACGACGCTCAAGGCGGCAAACTCGGCAGACATCATCGCGACCAGGCCAAAGAGCGCGTAGTAGTAGATGACCGTGCCATCGGGCGTGGCACGAGTCAGGCTCACGCGGCGGGTTCCGCCCTCGAGCGACAGGGCGTGCGCAACCGCCGCCGGATCGGCGAGCGTCGCCGGGTTGTCCTGGGCAATCTGGCGCATGAGCTCGACATTTTGCGTATACGAGCTTGCCGCCGTTTCAAGGATGCTGCGGTCGGTGAGCACCGACGAGGCGCGCGAGCTGTCGTAACTCGACAGCAGCGTGAGCCTGGGCGTGCCCGCGGCATCAACCGTATAGATGCCCGCGACCTCGCCGGCCTTGAGCGCTTTGCGCGCGACAGCCAAGTCTTCGTACTCGCTCACATCGAGCAGCTGATCGTCGCCTGCCTTGGCAAGCGAAGCTGCCACGTCCTTAAAGGTCGAGGCATCCCAGGCCTCGTCCGTCACGACGGCAACCGGCACCGGGTCGACCTTTCCGTCAGAGCTCAGGTTCGCGAACATAAACATGAACATCGTTGAAAGTGCAATGGGAAAGATCGCGCCCCAGACCCATGTACTCGGTCGACGCAATAGCGTCTTGAGCGTGGTGGTGATGGTGTTGAACATGGCCACCCCCTAGTCGCGCAGCTCGCGGCCGGTGATCTCGAGGAATACGTCATTGAGGGTGGGAGGTTCGGAATAGATACGACCGAGCGCCACGCCGTGCGAGCGAAGCACATCGAGGATATCCGTGAGGTTATGTGGGCTCGCCTCGCACGAAAACGTGAGCTGCCCCGCGGTTGCCGCAAGGTCCAGGACGTGCGGCAGGCTCGCAACGGCACCGAGCGCCGCACTCGAAACCTCACCGACCTCAATTACGATCTTCTCGCCCATCTGAATCATGCGCTTGAGCTCGTCGTTGGTGCCCTGCGCTAGCACGCGGCCGCCGTCCATGATCATGATGCGGCTGCAAATCTGCTCGACTTCCTCCATGTAATGGCTGGTATACACCACCGTGGCGCCCTCGTCGCGCAGGCGGCAGATGCCCTCCAGGATGGCGTTGCGGCTCTGTGGGTCGACCGCCACCGTGGGCTCGTCAAAAAAGATGAGCTCGGGCTTGTGCGCGATGCCGCAGGCAATGTTGAGACGGCGCGCCAGGCCACCCGAGAGCTTGCCGGGGCGGAACTTGGTAAAGTCGCCCAGGCCGACAAAGTCGATCGCCTCGTCCACCAGCGCGCGGCGGCGCTTGCGGTCGTTGACGTAAAGACTGCAGAAATAGTCGATGTTCTCGCGCACCGTGAGCTCGTCAAACACTGCCACCTGCTGCGGCACCACGCCCAAGCGGCGCTTGAGGTCGTAGCGGGCGGGCGTCATGGGCTCGCCGAACAGCTCGATGGTGCCTTTGTCGTAGGCAAGCAGCTGCAGAATACAGTTGATGGACGTGGTTTTGCCCGAGCCGTTGGGGCCCAGCAGGCCAAAGATCTCGCCGGGGGCGATGTTCAGGTTAAAGTGGTCGAGCGCGATAAGGTCGTCGTAGCGCTTGACGAGGTTTTCGACGTGGACAATGTCTGTCATGAGGCGGCCCTTCTGTTGATTACGGCCCGGTACGATTGCATCATCGCAGGACCCGCCGGCGCGCGCCAGTGAGCTTTGTCACGAGTGCGAGGGGGCGGAGGCAAAACCCCCGCTCGCGCGAGCGATCGACGCCGCTTTGCCGCGCGGGAGGAATGTCACGGTTGCGCAGGCGGCCCCTCCACCACGCGCAGCTTCGCGTACAATACCCATATGAACAGGCTTTTCGACAAATCGATCGTGCTAGCGTGCTGCATCGCAGCCGCCATGGGCCTTGCTGTCGACGCTCGCCTGGTCGCGGCGTTTTGCCTTGGCGTTATTACCACCTCGCTGGCCGAGCTCGCGCAGGGAGAGCGCGCCCGTCGCGCCAGCGAGGCCGCGAGTTACGCTTACATCATCGCGGCTGTCTTCGTGCCGCCGTTTGTGCCGTTTGCGCCTCTCGCCCTCTATGACATCGCGCGGCGGGTGCGCCGTGAGCACGCCTGGGTCGCGCTGGGCATTGGCATCGCCTTTGTCTTTGCGCTCGTCGCGGACCTTCGCACCGACGCGCTCACCGCCCGAACGCTCCTGCTGACCGCCATCCTTTCGGTTGCCGCCACCTTGCTATCGCTACGTACCGCCCAGCTGGAGCGCGAGCAGCAGCGTATGCGCCGCATCCGCGACGAACTGCAGGAACGAGCCCTCGCGCTCGAAGCGCGCAACCGCGACCTTGCCGATCGACAGGACTACGAGGTCGAACTCGCGACGCTCGACGAGCGTGCCCGCATCGCGCGCGAGATTCACGATAACGTCGGGCACCAGCTCACGCGCGCCTCACTGCAGGCCGAAGCCCTGCGCGTGGTCCACGCCGACGAACCCGGCGTCGCCGCCGATTTCGCCGACGTCAAGCACACGGTTGACGAGGCGCTCCAGCTTGTGCGCACCAGCGTCCACGCGCTCAACGACAACGCCGTCGACCTTTCCGTGCAGCTCGAACGCATTGTTGAAGGCGCGCGCTCGGACGGCGGTCCGCAGATTGAGCTTGAAGTTATGGCTGAACATGCGCCCGCAAACGTCGCCAACTGCTTTGCGGCGGTCCTGCGCGAGGCGCTCTCCAACACCATACGCCACGCCCGCGCGCAAAACGTTGTTGTGCGATGCTTGGAGCATCCATCGTTTTACCAGCTCATCGTTACCGACGATGGCGTG
>CALEXE010000039.1:0-11038 GCA_937925265.1 uncultured Collinsella sp. | reverse complement strand
AGCGGGTGGTTTCTGATGCGGCGCGCTGCGCGCCCCGCACAGGCTAAAGCCTTTAGCAAAAAGCCTCCTGGCGAATGAAAATTCGCCAGGAGGCCCCTTACAAAACGTGGGCTCCTTCGTTCGAATGAACGAAGGAGCCCATACTCTTTTTTTAGGACAGGAGGCCGCGAGTCGGGCCACCAGCCGCCAATCAATCGCACTCGCCAAGCGAGCGGCGCAGCGTGCGCACAGCGCCAAGCAAATTGGCATCGTTGCCGTTCTGTGCTGGCTTGATGCAGGGCCTCGGTATGATGGGAAGAACGTGAGCCTGATCCATCATGCGCTCAAATGCCTCAAACAGCTCGGGACGGGCGCTGATTCCGCCGCCGACCACGATGACCTCAGGGTCGATGACCGACTGCAACCCCATCAGCATGTTGTCGAAAACCAACGCGTATGCATCCAGACCGCGACGAGCGTCCTCATCCCCCTCTTCAATCCAAGAGAAAATCCGATATCCGTCGATATCATCGGTCGGATCAATCCCCTTCGCCGCACACACCTGGTCTCGGAGCGCCCGCCAGCTGGTGACATCACCGTACACCGACCCAAAGGTCACGGGCTTGCGCACATCGTTGCTCACAAAGCACACGGTGCCGGCGAGATTGTGCGCGCCTCGCAAGATGTGACCGTCAACAACGATGGCACCGCCGAGACCCGTACCGATCACCACCATCAACCCCAGGGAGACCCCCTTCAGCGCGCCGACGGCATATTCTCCCAGTGCCGCGCACATCGCATCGTTCTCGATGGTTACGGGAAGCCCCGTGCTCTCGCGCAAGATGCGACCGAGCGGATATCCGTCCAAACAGTGAAGGGCGCCGCCTCCCCCAACCACGCCATCGGAATCGCCTTCGGAAAAGACTCCGGGCATACTTATTCCCACACCCCTCACCCGGGCGCGATGGGGCTCGATCACCGAGCGGAACGTTTCGATAACCTGGTCGGCGGGCGAGGTGCATGTTGGGATACTTCCGTGCTCCTCAATGTGGTAGTCGGCGTTCACCACCGCCCATTTCACCTGAGTGCCGCCCGCATCTATACCGAAATAGCAGTCCATAATCTTATCCCCTGTCCCATAGGGTTAGTCCAGGTCCTCGCCGTTGCTCTCGATGACCTTCTTGTACCAATAGAAGCTGTCCTTGCGGCTGCGCGCGAGCGTGCCCTTGCCCTCGTCGTCGCGGTCGACGTAGACGAAGCCGTAGCGCTTGCGCATCTCGCCCGTGCCGGCGCTGACCAGGTCGATGCAGCCCCACATGGTGTAGCCCATGAGGTCCACGCCGTCGAGTTCCACGGCATCCTCCATGCTCTGGATGTTCTTGCGCAGGTAGTCGATGCGGTAGCCGTCATGGATGGAGCCGTCGGCCTTCACCTCGTCGCTCCAGCCGATACCGTTCTCCACGATCCAAAGCGGCTTGTGATAGCGGTCGTAGAGCTCGTTCAAGGCGATGCGCAGGCAGTACGGATCGGTCGCCCAGCCCCAGGCGTTGGTCTCGAGGTAGGGGTTTTTCACCATGCCGAAAGCGAGATTGCCGGACGCGACCTCGAGCTCCTTCTGGCGCAACGATACCGTCGAGCCTCCGTAGCACGAGAACGACAGGAAATCTGCCGGATAGGTTGCGAGAAGCTCGAGGTCGTTCTCGCCCATTTCCAGCTTGATGCCCGCGCGCTCCATCTCCCTCAAGCGATAGGCGGGATAGTGGCCGCCCACCTGCACGTCGGCATACCACAGCGCGTCACGCTCGCGTTCCATGGCGAGCAGATGATCGGCGGGGTCGGCGGAATAGGAGTAGATGGGGTTGTACGCGAGCATCTGACCCACCATGATCTTAGGGGAGATTTGGTGCGCCGACCGAACCGTAAGGGCAGACGCCACGAACTGGTTGTGCGCCGCCTGGGCCTTCGCATGGGGGCTCCCATCCGTAAGCCCGCCCGCCATGAAGCTCCCCATGCTCATCATGTTGATCTCGTTGAAGGTGAGCCAGTACTTCACCTTGCCCTGATAGTGCTTCATGACGCAGGTGGCGTAGCGCACGAACAGGTCGATGAGCTCGCGGCTCTTCCAACCGCCGTACTTGTTCACGAGCGCGAGCGGGGTCTCGTAGTGCGAGAGCGTCACGAGCGGTTCGATGCCGTACTTAGCGCACTCGTCAAACACGGCGTCGTAGAACGCTAGACCCTCGGTGTTGGGCTCAGCCTCCTCGCCCGTGGGGAAGATGCGCGCCCAGTTCATGGACAGGCGGAAGCACTTGAAGCCCATCTCGCCCATGAGGGCGATGTCCTCGGCGTAGTGGTGGTAGAAGTCGGTGGCCGTGTGGCTGGGATAGTAGTAGCCATCAACCACCGCCACCTCCAGCCCTTCAGGAAGTCCCTCCTCGCAAACCGCATACACGGGAAGCGCGCCGGTTTCCCCTGTCGCGGTATTACGCCACGTTATCTGCCGTGACACCGTATGGCTACCGCTGGTCATGGCGTCCGAGGTGTTCGGTCCTTTGCCGCCCTCTTCCCAGCCGCCCTCATACTGGTTGGCGGCGGTGGCGCCACCCCACAGGAAACCTTCCGGAAATGCCATTGGCTACCTCCTCGATCGTGAAAACATCTTCATGAAACGGGAAGACGGGCTGCATGGCAGTCCCGGCTTCCCGTCAGATAATCAGTTAGGCGCTTGCACCCATGCGTTGATAGACCGTGATGAAGCGCTCGGCAAGGATACGGAAGCTCTCAGCGCTCATGAGCTGATCCTCCGCATGCAGCAAGATGATGCGAAACGGCAGCTCCTCGCCGCTGGCCTCTTGCTGAAGCAGTTTCATGTGAGCGTCGTGGCCTGCGTTGAACACCACGTTGCCCTCGTCGATAAGTTTCCGGGCGGCCTCAAAATCACCATTCTCGGCACAGGTTATCGCTTCGAGGTAGCAGCTGCGCGCGCTCCCCACCTGAGCGACGATAGAGAAGCACGTCATTTCAAACTGATCGATCGCTTCTTGTTTGATCTCTGACATGGCTATGCCCCCAGCAACTTTCGAGCCTGTTTGAGCACGGCCTCGCCGTTCATTGTCCCATACGCTGTCATATCAATCGGCTCCACCGGACAGTTCACTTGATTCTTCACCTTGTTGAGTTCAAAGCGAACCTGCGGTCCCAGCAGGATAACGTCGCTATCCGCATATTCCGCCGCTTGGTTGACAGGGTGCGCCTCGATGGTGCACACGAAACCGTCCTTTTCAGCCGCCTGTTGCATGCGCTGTACCAGCATGCTCGTCGAAGCGCCCGCGGCGCACATAAGTACGATATGTTTCATCCTACGCTCCCAACCTCATGGAAAATGATGGTGTGAATATGAAAATCCCTATGCGGCCGATTCCTCGAGAGCGGCCTGCTCCTCTCGCAACGCCTGGCGATCAGCCATAAGGGTGAAGGGGGTATACATGAGCACCGACACCGCCAAAACCGCAACCGAGATCACCAGGCACCCGATGCCGCCCTGCATGAATGCGATGACCGGCTGGGGAAGCACCCAGGGAAGCTGAATCGTGGGATTGAACGCAGCCCCAAGACCGAGGGCGTAAAGCGCCTGGACCACGATGGCGCAGACCGGGATGTTCAGCACGAACGGGATGAAGTACGTGGGATTCAGCACGACCGGCAGACCGAACATGAGCGGCTCGGAGATATTGAAAAGCGACGGAACAAGCGCGATGCCGCGAATCGCCTTGAAGCGCTCGGACTTGGTGAAGAGCAGCGAGATGCTGATGCCCAGGGCGTTAGCCTGGCCACCGATGGCGGTGCCGAGCGCGACGACGGCCCAAGCGCCATAGGGCAGTGCCTCGCCCGCGATGATGGCCTCGGTGTTAGCAGCGCTGCAAGCCATGATTACCGGAGCGTAGAAGTTGAGCATCACGTTGGGGTGGACACCGAAGAACCAGAAGATCGACTGCAGCGAGCACACGATGATATAGGCCAAAGGAGAGGCACCGACCATCGTGACCGGCGTGCCGATCAAGGTGTTGATCATATCGAACAGGTTGCCCCACGGGGTGAAAGAAAGACCCCACTTGGCGAACCACACCGCAGTGAATAGCACGATGGCGGCAAACATCGGCGACAGCGAGTCTGCAACCATGGGCGGAACCATATCAGGGAGCTTGATTTCAAGCTTGCTCATCAAAATGGCTGTCACCTTCGGCACGATCAGGCCAAGCAGAATGGCGACGAAGATGCCGTTCGATCCCATGTACGACGTGTTGATGAAACTCGCCATGGGAATATCCTCGAACGATTGCTGCGGCATGAATGCCAAAAACACCGCGCCGCTCACGATGCCACCGGTATAACCGCTAAGGCCGCATACCTTACCCCACCTCAAACCGATGAAGAAGGAGATGTATATACCCATCATGTTCATGGTAACGGTGAGGATGGAGTTGCCGGTCGCCATGAGACCGCTCGAAACCACCCAATCGGAGAACCCCGGAATGGGGAAGTTGATGAGAATCGCGATAACCGAGACGCCAAGGGTCATGGGCAGCGTGCACATCATGCCGCCCATGAGGGCGTCGAGCATCTTGCTGTCAGCAACCTTGCTTGCCACAGGTGCGATTGTCTTATCCATTATGTTTTGGATCTTGTCGAATACCGCCATGTTTCAGCTCCAATCTTTGCAGTGAACTCTATCGATGCCCGTGTGCGGCATCTTCCCCTCTAGATAGCGCATCCACCTCTCTTCAAAATCACAACGACGTGCTTCAGGCAGTACGCCATTCAGCGTGAATTGGCGAGATTGCCCCGGCGGACGCTTACGTCAGGTCCGCGTACGTCACGAGCCCCACGTCCTGCTCTGCAAGCCATGCGGCGACATCAGGGTCGACAAGCATCGCGGCTTCCCGGATGCGGGCCTCGAGCATGGTCGAGTTATCTCGCAAGTACGCGTCGATATAACCTGGGTGAAACACCATGAGACGGCATATCCCTTCCGGTGTCGTTTCAAGCGCCTCTCGAAGCGCCGCAAAGGGATCCGCTTCATATGACGAGAAATCCTTGGGAACATAGGAAAGCACCGGCGTCGAGCGAAAGGTGACTGGCTCGCCCGGAACACCCATCGCGAAATAGGGCAGGCCGTGACGCTCGGCAACGATCTCAAGGCCGCGGAAGAACATGGGGCTTGCGACCGCATGTCCCTCGAAGTAATCGGGCTCACGCCCGACGAGCTCAAGGAATCGCCGATACTGCGCCTCGATTTCGATAATGACCTCGTCAAGCACCACGAAGTCCTCCCCAGCCCGCGCGGCGGCGCGATATGCTGAGCTCCGCTTGAAATTGCCATCATCGTCAACGATGCTCGAGATGAGCGAGGAATCGCTGAGGGGCCTACCCGTGCAGATATTGGTGTGCTGACCCAAGCAGAGATCCTTGATTTGCAGGCGCGCCAAACCGCTTTCTGCAAGCGGCATGTTGGTCATGACGCCCACCGAGCGAATGAGCCCCGCTTGGACCGCGGCCGCTATCCCGCAATTAACACCGTCGCTGTAACCTAAATCGTCGGCGCGCAGCAATAACCGCTTCATCCGATCCTCCTCAACCGATATCTCGTCGAGCGGCAAAGCAACGAAGCGATGCCCTGTGTAGAGTCGATGCCGTGTTCCGGCGGGGCGGCAAGCTTCGTCGTCTCTTCTTGCATTAAGTATGACGCCGGCTATATCCAAAATCGGTTACATGCTGTGCCACAAGGTTGCGAGATGGCTACGCGAGTTTCATAACGTGAAACTCCGCAGGAATACCGGCATGTTTGAGCTATAGTTTGGTCAAATGAGGCCCTCTTATTCGGGCCACTGAGCATAAAGGGGACAGCCATCATGGAAAAATCCATCTCGATGGGATCGGTTGCCGAACGGTTGCTTGACTACATCGACACCGCAATGCAGCACGACACCAACTACGAGATAGCGACCACGCTGGTGAAAAACTACAGCAAGCTGAGCGAGCTCTCGATTGGAGAAATCGCCGACATGTGCTTCGTCTCGAAGGCTTCAGTGTCGCGATTCTGCCGGTTTATGGGTTTCGCTGATTTCAAGGACCTGCGCAACCAGCTTGAACATGACATCCTCAAAACCGGGTTGTTTCCACATGCCTTTGTAGAACAGCTGTCAAACGACACGGAAGGCGCTCTGGCATCCTACCGGGAGGCGATCCTGCTCAATATCGAAACGACCATCTCGGCGGCAAACATCGCGAAACTGCCCGCCATTGTCGATGATTTGCACGACAGCGGGCATGTCGCGTTCTTCTCCCACCACTTCCTCTGGGACGTGGGCCGCTACTTCCAGAGCAGGCTCACCATCATGAACCGCCTCATCGAGCTTTACCTCGATTATTCATCGCAGCTCGCCTGCGCGCAATCGCTCACCAAATCCAGCCTCGCCATCATTTGCAGCATAGGGGGAACATACCCCATTCGTTATCCAGAAATCGTCAACGCACTCGCCGCCTCCGGCTGTCGTCTTCTCGCCATCACACAAAACACCTCAAGCGCCTACTGGAACCATGCCTCCTGCATACTGAGCTGCGGAGTGACCAACAACATCGACACGGGCAAGTTCGGTGCGCTTGCCGCCATCGACTTGATAGTCATGGAATACCTGAGGCGTTATGGAGCCGATTCCGGTACTGGCGAGTAATCTCGTCGGACCACCGACGCTCAGCAGGGCAAGCCGTTTTCTCTAATCACGTCCTGATACCAGAAGAAGCTGTCCTTCCTGAAACGAGCGCATTGCTTCGCATCGGTTTCCGTGCGATCGACATACAGAAGGCCGTAGCGCTTAGTGAACCCCTGATGACTTGAGCATAGATCCATGAGGCTCCAAACGCAGTAGCCGAAGACGGGATAGCCTTCGCGAATGAGCTCCTCGACCTCGCCCAAATGTCGTGAAAGGTATTCGATGCGCACGGCATCATGCACCCTGTTCTCCTCGTCAAGTGACTCGGAAAGAGCCATGCCGTTCTCCGTGACGATCATCGGAAGCTGGTAGCGATCGTAGAGCTTGCGCATGCCCACGCGAAGCCCAAGGGGGTCGATGCCGTTCGACATCCACTCGGTCGGCGCGATCGCAGGGTTATCGCAGAGTTCGAAATCCCCGCCCGACCACGGAGGGAACCGGTCGAAGCGGATGGGCTCCGTGCGCTCATGCGCACAATTGCTGAAATAGTAGTTCACCCCAAGAAAATCGGGCCTCGTCGCGACCAGGATGTCGTGGTCCCCGCACTCAACAACAGGGTAGAAACCTTCGCGCTCCAGGTAATAGCGCGCATAAGGCGAGATGTCGCCGCGCACACTCAGGTCGAGCAGGTAGTTCTGCATCATCTCCTCGGCGTTCATGGCCGCAAGCACATCCGCCGAAGCGCTCGTCCGCGGGTTGACCACCTGCATGGCGACAACGGGGCCGATCTGCACATCGGGGTCGATCTGTCGCAGGCACGCGATGGCGCGATGCTCGGCAAGAGCGACATGATAGCTCATCTGGTAGGCGTTCTTCTGCCGTTGGCGCGGATCGGTTTCGGTGTCACCCGTGTTGCTGGGCGCGGAGGTCGCAATTAGCTGTTCATTCACGGTAACCCAGCGCTTGACGCGCCCCTTGAAGTGCGTGAAGCAGATTTCGGCATAGCGCACATAGAAGTCGATCATCTTACGGCTCTTCCAGCCGCCGAAGGCCTCGACCAACGCACTCGGACATTCGAAGTGATACAGGGTGACCAAGGGCTCGATCCCTCGCTCCAGCAGGTAGTCAATCAGCTGGTCATAAAACGCCAAGCCCTCAGGATTGGGATCCCCCGAGGCATCGGGCATGATGCGGCTCCAAGCGAAACCCATCCGGTAGACCTTGATGCCGAGCTCGGCCATGAGGTCGACATCCTCACGCCAGTGATGATAGTGGTCCGAGGCGATCTTGTTATCGGCGATGCCGGGACGCCCCGGGCCGCGATCGGTGGTTGCCGGACCTTTGCCTCCTTCATCATACCCACCCTCAACCTGAAAAGCGCTGGTGGAAGCACCCCAGAGGAAACCTTCGGGAAACCGGTGCTGAGTCATGAGTTCAACCTCTCGTCACGGATGTCACTTCTTGCAACTCCCGTTATAACGGATGTACGAACCAAAGCCTGTTACTCATTCCCGGGCAATGTTTCACGATTTGAAAACGGCCGTGCCATCATGCACCGCAAACTCTAAAGAACATGCCGTCGCGAAGGCCAAGCCTCATGCCCGCCACCGTCACGTGTCGGCGCCGCACACCGCCAAGCCGCTACTCCCCGTCGCGGAAGGTCAGGAGGTCGCGGTAGTCCGTGTCGCGCGTGCTGCCCGTCTTCGAGAACGGGTTCACCGAAGCAGGACACCTCATCCTCAAGATCTACCTCCTCGACGAAACCAAGGTCGATTTAGGAGACGCAACGTTACTACAGCGCAGGGAAAGCGGCCCGCCGAATAAAATCGGATCGATCCCCCGTCTTTCGGTCGATTGCCACCATCATGGATGCCGGAAAGCGCACGGTAACTGCAACAAGCGGCTCATCAGCAACAACGCCAGGCCTGACATGGATGCGCTCAAGACGACCCGTCCAAGTCTCTTGCTCAAACTCTACGCTCTCGCGCTCGATATCTTCGTCTGTCAGGACCGATCCATCAGCTAGTTTGTACTCAGTCATTATCTAGAACCTCCCTCTCAGACAAACCATGCTTGAGAGCATTGCGGTGGACAATTGTCATGGAAGTATCCTCTCCTCCAGGCAGAGTTTGTCATACTCATTGCATGACAAACTCTGCCTTGATACGTTCCCCACCCCATGCTCATCGGCAAAGCTCAAGGCCATAAGCGAAATAAGCTTCTAACACCGAACAATTCCTACCGCTACCCATCAGACCTCTCCAGCAACATCCGTAAGTCATCGATGGGCGGCAGAGCATCGAGCAACTCTCGTGGCATATCCTTCGACGTCTTATAGGTGGCCACACCCATGGGTTTTGTGAAGTCTTGGATCACATAGTCAACAAATCCCTTGTCCATGTCTTTGCAAAGCACAAGGCCTATGGAGGGATTCTCGTGCTCGCGACGCTCAAAGTCGTCCAGGATGCGTAGATAGCCAGAGAGCTGGCCGAGATAGGCCGGCTTGAAGGGGCCGCTCTTGAGCTCGACTGCAACTAAACAGTTGAGGTCGCGGTTGAAGAACAGGAGGTCGATGTACTGATCGATGCCAAAGGCGTCGAGATGGTACTGGTTTCCCACAAACGCGAAGGCTCGACCGAACGTCATGATGAACTGCTTGATATTCTGCACGATGCCTTGCTCTAACACGCGCTCGTCGACATCCTCCGCATCGCGCACCCCGAGTTCCTCAACATTGATAAAGTCGAGCAGATACTCGTCCTTGAACGTGGCGATAGCGCGCAGCGCCTGCTGACCCTTTGGCAGCGTTGAGAGGAAGTTGTTGGAGACCTCTCCTTGATGATGAAAGTCGTCCGCCTTCAGCGAGCGTTTGAGCGCCTCCACACTTAAGTGCTCAAATGCGCACTTGTGAATGTAGAAGAGCCGCTCGTCAAGGGTCTTAGCACCTGCAAGGATATACCGATGATGGGTAAACCCAATCGCTAAAAAATCATCGAGAGAACATGTGTTTGAATTCGGCACTTGCAAGTGACGAATTTGCAGAAGGCCACCGTCTGAAGATTCGTCACTCACGAGTGACGAATCGAGAAACGCCTGTTCATCGCCCGGAGCAGACCAAGCTTCAAAGAAGATTCGCATATATTTGAGACTTGTTGTGGAGAAGCCCCTGAGTCCTGGCAGCTCCTTCCGCAATTGTTCGCTGATGGTTTTGAGCGCGTTGGTTCCCCACGTGCCATTGCGCGTGTTGGCGGAGACGTAGCCTCCCACGGCGAAATAGAGCTGCAGCTGCTGAGCGTTGGCGCTCTTCGCCGCAGCATACTGCGCACGCAATATCGCCGTCTTGATGGTCTGAACTTCCTCACGATAGCCCGTAATCTCTGACATCATGGCGTCCTCCTCTTCTTACGAACTTGTGTTCCATGACGCGTTCTATGCTATCAACGCGTGCAGACACAAAATTGCGCGTACCATAGAGGCGTTTTCTGCTTCGCCTCGTTTGGGAGATGTATGTCCAAACCCTCATCCGCACTCGACGCCAGCTCTTGCGATGTTTACGCCGACTCCGCGCGCCACCCTCTCACGCGCACATGGTGCGTAGCTGCGCTCGCCCTCATCTGCTGCGCGCTCTGGGGCAGTGCGATCCCCTGCATCAAGATTGGCTACGAGCTTCTCGGCATCCAAAACGGCGACGTACCATCGGAGTTTCTCTTCGCTGGCGTGCGCTTTATGCTTGCCGGCGCTATCGCACTTGCCGCTGCAGTCATAACAAGACGTCGCTTGCCTCGCGTCTCACGCACGGGATGGCCACTCGTTATCAGACTCTCGCTTGCCCAAACTATCGTGCAGTACGCCTTCTTTTATATCGGCGTTTCAAACGCTTCGGGTGTGCGCGGCTCAATCGTCAACGCTATGAACACGTTTCTCTGCGTGTTGATGGCAGCGCTCGTGTTCCGGCAAGAACGGCTCACTGCGCGCAAAGTCCTCGGCTGCGCTATAGGTTTTGCCGGAGTCGTTATCGTCAACCTCACCGGTGGCGATAGCGGCGGCGCCGTCACGCTCACAGGCGAGGGCTTCATCCTTATTGCCGCTGTCTCCTACGCTGTCTCGTCTGCCCTCATCCACACCTACTCCCAGCGCGAGGACCCCGTGGCGCTCAGCGGCTACCAGTTTATCAGCCCTAGTCATCGCTCAAAGCCCCTTCGGCAGCACACGGTGCTACCGAGTCACCGCAGGCCGGGGCGGGAGGCGGTCCTTTCTCTCGGAAAACTTCGCGAAGCCCAGTTTCCGAGAGAAAGTGTCCGGCTGTCGCCCCGGCCGGCCAGGCCAACTACACCGTGTACTGCGGCAGG
>CALEXE010000038.1:0-13819 GCA_937925265.1 uncultured Collinsella sp. | reverse complement strand
GGGTACCGCCTCGCGGTGACATCGTTTTTATGTCAACCTTGGTCTAACAGAGCCTAAAATAAAGCTCGCCGCGGGCGATTTAAAAGACATGGATGCCATTCTGAACTGTCTTGATTCCAAAGTTCTCAACCCAGAAATACTTGATGCCATTTGCAAAGACCTAGCGTTAATGGCTACGGAGGAATTTGCTCGTCCTAACAACGCTGCCAATCTAAACGTTACGACTCCAGAAAGCCACGACGCGTAAGGCGGCTCAACTTACTATCTGACTCAACATCTAATAACGCCGGCCTGCTGAGTGGACAAGTTAGAATTGCCTTCCATACAATCGGAAAGTAAAATTGAGCCATGATTACTTTTGTTGACATATCTACCGCTGTTTCTCGCGTACTGTCTCGCTACGATGTCCGCGAGGCGTATCTTTTTGGTTCTTTTGCCCGCGGCGAGCAGACGCCAGATAGTGATATCGATTTGCGCCTCGTTTGCGGAGACAGCATGACGTTTGGCACGTTATACGAAATCTCCCTTGAACTTGAAGAGGAGCTCGGGCGAGAGGTTGAGATTGTGACTAATCCGCCTGAGCACATGCGCCCGGCTTTCCGCAAAAACATTGAACAGGATGAGGTGCGTCTTTATGAAGCGGCGTCAGCGAGACGCTGAGCTCATCGATGTCATTCTGTCTGATTGCGAGACGCTGACTAAACGTATCGACCATTTTGGCTCTACGGAGAGTTCCTTCGTTTGCGATAGAAGCGAGGAAGGCGAACTTGCCTACGACGCAATCATGAGCCCTGTTTACAGAATCGCTGAGGATGCGCTCCATCTTTCTGATGAAGTCCAATCAGCTTTTCCGGAGTATCCCTGGAATGATATTAGGGGTTTTCGCAACTTCGTAGCCCACGGTTATCGAGAGGTTGATCGATCCCTTGCTTGGAAAGTAATCGTCGATGATATTCCCGAGCTAGAGAAAGCTTTGCGAATCTTTAAGGAGCGTCAGAGCTAATGCTTCGTTGGCCGGCGCGTTGCCCTCGACAGTCTACGGAGCTTCGTCGAACTTGGCCTCCTTTCACCGACTGGCAAAACGATTTACACCTAATTTTGGGATTCGTTTACAGACAATTCGTTCGCTACTCGCCCGATATCGCCACACTAATAACTGCTGCTACCAGGTAGTTTTATGGCGCAGTTTCCATTGGCTCTTGCGAAGATCGGAGCGGTTATGTTTGCTGCCGCGTTCCACACTAGCCGTCACTACATCCTGTTTACTGCCATGGCCTGCCTATGCGTTTTGCCGGGCGGGCCTTCTTATGCCGCGGGCGCGGAGAGCCTGTTCATCGCGGGCGCCACGTACTACGAGCCGGGCGCGTCGGGTCCCGGGTGGGCCTGGACCGATGCCGAACATCTGAAGCTTAACGGCTACACGGGCGAGGCCATCGGCGCCGACGGCGACCTGGTGGTGACGCTTGTGGGGCAAAACACTGTGGTCGAGACGCATGCGCCCGATGCGGACATTTCCATGAGCGGCATGGAGGTGTGGGGGGACCTTACGCTTCGCGGTTCCGGCTCGCTCACGGCGACGGGTTCGCAATGCGGGATTGATGTGGCCCAGGCGCTGATGGTCGACGGCTGCACGGTGGATGCCAGGGCCGACGGGGCAGGCGTTGTTGACCAGACTGTTGCCGGCATTGCCGCAGGCAGCTTGATAGTACGCGGCGGAGGGCGCGTTGTTGCAGCGGGCGTGGGATCCGATGCGGGCTTGCGCTTTTATGGCGTGCGCTTGCTCGACGAGGGGTTTGATGCTGATGTTGCGAGCGAGACGCTTGTCGTGGATGCGTCCTGGCTGGATGCAACCGGTACGGATGCCGGCGTTGCCTGCAATCGCGGATCGCTCGTGGCTGCGCACTTTGTGACGCCCGCGGGCGGAGTCTTTGGTGCTGCCGGCGTGGTGGATGCTGGTGGGGCCGTGGAACCGCACGTGGTGATTGAGCCCGATGGCGCCACCGTCACGGCGGGGGAGACCGATGTGCGCGATGTGCCGGGCGATGGCGCGGGCGAGCCTACTGGTGGTACCGACCCTGCTACGGGGCAACCCGGTGCGGGGCCGGCGACGGAGCCTGCGGTGAAACCCGCAGTTACGTCGCTCAAGACAACGGCCACCAGGACCACAGTCACCAAGACGACCAAGCCCAAATCCACTATGGCAACAACATCGGCGCTTCCCAAGAACGGCGACAGCTTCTGGATAGCTGCCTCCTTAACGCTATTCCTTCTGGGGACAGTGCTTCTGAGCGCTGCATATCGCTGCCGATGCGGTGCGATACACTTGACTGCGATACAAGAGCTTTGTAGGAGCTTTAAGGGCAACGCTTTCAGCAAGGGAGCGTTGCTTTTTTCATGCATGCAATGTCTAACGTGCAGCCATATGCGTTTCCGCAACAAGGACTATGTTTCGACGCTGCCCCCTGACGTTCTACTGTTGAACGGTAAATAACCCATGATTTCGACTACCGACATATCCACCACTGCCTCCCGCGTGCTGGCTCAACACGACGTCAGCGAAGCATATTTATTTGGCTCGTTTGCCCGAGGCGAGCAAACGCCCGATAGCGATATTGACTTGCGCCTAGTCTGCGGCAACACCATGACGTTCGGCACGCTTTACGAACTCTTCTATGAGCTCGAGATGGAACTTGGGCGAAAGGTCGATATCGTCACCAGCCCACCAGAGCACATGCGCCCGGCCTTCCGCAAAAGCAACGATCAAGATGAGGTGCGTGTCTATGAAGCGGAGTAAGCAGGATGAGGCGTTAGTGTGCTCCGGCGTGATCAGCAAGTCTGAAATTTGCCGCACACTTCCGGACTCGGCGAGCCTTAGAAGCCAGTATTGAACTTAAGCTCGGTTCCAAACACCCTTTTACTATTTAAATACAGGTATCGCTCTAGCGATAGTATGTTATACTATCGCTAGAGCGATACCTGTTAGGAGACTCGCGTGGAACTGTGGCATGGTTCTCAGAAAATCATTGAGACTCCCCAGCTTGGCCTGGGGAAAGTCCATAACGACTATGGACAGGGATTCTATTGCACAGAGAGCCTCGACCTTGCAAGGGAATGGGCATGCTCGCGTGATACCGATGGCTTTGCGAATCGCTATGAACTCGATGCAGCCGATCTCAAAATTCTCGACTTGCTTTCGCCGCAATATTGCGTCCTGCATTGGATAGCGCTGCTCGTTGAGCATCGTTCTTTTCGCAAAGATACCGCCCTTGCCGCGGGGGCGTGCGAATATCTCCACGATCACTTTCTACCTCAGACGAGCACTTGCGACGTAATAAGGGGATGGCGCGCGGACGACTCGTACTTTAGCTATGCCAGGGCTTTTGTGAACAATACGATTACCGTCGATCAGCTTGGTCGATCTATGAGGCTCGGTAACCTGGGAGAGCAGATTGTGCTCAAAAGCGAGCGCGCGTTTAAGAGCATTCGTTTTGCTGGATTTGAACGTGCGCCACAAGCTCTATATGGCCCATTGGCCAAGGACCGAGATGAGTTGGCAAGGGCGCAGTATCGGGAATTGCTTACCGAAAACCCGTTTGAGGGAATTCGTATCGTCGATATCGTTCGAGAGGGGATGACGGGCAATGCCCCACGCCTACAGTGAGATGTATCTCGAGGATGCCATGAGAACGCTGGGCGAGGCGGTCGATTTTGCCCTCTGTGACCAAGGGCTGACTCCAGTCGAGTTGACGGCAATCCTGTCGAACGCTCTTGAGATGAAACAGTTTGAGCGCGGTACGCCTCGCGTCGTCTGCGGCATGGCGGGCGACGAGCTCGCGCGTGATATTATCGCCCATGTAGGACTGACCCCCGTCGAATGCAGGGAGACCTATCCGTTCGACCGTTCGCCTCAGTATTGGGCGGGTTGGGTTTTGGCCTATGCGCAATGGATGAGCAGCCTGGGCTTTAATGAGCTACTCGAGGTCGCTCCGCTCGATTGGATCATCGGCTCGTATCATCCGCTCCACGAGGCCTCCGAAGATAAATTCGCCCAGATTGTCATCGATAAATGGAACAACGCCCATGCAGACAAAAAGGGCCTCAAAGCGGCACGAAAGGCGGCCGGACTAACGCAAAAACAGCTCGCCGTCCAATCGGGGGTTAAGCTTCGCGCCATACAACTCTACGAGCAGAACCAGCTCGACCTACGCCGCGCCTCGGTTTCCTCGGCATTGGCGCTTGCAGACACCCTAAACTGCACCATCGAAGACCTCGTCTGGCAACCGATTGCTCTGGAGTACGACTCGCAGGCTATTTCGTCTGCAAAGCTATAGAGGAGTCAGACATGCCTTGGAGCTATGTTCAACAAGATGACGGCGCTGATTGCGTTGCTCAAGAAGATCAATCAACTGCGCACGTGGCAAATTCAGCATCACCGATTTTGCTCGGCGGCGCCACGTCAATCGATGAAGCAGTTCGGCTGACCATTGAGGGCATGCACAACGCGCTCAGGCTCTTGGAGAACTCATGATGGCGGCTATGCAGCGGAGCGCTCATCCGTTCGCACCGCTCGTGCTCGATGATGCCGGTTCGCTCGAGGCCATGGCCGCGGCCGTGATGCGTCTGCACAGCACGTTGATGAAGGTCGGGCGCTGCTATACGACCGACGCCACAGGCGACCGGGCTACGCTTGAGCTTGGACGTGTCGAGTCCGTACTTGCGGGTGCGTTCTGTACGATATTCGGCCAATCGCCGGCCGATCGCTTCGCAGACATCTTTGACCAGGTCACCTACGTGGCCGAGCACATGGCCAAGGACCATATCTTTGAGGATGGCAACAATCGCACAAGCCTTGTCTTTGCGTTATCCGTCTTAAGATTCGCCGGCACTCTGGTTGTGCTGTCCGACAGCCCCGAGCCCAAAGACAACCAGTACTACGCCTGGATCCAAGACCTTGTTTCTAGTCGCCGCACGAACAGCGAGCTAGCCGAAGGGCTGCGCCGTGGTTGTGTTGTGAGCTCGGGCGACCCGTCGCGCGTATAGAATCTAAGCATCCGCACGCCGGTTATTGAATGGATTGGAAACCACATGGAAATCCCCAGCACCCTGTGCAGCAATGTGTACGACTTCGCGTTTTGCCCCGAGCCCTGCTACGACCGCCTGGTCGATCTCGCCGATCCCGAGGACTGGGGTCCTAGCAACCGCATCCTCAAAAACTACCTGTCGTTTTCGTTTACCCGCGCGGTGTTCCTCACCGAGCGCGACGTGGACCAGACCGCGCCGTCCAACCTGCCGCTGGTGTTCGACGACGACCGCTGCCTGTTTAACACCGGCCTGTACACACGCCGTTACGAGACCATCTACGGTCTGTTTGAGCCAAACACCAAGCCCGATGCGCGCCAGCGCTGGTTTTTAAAGGGTTTCTTTAAGGAAAGCGACCCCATGCTGGTCTCGTTTGAGTACCTGCCGTGCCGCGTGCGCTTTGCCGAGGACCCCTCCGAGCTGGTCTTTGACTACCGCCTGCCCATCCGCTCCAACATCGACCACATTCTGGGCGACGAGGAGAACCTGACGCGCATCCCCGCCAGCCTGATGGGGGAGGACAACTCGCTGCTGTTGCGCCGCGCTTTTGAGGGCGCTGTCGTCGAGGCCGCCCGCCGCGCCGCCGCCAACTACACGCTCGCGGTGCCGCAGTTCTACGGCGGCCGAATCCAGCTGCTGCTGCCGCCGTGCCTGACCGGCGACAAGCCCGAGCTGGCGCTGACCATCCAGCGCGAGGACGGCTTCTATGCCGCGCGCACCTGTCTCACGCTCGACATGGCGTACAACAACGCGCGACTTATCTGCCGCCCTGAGACTTCGTGGATCAAGCGATAAAGGGCGGTTTAGCTGGTGGTTTGTCGGCTGCCCTGATTGCGGCGGCGCGGTTTGCGCCCACGAATTTAAAATCGGGGGCAAAAAGTTCTTGGTAAACCACGCGCGGCTATGATAGTATCTCTTTTGCCGAAAGGCGACGGGCGATTGGCTCAGGGGTAGAGCATATCCTTCACACGGATGGGGTCACAAGTTCGAATCTTGTATCGCCCACCATCAAAACCGCAGGTCAGAGGTGTAATGTCTCTGACCTTTTTTCATTTTGACACCAAGGGTAACATCAATAGTGACGCCAACAATAAATCGTAGTCGTCTAAGGCGTCTATTTATCGCACCCTTTTTGCTGACGCCATTGCCCGTTTTGCATATAACGCATGCGTATTTTCACTGAATTCCCCATGTGACCCGAGCGCAAATGTGGAGACAAGGACCACATGCCCAGAGCGCCTTCCAGCGGATTTCTATCACACGACGGTTTTTCGGAGGAACTCGTCAAGCTTTTGGTTTGCTTCCGGTACTTACCCGCATGATGCCCCGGTAGATAATCGGCCATGCCCGCAATCCGCACGGCCTACGGCCGATACCAGGGGAGGCGCAAATGGACGAAATCGTCTGCGCAAACACCGCATTCCGCTACTGGCGCTGCCCACCGCAGGTGCGCGAACTCTACCCGCGCCTACCCAACTCCGAAGACGGCTGGCGAGCTCTATCCCAAGCCCCTTTCGTGACCGACGTACTCAAAACCCCGATTATCGCTGTTGCTTCGCCAGGTTGTTGTAATCACCACTCGGGATTGCGCTCTACTATTCGCTGGGATGGGGCATCGGATGCCGGCACAACAATCGACACTCATTTAGGCTTTAGTGTCACCAATCCGCTAAACACGTTATTTACAATGACACGCTTTGTATCGCAAATAGACCTCGTACTGGCCATGTACGAACTTTGCGGCTGGTTTTCTGTTTTCCAGCCGGCTCCCGCTGCCGAAATGCAGTTAAAACTGGCGGTAGAGAAGAATCGCAATTCCAGAACGCAGGATCTGTTCGAACTTGGAGAGGGCGAAGACGAGGTTCCCTGGAAACGAGTTTATGCCCGCGCAACCGTAAAGGACCCAGATAGTGATGGCCAAACAAGCAAGCGTGAGGATGGAAGAGAGGTTACGAAACTCAAAGGTACTTCTCTTTGGATGAGAAAGCCGCTCATCGAACTGAGCGACCTGCATCGTTTCGCCGACAAGGTCAAAAGTCAAATGTGGGGAAAGCAGTTTTATGATGCCGCTCAGCAGGTTATCGGCATTGCTGCATCTCCACTCGAGGTCGCGGGGGTCCTGCTCCTAAGTCGTTCTCGACGTCTAGGTGGTTCAGGATTCAGATACGTGTACCTCAACGATTTAACCCCTTTATCCGAGGCAGCCCAAAGCATCGCAGGTCAAAAGGTTTGCTACGGCGACATCGTGATTGTAAACCCAATCCTTATGAAGACGGTAATTATCGAGATCCAAGGTGAGGTCATCCATGGGTCAGGCGCGGTACTTGACCACGATGCGGAGCGTATGACTGCGCTCCAGAGCATGGGTTTCGACGTTTTCCTGGTAACCCACGATATGCTAAACGACAAAATGCGGTTAGACATCATAGTCAAAGGCGTTTGCAGCCGTTTGGGGATTCGATATAAAGCCAAATCCGAGGCAATGAAGTGCGCCGAGACGCGACTGCGAGCAAATGTTTTGTGTAACTGGTTGGAAATCGGAAATTAGACGGCGTCAAGGTGCTGGAACGACCTAGTTTGCATGCCAGTGAATTAGTGTCATTTCAAAACTATGTCGGATTACGGGGCTGGACCCGGACCGGCCGTCCATACCCTGCATTTCACGGTATGCACAAGTCGTCTACCTGCGGTTTTGATTTTACCGATTGCGGCATGCTCGGGGGTTCCCGGCCTGGCCCCGTAAACCGGCATGGTTTTGAAATCGCCGGGCCGGCGGGAGCGCGGTTGGACCCGATAATGGGCCCGGCGCCGGCGGGATGGCCGTAGGGCGGATGGCGGGCCGCGCTGTGGAGGCGATAAGCGGCGGACGGCGGGATTCGAGATGTCCCAAGGGCGCCGGGGAGGAGGACGGCGGCAACGCCGCCGCCCGCCGGGCGAAAGTTTTCCAAATTTGTCCTTGCATCGTCGTCCGAGTTCCCGTATAGTACTTCTGCGCACGGGGGCGTAGCTCAGCTGGGAGAGCGCTTGACTGGCAGTCAAGAGGTCAGGGGTTCGATCCCCCTCGTCTCCACCCGAGCATTGAATGAGGCTCCAACGCAAGTTGGGGCCTTTTTTCATATAGGCACACAAGGTCAAAGGCGGCACCATGATCCTCCTGGTCGACAAGATCGAAAAAAGCTTCGGCGCGCGCGTCCTCTTTAGCGGCGCGTCTTTCCAGATCAACCCCGGCGAGCGTTTTGCGCTCGTAGGACCCAACGGCGCCGGCAAAACCACCATGCTCAAGATCATCATGGGCATCGACAGCCCCGACGCCGGCCAGGTCCAGTACGCCAAGGACTGCCAGGTGGGCTACCTCGAGCAGGAAACCAACCTGGAGAACAAGGACACCACAATCCTCGCCGAGGTCATGGCCGCCGCTAAAGAAATCCGCCGCATGGGCGAGCGCGCTAACGAGCTGCAGGCCCAGATCACCGAGCTCTCCGAGCAGGGCAAGGATGTCGACGCACTCCTTAACGAGTACGGCCAGGTCCAAGACCGCTTTGAGCACCTGGGCGGCTACGAGCTCGAGAGCAACGCCCGCAAGATCCTGTCCGGCCTGGGCTTTAAGGTTACCGACTTTGAGCGCCCGTGCTCCGAGTTCTCTGGCGGCTGGCAGATGCGCATCGCGCTGGCCAAGCTCTTCCTGCGCCACCCCGATCTGCTGCTGCTGGACGAGCCCACCAACCACCTGGACCTCGAGAGCGTCCAGTGGCTGCGCGGCTTTATCGCCAACTACGACGGCGCCGTGCTCATCGTCAGCCACGACCGTGCCTTCATGGACGCCTGCGTCGACCACGTCGCAGCGCTCGAGAACCGCCGCGTGACCACCTACACCGGCAACTACAGCAGCTACCTCAAGCAGCGCGAGGACAACCTGGAGCAGATGCGCGCCAAGCGTGCCGCGCAGGAGCGCGACATCGCCCATATGCAGGTCTTCGTCGACAAGTTCCGCTACAAGCCCACCAAGGCCGCCCAGGCGCAGGAGCGCATCCGCAAGATCGAGCAGATCAAAAAGGAGCTCGTCATCCTGCCCGAGGGCCACAAACACATCGATTTTAAGTTCCCCGACCCGCCGCGCTCCGGCGACATGGTCGTGGGCCTCGAGGGCGTGTCCAAGTCCTACGGCAACAAGCACATCTACAGCGACATCGATCTCAAACTCTACCGCGGCGAGCACGTGGCGCTCGTCGGCCCCAACGGCGCCGGCAAGTCCACCCTCATGAAGATCCTCGCCGGCCTGGAGCCGCCCACTACCGGCACGCGCGACCTGGGCACCAACGTGGGCGTCGCCTACTATGCCCAGCATGCGCTCGAGGGCATGACCGAGTCTAATACCGTCCTGCAAGAGATCGACACCGTCACGCCCAAGTGGACTGTGCCCCAACAGCGCAGCCTGCTGGGCGCCTTCTTGTTTAGCGACAACGACGCAATCGAAAAGCAGGTCCGCGTCCTCTCCGGCGGCGAAAAGGCGCGCCTGGCGCTCGCCAAAATGCTCGTGGCCCCCGAGGCGCTCCTGTGCCTGGACGAGCCCACCAACCACCTGGACATCGACTCGGTGGACATGCTCGAGAACGCCCTGCAAAACTTCCCCGGCACTATCGTGCTGATCAGCCACGACGAGCACCTGGTGCGCGCCGTGGCCAACCGTATCATCGACATCCGTGACGGCAAGGTCACGGTCTACGACGGCGACTACGATTACTACCTCTACAAGCGCGAAGACCTCGCAGCCCGCGCCGCCGCCGAGGCGCCCACGGAGAGCAAGCCGGCTGCAGGCAAGAGCGCCAAGCCCGCCAACGCCGTCCAGGCCAGCAGTCCCGCCGCGGCGCCTAAGCCTGCCGAGGGCAAAAAGACCAAGGAGCAAAAGCGCGCCGAGGCCCAAGCCCGCGCAGCGCTCAATAAAAAGCTCAAGGGCGTGCGCAACCAGCTCAAGAAGATCGAGACAGAGCTCGACAAAAAGCGCGCACGCTATGACGAGCTTATGGAATTGATGGCAAGCGAAGAGCTTTATGCCGATCAGAACAAGTTCAACGCCGCACTGGGGGAATATAACGGTCTTAAGCAAGAGCTGCCCAAGCTCGAGGACGAATGGCTGGAGCTTTCCACCCAGATCGAAGAGGAGACCACGCGTGAACTCTCGTAAGGCCGCTGCCGTGGCGATGAGCATCATCGCCATCGCCTGTCGCATCTGCGGCATCTTTATGAGCGCGATGACCGTGCTGCTGTGCTTTAGCGGCCTCACCGCCAAGCTGCAGATCGTAGGCTTTGTCGTCGAGCTTTCGCGCGCACTGCCGAGCGCCATCGCCGGCTACGGCGTCATCACATCGCCCTTTGGCGGCGTGTTCCGCTTAGATTACGCCATCGTGGCCGTCATCCTGTTTGTGGTTGACTACCTGCTCACGCGCGCCTCGCGCCGCGTCCGCTAGGGGAGTGACATGTCCAGCAGCTACCTCATGAACCTGCTCGCCAGCGCCGTTGCCGTCATCGTCGGTATCGTGATCCACGAGAGCGCACACGCCGCCGCGGCCTGGGCGCTCGGCGACAAGACGGCCCGTTCGCGTGGCCGTGTCTCGCTCAACCCACTCAACCATATCGACCCGTTTGGCACCATTCTCCTGCCGCTGCTGATGCTCGCCGCCGGCGGCCCGGTGTTCGCCTTTGCCAAGCCCGTGCCCGTCTACCTCAACAACCTCAAGCACCCCAAGCGCGACGAGGTCCTGGTGAGCGTGGCCGGCCCCGCATCGAACATCACGTTGGCATGCCTTGCCACCGCCCTCATGCACTCGGCATACGGCAACCTCTACACCAGCATGTCCTTTGCCGTGGCATCCCAAATCATGAACTTCGGCGCCACCTTTATCGTGGTCAATCTGTCGCTCGCGTTCTTTAACCTTATCCCGATCCCGCCGCTCGACGGCTCGTCGATTATCGTGCCGTTCCTCAAGGGCAAGGCGCTTGCCAACTACTATCGCCTGCAGCAATACGCCATGCCCATCCTCATCCTGGTGCTGTATCTACTGCCCATGTGGACCGGCATCGACGTGATCGGCCGGTATTTCGACGTTACCGTGTATCCGCTGGCCGAGTGGCTGCTCAACTTCGCAATCGCCGGCATCTAAGGTAAACTTACAGGTCGACCGTGCAAAACGGTCGCAACATGCACCCAAACCGCGCCGCGAAGGCGCCGTCAAAGGAGGTCGAAGATGTCGTATCGCGTGTCGACGCAGGTCTACAGCGGACCGTTCGACCTGCTGCTGCAGCTGGTAACCCGCCAAAAAGTTGATATCGGCGCCATCTCCATTAGCGAGGTGGCCGAGCAATACCTGGCCGAGGCCGAGCGCATCGAGGCGTTGGACCTGGACGTGGCGAGCGACTTTCTGCTGGTCGCAGCAACCCTTTTGGACATCAAGGCCGCCTCGCTGGTGCCCCAGGAGGCCCCGCGCAAGACAGACGACGATGACGACGAAGACCTCGAGGAACTCAGCGCGCTCGACGGCGACGCCCTGCGCGAGGTCCTGATTCAGCGTCTGATTGCCTACAAGCAGTTTAAGGGCGCGGCAGCGGCCCTTGGCGCGCGCATGCAGGCCGAGAGCCGCATGCATCCGCGCGTGGCCGGCCCCGACCCCGAGTTTCTGGGCCTTATGCCCGACTACCTTGCCGGTATTACCCTGCGCGGCCTCGCCGTCATCTGCGCCGACCTGGACGGCAAGCGCCAGACCTTCCTGCTGGAGGCCGAGCACGTGGCACCGCATCGCGTGCCGCTCGACCTGACCGTGGCCTCAGTCGACCGCTTTACCATGGCGCACCAGACCTGCACCTTCCGCGAGCTGCTGGACGGCGACGCCACCACCGAGCAGCTCGTCGTCACCTTCCTGGCCATGCTTGAGCTCGCCAAACGCGGCTCGCTCACGCTAAGTCAGGACGAGATCTTCGGAACCATTCAAATCAACCGCGTCGAGGGCGCCGAGGCATACGTGCCCGGCGAGGGCCCCGAGCTCACCGAATAGGAGCGACCAACCATGTCAACCCTTTCCACGCTGGAGGCAAACAGCCTCAAAGGTGCCCTCGAGGCGCTACTGCTGGTGTCGAGCGACCCCGTGAGCGCGCCCGTGCTGGCAGGTGCGCTGGATATCGCCCCGGGCGAGTGCGCGTCGCTTTTGGCCGAGCTCAAGGTTGAGTATGAGGAGGCCAATCGCGGCTTTCAGCTGCGCGAGGTCGCCGGTGGCTGGCGCCTGTTTACGCACCCCGCTTACCACGACGTGGTCGAGGCCTATGTGCTGAGCTGGGATACCCAAAAGCTGTCGCAGGCGGCGCTCGAGACCCTGGCCGTCATCGCCTATCACCAGCCCGTCACGCGCGAGGTGGTCAAGGGCATCCGCGGCGTCAACTCCGACGGCGTCATCGCGTCGCTCGTGGACAAAGGCCTAGTGCGCGAGCTCGGCCGCGACCCCGAGCGCGGTCAGGCCATCATCTACGGCACGACCAACGCCTTCTTGGAAAAGTTCGGCCTGCGCTCCACCCGCGACCTGCCCGATCTGGAGCAGTTTGCCCCCGACGAGCAGTCGCGCCAGTTTATCCGCGAGCGCCTGAGCGGTCGCAGCATTCAGTCTACGCTCGAGAAACAGGCCGAGGACCTGGACGAAGAGCGCGAACTGATCGATACCGATGTTGAGGTCACCGATGGCGAGGAGCTGCTGGCCGCCGGTGACACCTCGGAGGACATGCATGACGAGGACTAACGAAGCAGAGGAGACGCGCATCGCAAGCGCCACGGGCGCCACAATGCCCGCAGGCGACGCACAGCCCGTTTACCCGCACACCATGCGCCTGCAGCGCTTTTTGGCGCGCGCGGGCGTGGCAAGCCGCCGCGGCTCGGAAGATCTGATGACCGCCGGCCGCGTGACCGTCAACGGCCAGATCGCGACCGAGCTGGGCACCAAGGTCGATGTCGACCACGATCACATCGAAGTCGACGGCATGCCCGTCAAACTCAACCAGGGCGCCGTGTACCTGATGCTCTACAAGCCGACCGGCTACCTCACCACCATGAGCGATCCGCAGGAACGCCCTTGCGTGGCCGACCTGGTCCCGCGCGACCGCTTTCCGGGGCTCTTCCCGGTGGGTCGCCTGGACCGCGACACCACGGGCCTTTTGCTCTTCACCACCGACGGCGACCTGTCGCAGGATCTGCTGCACCCAAGCAAGCACGTCTACAAGACCTACCAGGCGCTCGTGGACGGCCAACTGACCGATCGCGACTTGGAACCACTCCGTCGCGGCATCGAGCTCGACGACGGCCTGTGCCAGCCGGCAATCTGCCGCGTCATCAACGCGCGCGAGGCCGAGGCCGTGGCTCCGCAGGGCGTCAAGCCCGGCACCACCGCCGTTGAGGTCATCATTCGCGAGGGCCGCAAGAACCAGGTCAAGCGCATGCTGAGCAAGATCCACCACCCGGTGATCCGTCTGCACCGCTGCAACTTTGCCGGCCTGGAGCTCAAGGATGTGGCCAAGGGCTCGTGGCGTGAGCTCACCGACCGAGAGGTGCAGATCCTCAAGGACGGCGGTATCCCGCCCAAGCAGGCCAGCTCCAAACGCGGCGCCGCGCCGGCGACTAACACCGCGACCCGTACGCGTCACCACGGCAGCCACGGCTCCGCACCCAAGCGCAACACCTACCGCGAGCGCTACACGACCTAGGCAA
>CALEXE010000037.1:0-1145 GCA_937925265.1 uncultured Collinsella sp. | reverse complement strand
TCTTAAAGATTACGAATAGCAGCTTCTTCCATATGCCAAGGACATGGTGCAAACAAACCTGACCACTTGCACCAATCCGCAGCACCGGGCAGCGGGCACACGGCGTGCCGCCCCTTAACACCCCAACGCGCGCACGGGTATCGCGTAGATACCGTCCTCGACCTCGCGGGCGTACTCACCCACCCCCACAATCACGGCCATAAACTCCGGTTCGCGTGTGCGTGAACGAGGATTTCCACAGACCTTCTTGCGAACGCGCTTGAGGCTCTCGACGCCGGCGCTCGCTTTATCTTCACTCACCTTAATCTCAAAGGCGGCCCACCGTCCGTCGGCTAGCTGCACGATAGCATCGCACTCAAGGCCCGAATCGTCGCGATAATAGCGCACGGGCGTGCTATCCAGCAGGTCGAGCGAACGTGCGTAGACCGAAAGGTCGCGTATGACCAAATTCTCAAACACCAGACCAAATGTCTGCCAGTCGGCAAGCAGCGCCTGCAAGGACATACCTAGCAAGGCGCAAGCAAGGCTCGGATCTGCCAGATAGCGCTTGGGCTTGACGGTAAAGCGTCGTTTGTCGCGCGCGGCGGGAACCCAACCGGGGACCTCCTCGAGAATGAACATGCCTTTGAGGGCATCCAGGTACCTACGCACCTTGGTCTCGTCGGCAAACGCTGCGGGCTCCTCCTCGGCACCGAACATATCCATAAGAATCGTTTTATACGTGGTTGCCTGTCCCAGATTGCGCGCGATCGATGCAGAGACTCGACGAGCAATATCGGGGTCGAGACCGACCGCCGGAAAGCTGCTCGAAAACGTGGTGTTGAGATATTCGCGGGCGATGAGCTGGGCGTCAGCCGAAACCATATCGATCGCCTCGGGCCAGCCGCCGCGGCAAGCGGCTTCGACAAGCCCCGGTGTATCGCCATTGCACCGACAGGGCTCAAAACGATGCTCAAACAAGCCCGCCAGGCTCACCTTGCCGTTGGACTCGCCTGTCTCGGCAAGCGTCATGGGGTGCATGCGGACGCGGCCGATGCGGCCGGCTCCACTATGCGCGGGCGCCTCCGCCTTTGAGCCAAACGCAGGCGTGGCGGAACCCGTGAGGATATAGGCGCCGCGCGTACCCCGGGTGCGGTCAACCTCGT
>CALEXE010000036.1:0-3109 GCA_937925265.1 uncultured Collinsella sp. | reverse complement strand
GGTAGCGCTTAAACCAGACGATGCGGGCAGCGTCGCGCGCAGCCGTTGTGGAGAGATCGGAATCCTTCACAGTCCGAAAGCCTTTCTAGAAACCTATCAAACTCAGCAAAACCACCACAAAGGTGCCTGTGTCCCCTTTGTGGTGGTTAGGCGTCGAGGTAGATGCGCTGGGGACGGTTGCGGTGTCGCGCGAAGATGATGAGCGCCAGGCCGGCGATCACGAGCGGAAGACTCAGCAGCTGCCCCATCGTGATGACGCCGCCCAGCAGATAGCCAAGCTGGGCGTCGGGCACGCGCACGAACTCGACGAGGAAGCGGACGATGCCGTATCCCATCACGAACACGCCCATAAACGTACCCTGAGGCAGCAGCGGCTTTTTACGGCTGAGCACCTGCAGAATGCAAAAGAGCACGATGCCCTCAAGAAATGCCTCGTAGAGTTGGGAGGGATGACGCGGCATCTCGCCCGCAGTCCCGCCAAAGACCACGCCCCATGGCAGATCGGTCGGCTTGCCCCACAGCTCACCGTTGACAAAGTTGGCACAACGGCCCAGGCACAGGGCCAGCGGCGCGCCGATGACGGCAAGGTCTGCCAAAGTCCATGCGTCGAGCTTATACATGCGGCACACGATGATGCCGCCGATAATGCCGCCCACCAAGCCGCCATGGAAGCTCATGCCGCCCTCGTTGGTGGCAAAGATCTCGAGCGGGTGCGCCCAGTAGTAGCCATCACCGTAAAAGACAACGTAGAACAGGCGCGCACCGATAATGAGGCCAAAGACCACGCCGACCACGACACTCGTCAGGTCGTCAATCGTGATGTTAAAGCCCCAGCGACGCTGCGTGCGGTACATGACGACCGCCGTGAGCAGAGCGCCGACCACGTAGGCCAGGCCGTACCAGTAGATGGTGATGGGGCCCGCCGAAATCGCGACAGGATCAAGCATATGGTAGAAGTCGTTGAGCATGTCGACCCTCCTACTCCCTACATACAAATGCGACCGCGGGCCTTGCGCTCGCAGCCGCATATTTGGGCGTAACGTCTATGCGAAGTATGCCGTCCGCAGCTTTCGCATCTTAGAACGGCGCGTACTCGTCGTACAGGTCGTCGGTCTCGCCAGAGGCATTGACCTGCTCAACGCGGGTAACGCCGGGCACATGCTCCTTCAGGATGCGCTCAATACCCATGGACAGGGTCAGCGAGCTCATGGGGCAGCCGGCGCAGGCGCCCTGCAGCTCCAGCTTGACGACGCCCTCGTCGTCGACGCCCACATACTCCATATCGCCGCCGTCGGTCTGCAGGTTGGGGCGAATCTCTTCAAGAACCTTCTTAAGCAGCTCTTCGTTAACAGCCACAGGGGCTCCTTTCTCACAATAACGCGGGCACGCCCGCGGGCAGAAGCTATGTTACTACAGCCATGTACCCGCTCACGAGCCGTCCATGCGCGCAGACGCGACTTTCACGAGTAGTCAATTTGGGACGGGGCTCTTTTAGCTGTTTTGCCGCCAGCTGCCGTTGCCACGCGCTACTGCTGAGCCTGCCCCTCGGTGCCGATGTGAACATCGACGATAACCTGACGGTAGCTGATGCCACAGGAGTCGAGGATGCGGCGGCTGATGCGCCCATCATCGGTGTCGGCGTACTTATTGTCCAGGTAGACAACCTCGCCCACGCCCACCTGCGCCAAAATCTTGGCGCAGTCGTGGCACGGGAACAGCGTGACGTAGACCGTGGAACCCTCGAGGTCCTTGAGCGAGCCACGGTAGTTGAGCACGGCGTTGGCCTCGGCATGGACCACGTAGTTGTGCTTGTCCTGCAGCGGGTCGTCGCTCGTACCCCACGGGAAAAAGTCGTCGTTGAGCGCCGAGGGCGTACCGTTGTAGCCCACCGAAAGGATGCGGTGGTTGGTGCTGGCGATGCACGCACCCACCTGCGTGTTGGGATCCTTGCTGCGGCGCTGCGCGGCGATGGCCACGCTCATAAAGAACTCGTCCCAGCTAATGACGTCCAGGCGCTTGCCGGAAGCGATCTTATGCTGAGTGCCCGACATATGCGTACCTCCCCAGTCGATGTGATGCCCCGCTCGATGCTATATAGGAGATTTCGCTCCATTGTAGCAGGCAGATATCAATCATTCGGCTTTTAAATGACTTGCTAATTCGAGTCTAATAGACTTTTCAAGTCGATGTCCAATGCATCGGCAAGTTTTATCAATGTACCAATTGTCGGATTAGCATTGCCCGTTTCGATTGAATGAACATGCGCATAGTCAATTCCGGTCATATAGCCAAGTTTTCGCAACGACAGCCCTTGGGTCGTTCTCAGCTTTTTTAAATTATGACCTACGAGCACTCTATATCCCGCATTTTGGCTGTTATCCATGCTAGAGAGCGTACGTGATATAGTAATGCTACTGTTGGGATATATTACAACAAGGAAGGTCAGATATGGAAGTTCAGGGGAACGACCTGCGAAACTACGTCAAATCAATCTACAATTTAGAAAAATCAGTGCTTGTACAGCAAAACGCAATCCGTGCTCTCGAAGGCTATGTCAATTCAGAAAGAAAAAAACTGGTCCCGACCGACGTTCCAAACGACTACAACGAAAGTGGACTGGCCGGCAATATATCTTCAGGCATCTTATCGGCCCTATTGTTTGGCGCAACATCTGCCGCAGGAATTATCGCACTGGCCTTCGTAACGGCGATCTTCGCTTCGTTTATTAGTTCGATTTTCAGCGGGTATGCATTTGTAGCCCTTATTTTTAGTCCCGACCTCGGCGGCTACTGCTCATACCTAGTAAAGCCCTTTTTTGGCTTTATTAATGTGATTAAACCATTTCTCCCTCTTGCAATAACCACGCTAATTGGAATCGGCTTTCTGCTTGGCATGGGCGGACGGTCGCACGAGAAAAGCGAAAAGATAAAAGCAAATAATCGGAAGGAGACAATTCTCGAGAATAATCGCCAAAAAACGCTCTTATTGGAGGATTTAAATGCATCCGAGGCGAAAAACCTCAATAAATTAGATGCTAAAAATTTGTAATTAAGAAGGAGTGATTACATGAACAAAAATATAAAATATTCTCAAAACTTTTTAACGAGTG
>CALEXE010000035.1:0-20983 GCA_937925265.1 uncultured Collinsella sp. | reverse complement strand
AGCAGCCGCTTGACCACGGCTGCGTGATCGCGGGCGCGCACATCGACTCCCCGCGCCTGGACCTCAAGCAGAACCCCGCCTTCGAGGCTGGCGACATGGCTTATCTCGACACGCACTACTATGGCGGCGTCAAGAGCTACCACTGGGTCGCTTCCCCGCTCGCACTCGTGGGCGTCATCTGCAAAAAGGACGGCACCACCGTCGACATCAACATCGGTGACAAGGCCGACGACCCGGTCTTTACCATCTCCGACCTGCTGATCCACCTCTCGAGCGAGCAGATGGCCAAGCCCGCCAAGGACGCCGTCGACGCCGAGATCCTCGACGTGATCGTGGGCGGCCGCCCCGTCAAGTTTGACGAGGACGACAAGGACGCTCCCAAGGAGCCCGTCAAGCAGATGTTCCTGGACATCCTCAAGGAGCAGTACGACGTCGAGGAGGAGGACTTCCTCTCCGCCGAAATCGAGGTCGTGCCCGCCGGTCCGGCCCGCGACATGGGCCTCGACCGCTCCATGATTCTGGGCTATGGCCACGACGACCGTGTCTGCGCCTATCCGTCCATGCTCGCCCAGATCAACGTCGCCAACGTGGAGCGCACGAGCATCACACTCATCGTCGACAAGGAGGAGATCGGTTCCGTGGGTGCCACCGGCATGACGAGCCGCTTCTTCGAGAACACCGTCGCCGAGATCATGACGCTCGCCGGCGAGGATAGCCCGCTGGCGCTGCGCCGCGCGCTCGCCCACAGCCGCATGCTCTCCTCCGACGTGTCCGCCGGCTTCGACCCGGGCTACGCCGGCAAGTTCGAAACCAAGAACGCAGCCTTTATGGGTCGCGGCCTGTGCTTTAACAAGTACACGGGCAGCCGCGGCAAGGGCGGCTCTAACGACGCCGACGCCGAGTATGTGGCCCTCATCCGCGACATCATGGACGAGGCCGGCGTGGACTTCCAGACCTGCGAGCTCGGTCGCGTCAACGCGGGCGGCGGCGGCACCATCGCATACATCATGGCTAAGTACGGCATGAACGTCATCGACTCTGGCGTTGCCGTCCTGTCCATGCACGCCCTGTGGGAGGTCGCTAACAAGGCCGATATCTACGAGGCCTATCGCGGCTACAAGGCCTTCATCGAGCGCGCGTAACCAACCCTTCATCAGTTGCGGTGAAATACAGACTAACCTGGCCCATAAACGGCCAAAACAGACCGTATTCCACCGCAACTTCCTTTTTGGCAGAGGAGAGTCCATGCTGCAGGTCGTCATTTCGCCCGCCAAGCAGATGCGCGCGGCCCAAGATGCTTTTGAAGTCCTGGGCATTCCACCCTTTGCGCGCGAGACGGCTCGCCTCCACCGCGCACTGCTAGATATCGAGCGGAATGAAGGCAGCGACAGCCTGCAGGCGCTATGGAACGTGAGTGACAAACTGCTGGGGCCTTGCCTCAACACCCTGCATGAGTTCGGGCCCATCCTGAAAAACGGCGATCTCGACAATCCCGCACTCGCCTGTCACCTCTCCCCTGCCGTCATGTCCTACCACGGCATTCAATACCAGAGCATGGCGCCCGAGGTGATGGATTCCGCGCAGCTCGCATGGCTGCAAAGCCACCTGTGGATCCTCTCTGGCCTCTACGGGTGCGTTCGCCCCTTTCATGCCGTCGAACCATATCGGCTGGAGATGGGCGCGAAGCTCGCCGTTGACGATGCCCGAGACCTCTATGCGTTTTGGAGCGACAAGCTCGCGCGGGCTATCGCCCCGGCAGGCTCAAACACCACGATCGTCAACCTCGCCAGCGTAGAGTACGCCAAAGCCGTTCTGCCCCATCTCGCGGGCGACGCCACGGTCGTCACGTGCCTCTTTGGCGAAGGCATCCGCAACGGCAAGCCCATCCAGCGCTCGACCGCCAGCAAAAAGGCACGTGGTTCCATGGTGCGCTGGATGGCAGAAAACAAGCTCGAGGATGTAAGCGGGCTCACCGCGTTTGACGTTGGTTATCGTCACTTTCCCGAGCTTTCAAATAAGAACACTTTGGTCTTCCTGAACGAACAGACCTTGTAGGACCACCGCTACTTTTGAATGTGCTGCCTAGGCACGGCGTCTATTCCGCCAAGCCGTCGGCTTTGGCAACTTCGTTTGTCGAGCCATCTTGGTAGGTAATCTTAACGTGCTCTACCTCGGACACCGCAACACCCGATGGGGGCTCCAAGCGCCATTCCGTCAGCGCGATATCCATAGTCGTAGGCACGTCGCCCTGATTCTTGAGCTTCACCGTCAGCGTTTTGAGCGCCGCATCATACGTCACGCGTTCGATTTCCTCACCAGGAATAGACCCACCGCTCAGCTGAAGCTGGACAAATCCATCGCGCGAATACCAATAGTCGCCCGGCGCGGCAACGGTATTGCCGCCCGTAACCTTCACTGTCATGATCGGCAGGGCATCGTCGGCCTCGAACTCCCATGCAGCGCCGCCGTGACCGCCAAACGTCCAGATACAAAAGGCAATCACCAGCACGGCAAGCACCGCAAAACCAATCGCGACAAGGCCATGGTGCGCACGGCTTTCCTCGGCTGATACATCCCATTGCGTCTCTCGATATAGATGCTTGTCTTCCATGTTCGCCTCCCCACAGGCACGCTCGTTAGGCCAATCGTACCCATTCGAGCTATACTTGAGCCCATTACATAAACGGGGAGCTTGCAGGACAAGACGGCAGGCTGAGACTGGGCGCGCCCGCCCTGACCCGCAAACCTGATATGGGTAATGCCAACGAAGGGAGCCGTGCCAATGAGCACACAGACCGAGCCCAAGCTCGTCACGCAAATCGACTTCGCCCGCGCCGGGCAGATCACGCCGCAGATGAAGGAAGTCGCCGAGCGCGAGCATCGCGACCCCGAGTACATCCGCGAGCGCGTGGCCGACGGCCGCATCGCCATTCCCGCCAACATCGTGCACATCAAAAAAGGCATGCGCGCCTTTGGTGTCGGCGAGGGCCTGTCTACTAAGGTCAACGTCAACCTGGGCATCTCGGGCGATAAAGCCGATGCCGCCGAGGAATGGAAGAAGGTCAAGATCGCCGAGGACTTTGGCGCCGACGCCATCATGGACCTTTCCAACTCGGGCAAGACGCGCCAGTTCCGCCAGCAGCTCATCGACGAGACGCCGCTCATGGTGGGCACCGTCCCCATGTACGACGCCATCGGCTACATGGAAAAGCCGCTGGTCAAGCTGACCAAGGACGACCTGTTCGAGGTCGTGCGCGCGCACGCCGAGGATGGCGTGGACTTTATGACCATCCACTGCGGCATCAACAAGTCGGTCACCAAGACCTTTAAGGAGACCGGCCGCCTGATGAACATCGTCAGTCGCGGCGGCTCGCTGCTGTTTGGCTGGATGGAGGTCACCGGCAACGAAAACCCCTTCTACGAGTACTTTGACGAGCTGCTCGAGATTTGCCACGAGTACGACGTGACGATTTCGCTCGGCGACTCCTGCCGCCCGGGCTGCCTCTACGACTCCAACGATGCCACCGAGACCGCTGAGATGATCGAGCTGGGCAAGCTGTGCAAGCGCGCTTGGGCCGCCGGCGTCCAGGTCATGGTCGAGGGCCCGGGTCACATGGCGCTCGACGAGATCGCCGCCAACATGAAACTGCAGAAGCGCCTGTGCCACAATGCCCCGTTCTATGTGCTCGGGCCGCTGGTGACCGATATCGGCGTGGGTTACGACCACATCACCGCTGCCATCGGCGGCGCCATCTCCGCCAGCTCCGGTGCCGACTTCCTGTGCTACGTGACGCCGGCCGAGCACCTGTGCCTGCCCAACGCCCAGGACGTGCTCGATGGCCTCATGGCCACTAAGATTGCCGCGCACGCCGCCGATATCGCCAAGAAGGTGCCGCACGCCCGCGACATGGACGACAAGATGGGCCAGGCACGCCGCAAGCTCGACTGGGATGCCATGTGGAAGTGTGCTCTCGACCCGGTCACCGGCAAGAAACGCTATGAAGAATCCCCCGCCGCCACCGAGGGCACCTGCACCATGTGCGGCAAGATGTGCGCCGTCCGCACCGTTAACAAGGTGTTCGAAGGCACGACGATCGACCTCGGCATGGAGGACTAACTCGTCACCGGAGCCACAATCGGTAACATGGTGTTCGTCAATTGTTGACGTGTGAACATTTGCTTACATTTGCGTAAAGATTGCATCGCCCGCCCGGGTTCGACATAGAAGTCGGCCCGGGCATCTTTATAATGCTGGCTTAAAGACCCATTTGATTCCGACCGAACAAGGGAGCAAACATGGATCGCAGTAAGGTACCTGCCGTCCTGTCCATCGCAGGATCCGATTCCAGCGGTGGCGCCGGCATTCAGGCCGACATCAAGACCATCACGGCGCACCGCCTGTATGCCGAGACGGCCATCACCGCCATCACCGCACAAAACACGCTCGGTGTCACCGCCGTGCAGAATATCTCCCCTGATATCGTCGCTGCGCAGATCGACGCCGTATTTGACGATATCCGCCCCAGCGCCGTCAAGATCGGCATGGTTTCCTCTGCCGAGATTATCGAGGTTATCGCCGACCGCCTGAGCGCCTGGAACGCGACAAACGTGGTCGTCGACCCCGTCATGGTAGCCACCTCGGGCGCACGGCTGATTGCCGAAGATGCCGCCGAGGCGCTCACCCGCCGCCTGTTCCCGCTGGCGACGGTTATCACGCCCAATATTCCCGAGGCCATGGCCCTGCTCGACTACGAGGTCGACTCCGAGCGCACGCAGCAAAATGCTGCCATGCTCCTCGCCCGCCGCTTTGGCTGCGCATCCCTCGTTAAGGGTGGGCATCTTGTCAACGAGGCCAACGATGTATTGGCCGAACCCGCGCCACTCGATGACGAGGGCAACCATCTGGGCGATCCGCTCACCACGTGGTTCCGCCACAAGCGCATCGAGACCGACAACACACACGGCACCGGCTGCACGCTTTCGTCCGCCATCGCCTGCGCGCTGGCTCAGGGCATGGATCTTGCCGACGCCGTCAACGCCGGCAAGGCCTACCTAACGGGCGCTCTCGCCGCCGGCTTTGACATGGGCAAAGGCTCTGGCCCCGTCAACCACATGTGGCAGTACTAAATAGCCAGTAACCTGCCAAAAAGAGACAGGCTACCTTGCATCAAAAACCGTCGCAACATTCGATGAAAATCGTGCAAACGCGAAAAATCATCGGATGTTGCGACGGTTTGATTTTAGATAGCGGTCGAGCAAAGGACCGGGGCGCCTATTCGTCGGCGAGCTGGATGCCGAGCAGGCCCGAGAGTGCCAACGCCTGCTCGGCATTAACCGTCAGGCCACGCAGCTCATGGTAGTCGCCCGAGACGACAGGAGCCGCGAACGTACAACACGATACATCCACGCCGGAAAGCGGCGTCTTGAACACATCGATTCGCGTCAGGTCGCAGCCGTCCAAGCGCAATTGCCCCAGCTTTGCCCCCTGGAGTGCGGCCTCGGTCAAACGCGTGTCACGCGCAGCCATGGGGCCAATGCGTCCCTCCGAAAGGTTCGCATAGCTCAAATCGCACGATGTAAACGACACGCTCGACAGACGCGCCCTGAGCAAGTTGAGCCCCGGCGCCGAGCAGTCAACGAAGTCGCAGCGGTTGAGCCAGCAGCCTTCCATGTTGCAGCGGATAAAGCGGCAACCGCGAAACACCACGTCGCGAAACGTCGAGCCGCTCCAGTCAACGCTATCGAACTCGCAAGATCGGAACACGACGCCATCGAAGGTCGCGCCGTTCGCCACGTCGCAGGCAAGATCCAAATCCTCAAAAGCGGTATTGGAGACGAGCTCATCGCCCTCGGCAAAGAGGTCGATGAGCTCGTCCATGCCCATATGGCAGCCAATCCGTTCGTTTACCCGGGCAAAACCACCACAAAGGTGCCTGTCCCCTTTGCGGTGGCTTGGGGTCGCGCTACTCACCGAGCATCTCTTGGAGCTTGGCTGCCACGGCATGTCCCAAGCTCTCGTGGCTTTCGGGCATCATATGCAGGTAGTCGATATCGCCCGGCTCGGCAAACTCGGCGGCATTCAAAAAGTCGCAGCCAAACTGCTCGGCCACGTGCGCGTAGTACTCGCCAAAATGCTCCGAGGCCTCGACGGAACGCTCGTCAAAATCGGTCATATATACATCGGCGATCTGCGGCTTGATCTTGATAGGAGCCATCAGCAGGATGCGCGGGCAAGGCGCAGCGTCGGTCCACGGAAACGCGCGGACGGCGCGAATCAGCGCCATGGCGCCACGGGCGATATCGGAAGCTGTCACGTTAAAGACCGTCTTACAGTCGTTGGTGCCCAGCATGGTCACAATGGCGTCCAGCGGCTTATGAGCCTCGAGCAGCATCGGAAGCGCGCGAATGCCGTTGAGGTTAGTGTCCAGATGGCACATGTCGTCGCGTACCGTCGTGCGGCCGTTGAGGCCTTCTTCAATTACATGCCAGCCCTCGCCTAAGTCACGTTGGACCACGCCACACCAGCGCACATCCTGCGCATAGCGCACCGCGGTACCGTCGCGCATGCCCGCCGGATCGTAACCATAGGTGTTGCTGTCACCAAAGCACAGAACGTTTTTCATCTTGAGCTCCTCATTCAGTAAAAAGCCGACGGGGGCAACCCCTCCCGTCGGCTTGGCATATCACATCGCGCGCACCGCTTACAGGTACTTGCGCCAGTCATCCTCGTCCTCATCATCCTCGACTGCTGTCTGGGCCTGCTCGGCGGCGCGAGCAGCTGCGGCGCGGGCGGCAACCTGGGCATAGGACTCCTCGTTGCGCTCGGGGAAGTTTGCCAGCACGTGCTCGAACTTGGCAAAGTCCTCATCCCAGCGCGTAGAGGGCACGGCAAAGAAGACCTGCTTGACCTTGAAGTCGCCCGACGCGAGCTCCTTGCGGAAGAGCTCGGCCACGGCCTCGGCATCAAAGCCGTTGTTCTCGCAGCCCCAAGCACCCAGCACGAGCTTCTCGCGACCAAGCTCATCGCAGATGGCAAGGACAAAGCGGATGCGGTCGCGCAGGGCATCCAGCAGAGCATCGTCGCTCACGCGATACTCCTGGCGGGCGCGCCTAACGTTGGGCGCGGCGGCCACGATCACGTCGGCGTATGCATGCACGTGGTTGCGGTCGAAGCGCACCGCAGGCACCACCAGCGCACGGTTGCGGTAGAGCTCGCAGTTGATGTTGCGGCGACGGTTCTCGCCGTACCACTTACGCTGCTTATCGAGAACGTTGTACAGATACGAATCGGCGCACAGCATGGCCTCCTGGCCCAGATAACCCTGAATATATCCACCGCCCGGATTGGTAAACGAGGCAAAGGCGAGCACGGCCATGTCGCAGAACTGCGCATAGCCGCGACCGTTATCGAGGATTGCCTGCGTGGCGGAGGCATCAAGCACAGTGACCTCGGGCAGGACCGGAGCGGGCTCCTCAGCAGCAGGCGCGGACTCGACTTCGTCGGTCTCCTCTGCGGGCGCAGGTTCAGCCGCAACCTCAGCCTCGGCGGACGCAACCTCAGCCTCGGCGGACGCAACCTCAGCGGACTCAGACTCCTCGGCAACCGGCTCCTCGGCAGCCGCTGCCTTCTGGGCCTTGGCCTTCATCGCCGCGACAAAGCCGGCAGGCATACCGTCGAATTCGCGAACGCCGGCAAGCGAGCGCTCGATATCCTTGGCACACGCCTCGGACACAGTTGCCACGTGACGCTCGGCGGCCTTGGCGCGGGCCTCGCGCTTGGGGTTGGGCTGTCCCGCGCGGTTGGGCCTGCGGTTACGGTTCCTGTTGTCGACGTCTGCCATAAGTGGTCACCTTTCCTGTCGCTGCCGCTATCGGCTTTTTCCCATCCATGATACCCCGCCGCGCACAAAAAAGACGGCCCCGCAGGACCGCCTTTCGCATCGTTTTACCGCGTCCGACAAGAAACGCTGCAATCCCCCGCGCTAGTCGCGACGACCGAGGATGTTCAGGATGCGCAGGAACACGTTGATAATGTCCACGAACAGGTTGGACGCCATGAGCACCGCATTGGGCAGCGTGGGTGGCACCGTCGTGGCAACATAGGTGTCGTAACCAATAAAGCCGGCGAACACCACGATCACGATCAGGTCGGTGATGGTCTGCGAGACGCCCATGAACATCAGCACGATCTCAACCAGAATAGTGGCGAGCAGAATGCCAAAACCGATGCCATATACGCGCTGGAAAAACTTGGGGAACGTCACGCCCAAGGCGCCAAAGACAAAGGTGATGGCGGCCGTGGCGATAAAGGCAGTGTTGATGGTGGGCAGGTCGTAGTTGGCAAGGCCAAACGACGCGGTCAGGCCAAAGGTACTCGCAAAGATTACGTAGCCCACAAGGGACAGGCCCACGGACTGCTTGCTGGCGGCAGCTGACATCATGACGATGCCGACAATGGTCAGGATAAACGAGCCAAAAACCAGCGGCAGGGCGGCCCCGCTCATCATCATGCGCGCAAACGACATGGTGCTCGTAAAGTAGGCGCCGGCGCCCATGGCGCAAAAGCCCAAGAAGATCAGGGCAGACATGGCGAGATTGTACGCGCGCGGCGACATCTCCTTGGCGCGGCTTGCGCCGGTCTCGACGGGGCCGTTCTGATAGCCCTGGATATCGTTCATAGCTTCGTCCTTTCAAAAAGCGCCGCGAATGACGGCGCAGCAGATGACAAGATTCCTACCATTGTACCCGAACGCCGTGCGTCCCTACCTACGGCGCTCGCCCTCGAGCGTGCGGTCAAACGCCCAGACCCACCAACGCATCACGTGGGCCTGCGAGCCGTCCGGCCGTTCGCGCGCCTGGTCCTCCAGATACAACTCGGTCGCATGCCCGCCAAAACGAACTTTATACGTTGCCGTACGAACACCGTGGACCGTTAAGCCAAAGCCCGTGGACGAGACAATCTCGTCAATCGTAAAGCAGCGACCGTCGACCCAGCAGACGGTGACCGGCACGACTTGTCCGCCCGCGAGGATGCGGGCCACGACGTCCACATACTGCTTGTGCACGCGCCGAGTTTTGCCATCTGTCTGTCGATATTCCATGCTCCTATTATCGAACGCATGTTTGTATATTGTAAAGCGAACAGGCTGTGGTTTTGGCGTGTCGGACCGCATGTGCACGTCCGCACGACGTGTTAGCAAAAAGAACACCCGCGGTCAACAGGGCTAATATTCAATGTTAGTGCCAAAAAATTCACTTCTCCCATCAGAACTCGGTAAAGAAGCCCACAGGAGGTGATACGATTTATCATGTTTTTGTAACGTGTCTGCAAACTTCGAGAAAGCCCATACATGGACGTAACGTTCTCAACCTTCCTCGGCCAACTTGTGTCGAACCCAGTCCTTGCCGTCACCGTGATCCTCGCACTCGGCGCCATCTTCGTCAACGGATGGACCGACGCGCCCAACGCCATCGCGACCTGCGTCACCACGCGTTGTATGCCCGCCCGCGCCGCCATTCTCATGAGTGCCGCATTCAACTTCTTGGGCGTGCTCATCATGACGCACTTTAACGCGAGCGTCGCCAACACCATCTCCCATATTGTCGACTTTGGCGGAAACAGCACCATGGCGCTCGCCTGTCTGTGCGCGGCGCTGTTCTCCATCGTCGTCTACGGCGCCACAGCGTCGCGTTTTGGCATCCCCACCTCGCAAAGCCACAGCCTTATCGCCGGCCTGACCGGTGCCGCCATCGCCCTCGGCGGTGCGAGCAGCGTCAACGTCCACGAGTGGATGAAGGTCATCTACGGCCTGGCGCTCTCCATCGGTCTGGGCTTTGTCATGGGCTGGGTCCTGTGCAAGCTCGTCTCGATTCTTTTCGCCGCCGCCAACAGGCGACGTGCCAATGTCTTCTTTAAATACGCTCAGATCGCGAGCGCTGCGGCCATGAGCTTTATGCACGGCGCGCAGGATGGACAGAAGTTCATCGGCGTGCTCTTTTTAGGCGTGGCCTTTGCCAGCGGCCAGACGAGCGTCGGCGATGCCGGCATCCCCATCTGGATTATGCTGCTATGCTCGGCCACCATGGGCATCGGCACCAGCGTGGGCGGCGAGCGCATCATCAAGTCCGTTGGCCAGAGCATGGTCAAGCTCGAAAAGTACCAGGGCTTCTCCGCCGACCTGGCGGGCGCCGCGAACCTGCTGCTTGCCACCCTTACCGGCATCCCCGTGTCCTCCACGCACATCAAGACCTGCGCCATCATGGGCGTCGGTGCCGTCAAACGCCTCTCGGCCATCAACTTCGGCGTCGTCAAGGACATGATGTTCACCTGGTTCTTCACCTTCCCCGCCTGCGGACTCATCAGCTTTGTCATGGCCAAGCTGTTCATGATGTTCATCTAATCAAACCGAACGTCCATCCGGACCGTAACACCTCACCCACCCGTCTTCGCCTCGAAAGGACCCACTCATGGCAAAGAAACCCGATTCGTTCTACTTTGACAACTACGTCGCCTGCGCCGACCTCGCCGTCCAGGCCGCCGAGCTGCTTACCAAGATTTTCGAGAACTTCGATCCCGCAAAGATTCACGATATGCTCGACAAGATGCATGCGATCGAGCATGCGGCCGACAAGAAGCACCATGAGCTTGAGGACGCCCTGCTCACCGCCTTTATCACCCCGCTTGAGCGCGAGGATCTGGACCTGATGAGCTGCTCGCTCGACACCGTGCTCGACCGTATCGAGGGCGTCGTGCAGCGCGTCTACTTCACCAACATCCAGAGCATCCATCCCGATGCCATCGTGATCGCCCACAAGGTGACCGACGCCTGCCGCGCCATGAAAGACCTGATGGTCGAGCTGCCTAACTACCGCAAGTCCAAAACGCTGCGCGAGCTCGTCATCCAGATCAACACCATCGAGTCCGAGGCCGACGAGCTCTATATCAACGCCATGCGTAACCTGCACGTTAACGGCAAGGACCCGCTCGAGGTCATCGCCTGGCGTGACGTGTACGCCTTCCTGGAGTACTGCGCCGACTGCTGCGAGAATGTGGCCGATGTCGTGGATTCGATTGTCATGAAGAACAGTTAATTGGGGGTACATGTCCCACCGGTCGCGGGCCCGGCCACTAATAACCTTTTTCACTCCGGCTGCAAGCAGAGTCGTTCAAAAGGTTATTAGTGGCCGGGCCCGCTCCCTTATGCACCACCATTGGGAACTTTGGCTGATAGATTTAGCGCGACGGGGGGTTTGGCTGAAGGGACCTTTGGTATCCGTTCGGACACTTTGGCCCTTGATGAGCGTTTGGCTGATTGCTGCTTTGGGTACTCTTTGGGTTACTTTTGGTTTGTTTGATTTTTAATTTTAGGAGGGCTTGTATGTCTTATTTGGATCTGGCTCGTGGTCGGTATTCTTGTCGTTCTTTTGAGGACCGTTCTGTTGAGCAGGCTGTGGTGGATGCCATTGTTGAGGCTGGGCGTATTGCTCCTTCTGCTTGTAATAATCATCCAACCCGTGTGATGGTGTTGGATACGCCTGAGCTTCTGGAGAAGGCTGCTGCTTGTCAGCCTCGGTTTGCTCGTGATGGGTCTATCTTTGGCGCTCCGCTCATCTTCCTTATTTGCAGCGTTACCGATGATGCTTGGGTACGCCCGTATGACCAGATGAATTCCAGTGAAATCGATACGTCCATCGTGTGTGATCAGATGATGATGGAGGCCACCGAGCAGGGCCTAGGAACGTGCTGGGTATGCCATTTTAAGCCTGAGGTGGCACAGGAGCAGTTCAATCTGCCCAAGGGCGTCTATCCCTATCACATGCTCGTCTGTGGCTATCCCGCCGACCACATCGCCGATCCCGAGCATCGCGAGGCCCGCACCATTCCCCTCTCCGACTTCCTCCTCAAGTAGTTTTTAGACATACCTTAAAATCTACCTTTTACCACGCGCCCTTCGCCGAGTTCTGTCCTATCGCATGCAGAGCTCGGCGTTTTGTTTCCCAACCCGTATACAGCCACAAAAAAGGAGCCCGCAGGTGCGAGCTCCTCTTAAGGACACTAGATTGTAGCTCTGATGCTAGTCCAGGTCGTCGGCGGCAAAGTTGTCGATCGGGGCGAAGGGATCGGCCACGGGGACAACCGGGTCAGCGACGGGCAGCGGCTCGGCGGGAACAGTCACCGCAGGAGAAGCGGCAGAACCGACCGGCGTGGAGGCCATGAGGTCGGCCGGGAAGGAGTTCTGGGCATCGTCCATGAAGTGCTGGATGAGCTTGAGGTACTCGGCCTTGAACTCCTCGCGGGAAGCCTTCAGACGGTCGATTTCCTCGAGCTCGGCCTGCTTCTCGGTCAGAGCCTGGCGGATAACCTCGCGGGCCTTAGCGTCAGCCTCGTTGCGGATACGCTCAGCGTTCTCGTTGGCATCGTTGACGATGGTCTCAGCGGTCTGCTGGGCAGCGATCAGGGCAGCGGAAATCTGGCGCTCCTGAGCGGAGAAGTCAGGGGCGGGAGCAGCCACGGGGGCGGCAGGAACGGCTTGGGCGGTGGCATCCTGAGCCTGGGCAAGCTGAGCCTGCGCATCGGCAAGCTGCTGCTCGGTAGCAGTCAGGCGACCCTTAAGGTCGACGATCTTAGCGAGCATAGCGTCAACCTCGGAGGACAGCGTCTCCAAGAAGACGTCGACCTCGGCGGGATCGTAGCCACGCTTGGCCTCAGAGAAAGTCTGAGCCTGGATGTCTGCAGGGGTAATAGCCATAACAAGTCTCCTTTTTCATCGCCTCGGCGCTACACGCCCGACGTAAGTTACTAAGTCAGTTCTATACGAGTATACCTATAAGAAGCTGCAGAACCAGCCTCTGCACCAACTGCAACGCAATAATCGCAACGACCGGCGAAAAATCGATACCGCCCATCGGCGGAATGAAACGACGGAACAGGTTGAGCCACGGACCGCACACGCTATCGAGCACCGCAGCAATATCCTGAAGTAAACCACCCTGCTTCATGGGAATCCACGTCATAAAGCAGTAGACGACAATGAGCGTGGAATAGAAGTTGAACAGCGTGTTGACCAGCTGGACGATAGTGTAGATGTTGATGGGAATCTCCTCGTCTTGTCTTTACTTAAGGTAGCCGTCGGCACGAAGCTTCTTGAGATCGGAATCTTTGACCTCGCAACCGGCGGGCAGCACCATGAACACGCGGTCGCCTACCTCCTTGACCGTGGCGCCCAGACCGCAGGCAAAGCCGTAAGAGAAGTCCAAGACGCGCTTGGCAACTTCGGTGCGTACGCCCACAAAAATCAGTGCGACAGGCTGCTTGGTGCGAACGCGGCGCACCACGGTCTCCACGTCGTCATAGCTCTCGGGGCGCAGGACATAGGCCGGCAGCTGCGGCGTGGCGTTGATGATATTGCTCGCATAGGCCGAGGCATCGCTCGGTGCAGGCGCGGGTGCAGCGGCGGCACGGGCGCGGGTGTTCTCGGCGTAGCTCGACGGCGTGTCATAGGCACCAGGACGATAACCGCTCGCAACGCTGTCCTGCGAGCGCGAAGGCGGGTTATACGTCGTGGCATGGCGGGAGTCATCGCCGACCAGCTGACCGGAGCGCGTATACACGGCAACCGACTCAGCTTCACCGCGGCGCGTCTGACCAAGCAGGCCGTTGCTCGGCTCGTCTTGGGTGTAGAAGCCCTCGCCCGAAGCACCGCTGTAGCCGTTGCCCTGATAACTATCGTCATAGCCGTCATCGTAACCGTAGTCGTCGTCCTGGCCATAACCCTGGTCGTAACCCTGCTGGCCGCCCAGGTGCATCTTATTTTTAATCTCGTCAAGGAAGCCCATGGTTGTGTCCTCTCGCGGTTTAGTGCAGGCGCCCCGATAATCAGTGCGCACTTCAGAGCCTTATTTTACTGCAAACTCCGGGCTAAATACTACCCTGCCCAGGCGAACGAGCGTAGAGCCCTCCTCAAGGGCAGGCTCAAAGTCCTCGCTCATGCCGCAGGAAAGCTCAGGCAGGTTCAAATCGGGATGCGCCGCCTCCAGCTCATCCCTCAGCTCACGAAGCCCCGCAAAGGTGCGGCGTGCCACATCCTTATTCCCCCGGGGCGCCATAGTCATAAGCCCCTGTACGCAAATTCCCTCAAGTTCCGCAAGCTCACCCGCGGCGGCGCGAATCTCATCGGGCGAAAAGCCTCCCTTCGACTCCTCACCACTCACATTGACCTCGATGAGCACACGCTGGGGGCCGGCGAGCTCGCCTGCCTCAATCTTGCGGATAGCACGGCTCGAGATCGCCTGCGCCAGATGCAGCGAACCCACCGAGTGAATCAGCTCGGCTGAGCTCAGCACCGCATTGATCTTATTGGTCTGCAGGTTGCCGATCATATCGAAGCGCACCTCGGGCAGCTCCGGATGCTCCGCCAGACCCGTGAGCTTGCGAACCAGCTCCTGCGGGCGGTTCTCGGCAAAATGGCGATACCCCGCTTGGATGGCGGCAACGGTCTCATCGACACCAACGGTCTTGGACACGGCAATGAGGCCCGCGGCGTCGTGGGGGCGGCCCGCGCGATCGAGCGCCGCATAAAAACGTTCCAGAATCTGCTCGCGGCGAGCGCGCATCAAGTCCAAATAGTTATCCATTGCTAATCGCCTCCGCTGACAGCCAAACAAGTAGTCCCATGCTAACGCAAGAGCGCGGTCCCGCATGTGCAAGGCCGCGCTCACTTAGGTATTTACAATCTTTCGACGAACGGGGCTACTTACTCCTCGTCATCCTCGCCATCGTCCTCGTCCTCAAGGTGTTCAAGCAGGTAGCGAAGGCCCTCGCTCAGCTCGTTAGCAGGCACCCTAGCAACAAAACGCGCATCGACGGCGGGCCTCATGATAACGCCCTCGCCCGAAGGCACGCGCATGCTCTCGAGCTCGTCCTCGTCCGTGCGGGCGATATCGCCGGCAGTCATACGCTGGCCGGTCAAAAGGAAGGTCAGACGACAGGCTGCATCGATGGAAATCGAAGCGATACGATCGAGGTAGCGCGAAACCATGATGGCACGGCGCAGATCGTCATAGTTACTGTCGTCGTCCATAAAATCTCCCGTGTCCATGCGGTTGAAGGTACGGAAGAACTTCTCGTACGCCGCATGCACCGGCTCGTCCTCGACGGCCAGATTGCAGATGATGGACATGTCGTTGGTGACGAGCGCAGAAAGCGACGAACCCAGCACCTGATAGACGGCCTCGGCCTCGGCTTCAACCAAGGTCACAAGCTCCTGAGGCAGCGAGATGTCGGCCTTGACCATGTGACGCGTGGCGCGGCAGATCTGGCGAACCTTATCGGTCATGCGCTGCAGGTTAAAGTCGACGTAGATGATTGTCTGCAACAAGCGGAAGTCAGAGGCGACCGGCGACTGCGTAGCGATCAGGTTGTAGCACACGGCCTCCAAGTTGGCGCAGCGCGCGTCAATCGAAAGCGTGCGCTTCTTGGTCTTGGTGGCGAGCTTGCGATCGTCGGTCGCGTAGGCCTTCACGGCGTCGTGAAGTGCCAGGTCTACAGCCTCGTAGATGCTCAGCATCTCGTGACGGGCCTCGATGAGCTGACGGGAAAACAGTTTGCGCATGGTTCACTCCAATCAGTTGGGTGCGGTCATGCCGCCCGCACAGTGAATACGCACCGGACCAGGTCCGATCGGCTTGGGACTAGTCGCACCGATCAGCCAAAGCGGCCGGTGATATAGTCTTCCGTCCGCGAATCCACCGGGCTGGTGAAGATCGCGTCGGTTTGACCATACTCGATGAGCGTGGCGGGCTCGCCGGCAACTTCCTGCAAGAAAAATGCGGTGTAGTCGCTGATACGAGCCGCCTGCTGCATAGAATGCGTGACGATGATGATCGTCATCTCGGGCGCCAGCTCGGCCATCAGATCCTCGACCTTAGAGACGGACGTGGGGTCGATGGCGGAGCAGGGCTCGTCCATCAGTAGGACATCGGGCTGCACCGCAAGCACACGCGCGATGCACAGACGCTGCTGCTGACCGCCCGAGAGCGCCAAACCGTCCTTGTTGAGCTGATTGGATACCTCTTTCCAGAGGTTGGCGCGCTTGAGCGATTCTTCCACGATGTCATCGAGGTCGCTTTTGCTAGTCACGCCCTGCAGACGAGGGCCAAAAGCGACATTCTCGTAGATGGATTTGGGAAACGGATTGGGCTGCTGAAAAATCATGCCCACGCGGCGGCGAAGGTCAACCGGGTCGACGCCCTCGGCATAGATATCGTTGCCGTCGAGCGTCATGGTGCCCTCGACGCGAGTGCCCTCGATCAGGTCATTCATGCGGTTGATGCAGCGCAAAAACGTCGATTTGCCGCAGCCCGAAGGACCGATAAACGAGGTGATGGCGTTTTTGGCGATGTTGAGGTCGAGCCCCGTCAGCGCATGAAAGTCACCGTACCAAAAGTTGAAATCCTTGGCCGTGATGGCCGCTTGCTCCGGCGTGGGAGCGGACTGATAGACGGACATGGGACTCCTTAACTAGCGACGCTTGCGCGACAGGAAGCGCGCAAACAGGTTGAAGGCCAGAATGATCACCATCAGCAAGAGCGCGGTGCCGTAGGCTGCGTTCATGTTGATGCCGTCATTGGCGAGCAGATAAAGGTGAACGGTCATGGGACGACCGGAATCGAGCGGCAAAATAGGCAGGTTGATGGCCTGGCCCATGGTGTAGAGCACCACGGCGGTCTCGCCGATGGCGCGGCCTATGGCAAGGACAATGCCGGTGGCGATGCGGCCGAAGGCAGAGGGAAGCACGATCTTGGAGACGACCTGCCACTTGGTGGCGCCCAGGCCATATGCACCCCAACGGATATAGCGTGGAACGGCGCGGATTGCCTCCTCGGTGGTGCGCATGACGATAGGCAGCATCAGAAGTGCCAGCGCCAGCGCGGCAGAGACCATCGAAAGACCTAGGCCCATGGCCTCGACAAACAAGGCATAGCCAAAGAGGCCCATAACAATGGAGGGCACCGAGGCCAGGGCATCGGCAGCATAGCGAATGATGTCGACGACCTTGCCCTGCTTGGCGTACTCGGCCAGATAGACCGCAGCTAGGACGGCAACCGGCGTGCAGATGAGCATGGCGAGCGCCGTCACGTAGACGGTCGAGACAATCGTCGGCCAAATGCCGCCTTCGGCGTTGACGCCCTGCGGCCAGCCGAAGATAAAGTCGAGCGAGATATGCGGCAGGCCGTTGATGACCACGTAGGCGATGATGGCGACCAGCACCAGCGTGGTGATGTAGGCAGCCGCGCGGAATACGCCGAGCATGATCTTGTTGGACAGGTCCTTATTGATACGGCCCTTCTTGCCATGGGAAAGGGCACGCTTGATGCGCTCGCGCGACGAGGTCGTATCGACCGTCGTGTCAACGGAATCGGACATAGCCTACCCCCTCTTCTTCTTGGAAATCAGACGGACAATGCCCACCAGCGCGGCGGAGATAATAAACAGGACCACGCCCATGCCAAAGAGCGCCGAGCGGTGCAATCCCGAGGAGTAGCTCATGTCGAGCGCAATCTGGCTCGTGAGCGTCGAGATGGGGCTCGCGATGCTATCGGGAATGACCGGAGCATTGCCCACGACCATGAGCACGGCCATGGTCTCGCCGATGGCGCGCCCCATGCCCAAAACGATGGCGTCCACAATGCCCAACTTGGCGGCCGGCAGCACGACCTTGTAGATGGTCTGCCACTTGGTGGCACCCATGGCATAGGACGCCTCGCGAATGCCCATGGGAATGGAATTGAGAGCATCGATGGTGAGCGTGGTGATGGTAGGGACGATCATGATGGCAAGCACGAACCACGCCGTCAGGGCACCAAAGCCAAGACCGCCGGTCAGCTGCGCGATAAACGGGCGGATGATGATCATGCCGAAGAAGCCATAGATGATAGAAGGGATGCCGGCCAACAGGTCAACGGCAGGGCTGATGAGCTTGCGCACGCGCTTGCTGGCGATCTCGACCAGATACACGGCCGTGCCCACGCCTAGGGGCACACCCATGGCGAGCGCGCCGACGGTCACCAGACCCGAGCCGGCAAGCAGCGACACGATGCCGTAGTGACCCTCAGAGGGCGCCCACGTAAAGCTAAAGAAGTCCGCCAGACCGATGTCGGTAAAGACGGGCAGCGCCGAGTACGTGGTAAAGACAAAAATCAGGATGACGGTAACAACCGCCAAGAACGCGCAGGCAAAGAAGATCCACTGCAGCGCCTTCTCCTTGATATAGGTGCTGCGCGATACGAGCGCCAGCTCGCGCTTCTTGGGCGCCTGACCATTCTGCTCAGTCTGGGAGTTTTCCTGTGCTTCCATGCTACTCACTCCCCTTCTCGTCGTTGGTGACGGGGATAAAGCCCGCCTCGCGAATCTGCTTGTCCATCTTTTCGGACGTCACATAGTCGATGTAATCCTGCGCCTGCTGCGAAGGCGCACCCTTCACAAAGAAGTAAAGGTCGCGTGAGATGGGATAGCCGCCGCTCGCGACCGTCTTCTCGGACGCCTCAACATGATTGACCGAGACGGCCTTGACCGAGGTCTTGGCGTTGAGGCTATCGACGAAGCCCAGCGAAATGTAGCCAATGGCACCGTGCGAACGAGATACCACGTCGCGCACCTGGCCCGTGCCCGAAAGAACGGCCGAGCGGCGATCGAACGGGGTGCCGTCCATCACGATGGTGCGGAAGGCTTCACGCGTGCCGGATGCCTCGTCTCGGTTGATGACCTGAATCTTCAGGTCCTCGCCACCGACCTCTTTCCAATTAGTAATCTTGCCGGCATAGATATCGCGGAGCTGCTCGGTCGAGAGGTTATCGACCGGGTTATCGTCGTTCACGATGACCGCGATACCGTCGTGGGCAATGACGATGGGAGTCAGGCCCAGATCCTGTTCGTCGGCATTGAGTCCACGGGAGGAGCTGGCGATATCGGCCGTGCCAGCGCTGACGGCTTCGATGCCAGCGGAAGAGCCCAAACCGGAAACGAGCACGTCGATGCCGGTCTCCTCCTTAAAGCCCTCTGCCGCAATCTCGGCGATAGGAAGGCAGGTCGTGGAGCCGGCCACGGTAATGGAAGAGGTAGAAGATCCCGAAGAACAGGCGCACAGCGTAAGCGTAAGCACAGCGGCGCTCAGGACCGATACGATCTTTCTCATAGCATCACGCCAATCGCGGCATGGCGCCCACAGGTGCCGTCCTCGTTACGGTAGGAATAAAAGCGGTCGTTCTGACGCACAGTCGAAAGCTGGGTATCCACGATATTATCCGCGTCCACACCGATATCTACCAGCGCCTCACGAATGGCGGCAGATAGATCGAGCATGCGAGAAGCGCCCGCATCGATGCACGAAAACTCGGCGGCAAAGCGGTCCATGAGTTCCTGGGATACCTCATATTCGTCAGCCAAGATATGGGGGCCGATATAGGCGGAAACGTCGCTCGCATCGCAGCCGGCAGCATCGCAAAGCGCCTGGCACGCCTTGGCAGAAATACGTGCAATCGTGCCCTTCCAACCGGAGTGCACCACGGCAAACCCGCCGGGGGCCACCAGTACCACGGGAACGCAGTCGGCAAAGCAGAGCAGCACGGGCACGTCATGGGCCGTACAGACGATGGCATCGCAGCCCTCAGCAATCTGCTCGCGAACAGCCTCAAGATCGTCGGCGCCGTTCGAAGTCACCGTAACGATATGGTCACCATGTACCTGATTGGGCACGAGCAGATTATGCTCGCACTCAGTGGCACCCATAGCTTCGAGCGCTCGACGACGATTTTCTTGAACAGCAAAGGGGTCATCGCCTACATGCGAGCCCAGGTTGAGCGAGGAGTACGCATCTTCAGAAACGCCACCGGTGCGCTCGGTAAAGGCAAAGCGGACATCGGATGTCGCGCCCTCCACCAACGTAACTCCATCATGGTCGACACGCGAAACGTTGTCCGCACGTGCTGCCATACTAAAGCCTCCTAATAACACAAGTACCGCGGCGTCGCCGCGCAGTCCGCGTTTATACGGCTGTCATACTTCCTTAAAAGGATACCCGCAGCGGTAGGGACCAAACGTAAAGGGAACGTAAGGAGATTGGAGGCTTTCGTTTACAAACGAGAAACAAAACGGGGTGCATCCAAATGGACACACCCCGTGCAGGTCGTTGAGAAAAACGAACTAGAAGCTACCGCGCTTCAGGAAGTCGGGAAGCTCGAACTGGTCGTTGCCAAAGTTGGGCAGCTCGGTACCACCGACGTTGCGGGTCGGAGCGGCCTGAGCCGGGCTGGCAGCCGGAGCGGTGCGCTGCGGCTCAGCGGAGGCAGCGGCCTTGCTCTGAGACTGCTGAGCAGCAAAGAGCTCATCCTGACGGTTGACGTTGGAGTCGGAGAAGCCCGTAGCGATGACGGTGATGCGGATCTCGTCCCCGGCATTCTCGTCGGTGGCGCACCCGATGATGATGTTGGTATCGGCTTCGCCGAGCGCGTCATTGATGTAGGCGGACGCGTCGTTGAATTCTTCAAAGAGCAGATCTTCGTTGGCCGTGATGTTGATGAGCACAGCCTTGGCCCCGGCAATGGACACATCTTCCAGCAACGGGCTGGTGATGGCCTTGCGCGCGGCTTCGATGGCGCGCCCTTCGCCCACGGCGATGCCGGCGCCCATCATGGCCAGGCCGGATACGCTCATGACCGTGCGCACGTCGGCGAAGTCCACGTTGATGAGGCCGGGAACGGTGATAAGGTCGGAAATACCCCGAACAGCCCGGTGCAGCACGTCGTCGGCGCATTTCAGCATATCGCTGAGTTTCGCTTTCTTGGGCGCAATGGTAAGCAGTCGGTTGTTCGGGATGGTGATCAGGCTGTCCACGTTCTCGCGGAGCTCGGCGATGCCCTGCTCCGCGGCGCGGGCGCGTTTCGTGCCCTCAAACAGGAACGGTTTGGTCACGACGCCCACCGTCAG
>CALEXE010000034.1:0-1901 GCA_937925265.1 uncultured Collinsella sp. | reverse complement strand
GCACAGATCGCCAAGCCCGACTTTGGCTTTGAGGTTAAGACCCCGATCGTCGACGCTGGCCCGATCCTTTACCGCATGCCTGCCATGGCTAAGCCGGTTTACGACAAGATCGAGGCCATTATCAAGGAAAAGGGTCTCAACTAATCTTTTGCAGCTTCGCTCTGCGCAATTTTTGGCTTTAAGGAAGATGACGACCGGGAAAGGCAACATACGGAAAAGGAAATTCTCTTTTAGGAAAGAGGGAGACATGGACGCAGTAATCGGGTTTGCTAATGCCGTCTTTCAGCCGCTGATCGACCTTGGCGCAGCCCCTATGATGACCATCGTTTTGACGGTTATCGCCCTACTCTTCAAAGTAAAGTTTACCAAGGCCCTCGAGGGCGGCCTTAAGCTCGGTATCGCCATTACCGGCATCGGTGCCATCATCAACATTCTGACGACGGCCTTCTCGAGCGCCATGACGACGTTCGTTGAGTCCACCGGCCTTCAGCTCACCGTTACCGACGTGGGTTGGGCACCGCTGGCCACCATCACCTGGGGTTCTCCCTACACGCTGTACTTCCTGATGGTTCTCGTCATCGTCAACATCGCGATGATCGTGCTCGCCAAGACCAACACCATCGACGTCGACATCTTTGACGTTTGGCACCTCGCCTTTGTCGGCCTTGCCTGCATCTACTTTGGTGCCAACATTGTCGTCGCCACGCTGCTCGTCGTCTTCGTCGGCGTCATGAAGATCATGAACTCCGACCTTATGAAGCCCACGTTCAACGATCTTTTGGGTGCTCCCGAGGAGAACCCCATGACCACGACTCACATGAACTACATGATGAACCCGCTGGCCATGCTGCTCAACAAGATCATCGACAAGGCGCTCCCCTTCCTCGATAAGTACGACTTCGATGCTGCCAAGCTCAACAACATGATTGGCTTCTGGGGCTCCAAGTTTGCTATTGGTATTTACCTGGGCGTCTTCGTCGGTCTGCTTTCGCACCAGACCCCGCAGCAGATCTGCACGCTCGCCTTTACCGCCGCAACCTGCCTTGAGCTGTTCTCGATGATCGGTTCTTGGTTCATCGCAGCCGTTGAGCCGCTGTCTCAGGGCATCTCCGACTTTGCCAACAACAGCAAGTGGCTCCAGGGCCGTACCCTCAACGTCGGCCTCGACTGGCCCTTCATCGCCGGCCGCGCCGAGATCTGGGCTGCCGCTAACATCCTTGCCCCCATCATGCTGGGTGAGGCACTGCTGCTCGCCAACGTTCCCTGCCCCCTCTCCCCGACTGGCACTTGGAACGGCCTGCTGCCGCTCGGCGGCATCATCGCCATGGGCCTGACGCCGGCACTGCTCGTTGTCACCCGCGGCCGCGTGATCCGCATGGTCGTTATCGGTGCTGTCCTGTTGCCCGTCTTCCTGGGCGCTGGCACCCTCGTCGCCGATTTCGTTACCTTCCCCGCTAAGACTGTCGGCGCTTTCCCCGATGGTGTTACCGGCCTGATCTCTCAGACCACCATGGAAGGACCTGTCGAGAAGTTCCTGGCCTTCTTCGTGGGCAAGGCTACCACGGGCGATGTGACCATGATTATCGCTACGGTCGTTGCTATCGTCATCTACGTCGTGCTCTTTGCTTGGTATCGCAAGCAGATGATCGCCCGTAACATCGAGTACGCGAAGCAGGATAAGTGCACCCTCTCGCCGCTCACCACCGGCAAGTTTACCGAGGAGGACCTCAAGGCTGCTAAGGAAGCCGAGTCCGCAAAGGCAAACGCCTAACTCATTGCCACATATCCCCTGTGGAAGAAACCCGTCGCATCCCGGCGGGTTTCTTTTTGTTTGTCCACAGTAAGTCAATCATCACTTTTTTGAGAAAAATACCCCCAGCTTTAGTGGGGTGTAGTGATAA
>CALEXE010000033.1:0-2191 GCA_937925265.1 uncultured Collinsella sp. | reverse complement strand
TCGATCCCGAGCTGACGGCAGCGCTTAAGAACAGGAGTCCTGTCGATTGCCATATTGATACGATCCTTTCAGTTACACGCGGCGACGCTTCTTGGGGCGGCAGCCGTTGTGCGGAATGGGGGTCTTGTCCTGGATGCTCGAGACCTCGAGGCCAGCAGCCTGGAGGGAGCGAATGGCGGTCTCACGACCGGAGCCGGGGCCCTTGACGAAGACGGAAACCTTCTTCATACCGTGCTCCATGGCCTGCTTGGCAGCAGCCTCGGCAGCCATCTGGGCAGCGAACGGCGTGGACTTACGGGAGCCCTTGAAGCCCACCTGGCCAGCCGACTTCCAGGAAATGACGTTGCCCTGGGGATCGGTGATCGAAACGATCGTGTTGTTGAACGTAGAACGAATGTGAGCCTGGCCCACGGAAATGTTCTTACGGTCCGCGCGCTTCAGACGGGCAGCGCGAACGTTCTTCTTAGCAGTAGCCATCTATCTAGCGCTCCTTATTTCTTCTTCTTAGCACCGATCTGACGCTTCGGGCCCTTACGGGTACGAGCGTTAGTGTGGGTGCGCTGGCCGCGGACCGGGAGGCCCTTGCGGTGACGAAGGCCGCGGTTGCAGCCGATGTCCATAAGGCGCTTGACGTTCTGGTTGCGCTCACGGCGGAGGTCGCCCTCAACCATGATCTGGTTCTTATCGATATAATCACGGATGGCGTTAACCTCATCCTCGGTGAGGTCCTTAACGCGCGTATCCACGTTAACGTTGCACTCGACGCAAATCTTCGTCGCAGTGGTGCGGCCGATGCCGTAAATGTAGGTCAGACCGATCTCAACGCGCTTCTCACGCGGGAGGTCGACACCATTAATACGGGCCAACGTAGTCTCCTCTCTTAACCCTGACGCTGCTTATGACGGGGGTTCTCGCAAATGACGAGGACCTTGCCATGGCGCCTAATGATTTTGCACTTATCGCACATCTTCTTGACCGAAGGACGTACCTTCATCGTTCTTCCTTTCGGTAGCGCTCAAACTACTTCCCTACTATCTACTCGCCCAGCCGCAGGCGTTTAAAACTATGGCTGGTCTTCACACACAATCCGACCGTAGGTTGAGCTAAGCCTGCAGTCGGAAATGGAGTGCGCGTATGCGTGCCGCTATTTGTAGCGATAGGTGATGCGGCCGCGGGTCAGGTCGTACGGGGAAAGCTCCACGACAACCCTGTCACCGGGGAGAATACGGATGTAATTCATTCGGATCTTGCCAGAAATGTTGCACAGAACCGAATGACCGTTCTCGAGCTCGACCTTAAACATGGCATTGGGCAGCGGTTCCTTTACCGTACCCTCGAGCTCAATTGCGTCTTCCTTCTTCACAAGCAATCATCTTTCTCTAGAAAACGACAGCGATTGAGTATTCTACAACACGTATGCACGCATCGTAATAACTTCGTAATGGCTCCACAACTAAGTGGAACTTGTTACATTCGAAATGTAAAACAAAGCCGTTCCCTGATACCCAAGATCGCCTTGAAATGAGAAGGCATAGACCTTGGGGTCATGCCTTCGAAATTGAAAGGCGACGTTGGGCATCAGGGGGCGGCGACTTTTACATTTCACCGCCTTGCAAGGAACACCAAGCACCTTGGGCATCCGTGGTGAGAATCACCGGACCGTCATTGGTAATGGCGACGGTGTTCTCGTAGTGCGCGGCGGGCAGGTGGTCGTTGGTCGTAACAATCCAACCGTCGGAGCCCGTGCTCACATGGTTGGAACCCATCGTAACCATCGGCTCGATGGCAATGACCATGCCGGCCTGGAGGCGAACGCCTCTCCCCTTCTTTCCATAGTTAGGAACGTTGGGGTCCTCGTGCATCACACGGCCAATGCCATGGCCCACATAGTCACGAAGCACGCCGTAACCGTGAGACTCGGCGAGGGACTGAACGGCGTAACCAACATCCCCGATATGGTTACCGGGAACAGCCTGCTCGATGGCAGCCTTAAGGCAATCGCGCGTGACCTCGCACAGGGCCTTGCCCTCGGGCGTGGGTGTGCCGACAAAAAACGTCCAAGCGTTATCGCCGACCCAACCGTCAACGACAGCTCCCGTATCGATGGAGATGATATCGCCATCGCGCAGGATCATGTCGGGGTTGGGAATACCGTGGACCACGGCATCGTTAATCGATGCGCAAATGGTAC
>CALEXE010000032.1:0-6345 GCA_937925265.1 uncultured Collinsella sp. | reverse complement strand
TCGCGGTGACATCGTTTTTATGTCAACCTTGGTCTAACAGAGCCAAATTTTTTACACTTCTATTACTTCTTTATCGCACATCAGTAAAAACCTGCCAAAATAAACCTGTCCCTTTTTGGTAGGTTTACCGGGGTTAACTTATGGAGACGATGTGGTGGCGTATATTCTCGCCAGAAAGTAAACCACGGTGAACTATATTGTATTCAGCAACGGAGCAGGCAATAGGCGATGAAAAAGCCTGCCCTGTTGAGTTTGATTCGCATTCCTCCCCTCTGTGCGATTCAACGGTGTACTTCGGGAACAGGCCCGCTGGCAACTAACTGCCAGCGGGCCTGTTCCTGTTTCGGGGAGAAATCTAATCTTACCGTCTATGTTGTGCGAAAGCGCTTTGCCTAGTACACCATACCCATGGCGTCCTGAACCTCGACCAAGGTCTGCTCGGCGATCTCGTTGGCGCGGCGATTGCCCTCGTGCAGTACGTCTTTGACGTAATTCAGGTCGTTCTCGTAGCGCTGGCGACGCTCACGAATCGGGGCGAAATACTCGTTGACGGCCTCGGTCACGTACTTCTTGAGCTGGCCGGAGCCGCCCATGCCAATCTCCTCGGCAATCTCGACCTCGGAGCGACCGGTGCAGATGGCAGCCGTGGAAAGCAGGCCGGACACGCCGGGGCGGTTCTCGGGATCAAACGTGATCATGCGCTCGGAGTCGGTCTGGCTCTTCTTGATGCGCTTGGCCGTCTCATCGGCGGTCATCGAGATATTGATGGCGTTGCCGTAGCTCTTGCTCATCTTACGACCGTCCAGGCCCGGCAGCAGCGGGGTCTCGGACAGCAGCGCGTCGACCTCAGGGAACACCTTGCCGTAGCGGTTGTTAAAGCGGCGTGCGATGGTGCGGGTGAGCTCGATATGCGGCAGCTGGTCGCGACCGACGGGCACCACGTTGCCCTTGCAGAACAGGATGTCGCAGGCCTGATGCACCGGGTAGGTGAGCAAAAGGCCGGTGAGCTCGTGGCCCGAGGCCTCCATCTCGGCCTTGACGGTGGGGTTGCGCGCCAGCTCGGCCTCGGACACCAGCGACAGGAACGGCAGCATGAGCTGGTTTGCGGCGGGCACGGCGGAGTGCGCGTAGATCATGGTCTTATCGGGGTCGATGCCGCAGGCAAGGTAGTCCATGACCATGTTGTACACGTTGTCCTGGATGTGCTCGGTCGTGTCGCGGTCAGTGATGACCTGGTAGTCGGCGATGAGCACGTTGGTCTTGGCGCCCATGTTCTGCAGCTCAACACGGCCCTTGAGGGTGCCGAAGTAGTGACCCAGGTGCAGGCGGCCGGTGGGGCGGTCGCCGGTAAGCATGGTGAACTTCTCGGGCGTTTTTGCCAGGCCCTCGCGAATGGCGTTGCTCTTTTGCAGCGCGACTTCGTAGCTGTTCTCGTTTGGCATGATTGCTCCTAACGTATGTTCATGGGTCAAGATGATAACGCGTTTATTGGAGGGGCGGGTCGTAAGTAGGCGAGGGGCGGGAGAGCGGCGGCTTGTGCGATGGGCGCGGCGTGGATGCGCGTTTGGCCGGCGGCGCCTGGGCGCATCCTCGGCAGCTTGCCCTAGCGCTTGTGGTGGCGCTCCTCCTTGCGTTCTTCTGCCGCCTGCTCCTCCTGCTTAAAGGCGGGATCGTCGGGGGTGACGAGCTCGTCCTCGTGCGTGCGCTTGTTGTAATGGTGGCGCAGCACGGGCTCAAACAGATGTAGATGCTTGGCAAAGGCCGCCGAGCCAATGGCGAGCACGGTAAAGATGAGCACGCGCATGGGCACCTCGACCTGGTTAATCGCGGCGGCGCCGGCCGAAAGCATGATGCACCAGGCATAGATGAGGAGCACTGCCTGCTTTTGGTTGTAGCCCTCTTGGATCAGGCGGTGGTGGATGTGGCCCTTGTCGGCCTGCCCGATGCTAATGTGGGCGCGCTTGCGGCGCACGATGGCGCTAAACGTGTCGATGATGGGCACGCCGGCAACGATGAGCGGGATGATAAGCGAGGTGAGCGCGGCGGTGCGGCTCACGTTGAGCAACGAGATGGAGCCCAGCGCAAAGCCCAGAAGCAGCGACCCCGAGTCGCCCAAGAAGATGCTTGCGGGGTTGAAGTTGTATCGCAAAAAGGCCAGGCAGGCGCCAAAGAGCGCAATGGAGAGCGCGGCGGCGTCGATGCGGCCCGAGAGAACGGCCATCGAAAACATGGTGAACGACGCGATGCCGCAGATGCCCGTGGCCAAGCCGTCGAGGCCGTCGATGAGGTTAATGATGTTGGTGAATGCCACCAGATAGATCACGGTGATGGGGTAGGCGAGCCATCCGAGCATGATTTCGCCGGGGGCAAACGGGTTGACGATGACGCCGATCCGCAGGCCGCCCACGCAGGCGATGAGCGCGGCGAGGACCTGACCGGCCAGCTTTTGCTTGGGCTTGAGTTGGAAGACGTCGTCGATAGCGCCGGTCGCAAAGATGACGGTAAAGGAGAGTGCCAGCATGGGATAGCTAATGTGGAGGCGCGGGTGCGGTACCAGGACGGGCGGCCAGCCTAGGTGCCAGGTGCCTAGGATTTGCACAATACAGGCAACGACCAGGCCCAAAAACACCGCCGTTCCGCCCAAACGCGGGATGGGCTTGGTGTTGATGCGGCGCTTAGAAGGATAGTCGACGGCGTCGAGCTTAATTGCCAAGCGCTTGACCAGGGGCACCGTGAGGAAGGTCGTGATAAAGGCCGCCGCTGCCACGCATAGGTACGGTATGTAGCTCGGGGATGAAGCCATGAATCTAAAAACCGCCAAGCGTCGAAGGGAAAGGTCAGAAGAACGCCATGCGCAAAGGGCATAGCCGAATCATGATACTCGACCAAGGGGGTGCATGGAATTGCACGCAGCGATAATCACGCGCTTACCAGATATTGGGATGTTGTCGATGGCTTGTCGGGATGCCGGCGGGGATCCATGTGGACTGTAATGGTGATTTTCGGCAAAAGAAAACCACCCCCCACGTTACGAAAATGAACCCACCTAAAACAGGTGGGTGCCCTCATCGACTGTTCCAGCGTCCTTAACAACGAAGGATACCTGTACTAGGTACGACTGTGTGGGCTCCCTAAATAAACGCGACGGTTCACCCAGTTGCTCCGCGGGGGGCGGAATACCTACATCATAAAGCGCCACTTTGTCGATTCCAGTCTTGACATTACAAAAATCGTGTCGGACGATTACGACGCCTTAGGGACGGAGCCGTCTACGCGGTCTGGCCCTTTACGTTTGAGCTGCTGAATCATTGTTTTGGAGCATGTTTTTATGCCGACGTCGTTGACCGAACTTTTTTCGCCCGCCTGCCATTTGTGTCCGCGTCGTTGCGGTGCGGCGCGCGACGAGGGCGCGCGTGGCGTGTGCGGCGCCGACAACACGCTTAAGGTGGCCCGCGCAGCGCTTCATATGTGGGAGGAGCCGCCTATCTCGGGCGAGGCCGGCTCGGGCACGATTTTCTTTAGCGGCTGCTCGCTCAAATGTATCTATTGTCAGAACCATGAGATCTCGACGGGCAATTTTGGCCTTGAGATTTCGCCCGAGCGCTTGGTCGAGATTATGCTGGAGCTGCAGGACCAGGGCGCCAATAACATCAACCTGGTGACGGCGACGCATTATGCTCACCTGCTGCCGGCCGCGATTGCCGCAGCTCGGGAGCGCGGGCTGGACATCCCGATCGTCTACAACACGAGCGGCTATGAGCGGGCGAGTGCCGTGGCTGCCCTGGGTGACCTGGTCGATGTGTGGCTCACCGACTTTAAATATGCCGATGCCGGGCTTGCGCAGTCGCTTTCTCATATTAAGGACTACCCGCGCGTGGCCGTGTCGGGCCTGGCTCAGATGGCGCGCGAGATTGAGCGCCGCGGGGGAGAGCTGGTAGACGAGGACGGGCTCATGAGGCGCGGCATAATCGTGCGTCATCTGGTGCTGCCGGGGCATGCGGACGATTCGTGCCGCGTGTTGGACCTGGTGTGGCAGACGGTGGGCGACGTGCCGATCTCTGTCATGAACCAGTACACGCCCAATGCACTCATGCGCGAACAAGGCGGCGACCTGGCGCGCGCCGTGACGCGCGAGGAGTATGAGCAGGTGCTCGACCATGCCGACGACCTGGGCTTTACGACGATGTTTTGGCAAGAAGGCGGCGCGGTAGACGAGAGCTTTACCCCGGCGTTCGACACCACCGGCGTCCTCACCAGCGCAAAGTAGCGCGTTCGCCGATGATTTTTCTGGGACGAGGATTAAAAAATCATCGAGAGGATCGCCTGCTCGAAAAGTTGTCAAAATAGCCGCGCCCCAAAAAGACTGGGTATTGGGCGTTGACAGTTGGCGAGCCGTAGGTAAAATATCAACTTGTCCTGGGGACGTAGCTCAGTTGGGAGAGCGCTGCCGTCGCATGGCAGAGGCCGAGGGTTCGACTCCCTTCGTCTCCACCCTTGGATTTGATAAGCCGCTGACATTGTGTCGGCGGCTTTTTTTAAAAGAAAGGGCTGAACTATGGCCGAGCTTGAGTCCCAACCACTGTCTGCCGAGGAGCGCGCCGAGTTGGAAGAGCTCCGCGCCGAGAAGGCTCGTCGCGAGGCCCAGGAAGAGGCTCGTCGCGAGCGCGAGGAGCTGGCCTGCCTGCGCGCCGAGCGCGCGAAGGCCGAGGAGGCCGCTGCGAAGGCCGCATCCGAGCCCGCACCCGCACCCGCGCCTAAGCCTGCCGCTGCGAAGCCGGCGCCTGCCGCACCCAAGCCTCAGCCCAAAAAAGCCGCTCACCCCAAGTCCGTCGAGCCCAAGCCGAGCCGTGACGAGATGACCTTTGCCCAGCGCATGGTTACCTCCAAGGAGCCTACGGGCGAGAACGAGATCCCTGGCATGGCGCCGGCTCAAAAAATCATCATCGTGCTCGCCCTCATCGCGTTTATCGTCTTTATGGTCTACACGATCACGGGCAGCATGGGCCTGCACTAACCTGTTCGCGCCGGGCTCCATGCCCGCACGTCCGCCTCGTCCAACCCTCAACTTCTGCACAACGCATCCGAAAGGTCGCCCCATGGCTTTGACCGACATCTCGCATCCCACCGACATTGCAATGCTCACCGATCTGTACGAGCTCACTATGGCCCAGGGCCTGTGGGAGAGCGGCAAGGCCAATGAGCAGGGTTGTTTTACCGCGTTTTACCGCGACCATCCTTTTGGCAGCGCCTATGCCGTCATGTGCGGCACCGCCGAACTGCCCGAGCTGGTCGAGAATCTGCGCTTTACGCCCGAGGACATCGACTACCTCGCCTCGCTCCAGGCCCCGGCCGGCGGCGCGATGTTCAAGCCTGGATTCCTCGACTACCTGCGCGATTTTCGTGCGCATGTAAACATCGACGCCGTGCCCGAGGGCGAGCTCGTCTTTCCGCGCGAGCCCATGGTTCGCGTCACCGGCCCCGCGCTGGAGTGCCAGCTGCTTGAGACGGCGCTGCTCAACATCGTTGGGTTCCAGACGCTTGTCGCCACCAAGACGGCGCGCGTGGTGCTGGCGGCGGACGGCCGTCCCGTTGCCGAGTTTGGCCTGCGCCGCGCTCAGGGTCCCGATGGCGGCTTGGCCGTCGCGCGCGCGAGCTACGTTGCCGGCTGTTCGTCCACGTCCAATGTGCTCGCCGGTCGCCGCTACGGTATTCCCGTCTTTGGCACGCATGCGCACAGCTGGGTGATGAGCTTCGACTCCGAGCTCGAGGCATTCCGGGCTTTTGCTAAGTCGAGTCCCAAGAACTGCACGCTGCTCATCGACACCTACGACGTACGCGAGGGTTGCGAGCATGCCATTACGGTTGCCAAGGAGATGGAGGCGGTGGGCGAGCGTCTGTCGGCTATTCGCATTGACTCGGGCGACCTCGCCAAGCTCTCCAAGTATGTTCGTGGCCGTTTTGATGCCGAGGGCCTGCCCTATGTGGGGATCTCGGTTTCTAACGATCTGGATGAGTACACGATTCAGTCACTGCTCGACCAGGGCGCGCCCATCGATAGCTTTGGCGTGGGTACCAAGCTTGCGACCTGCTATGACCAGCCGGCGCTGGGCGGCGTGTACAAGCTTTCCGCCCGCCGTGCGAGCGAGGCAGATCCATGGACGCCGGTGGTCAAGCTCTCTGAGCAGCCATACAAGCGCACGATCCCGGGTGTGCAACGCGTGCGCCGTTATTACGACGGCTTTGGCGGCCCGGTCTGCGACATGATCTACGACGAGGACCATCTGGCGGGGGAGGGCGCCGCGCGCGGCAATACCCTTGTGGCTGTGAACGATGCCGCCTTGGTGA
>CALEXE010000031.1:0-6348 GCA_937925265.1 uncultured Collinsella sp. | reverse complement strand
CCGAATGCTCGCCATCGAAATTTATCGATGGCCTATTTCAGACTGTAATGGGGCGGGGCGCGCTTGGCAATCTCATGCTCGTTGCCTTTTGCGCTGGCAGATGCGCCACTTGAGAATTTGTGCCCCGGGATCCGGCTATCTTCCCGTAACATGGTGTTACAGAAGCACCCCTTACGACAAGGAGGCTCACATGCGAAAGCAAATCCATGACAACCCAATCGACCACGGCCGCGCGTGCTTGCTCTCCCGCGGAACATGGCGCCGCGTGGGCGCAAAACTCGCCTGCGCGGGGGCCTGCGTGCTCATGGCCGGCCAGCTGCTGCTACCGAGCGTGGCGCTCGCCGCCGACTGGGTCAACGTGGGCGGCACGCAGTACGACGCGGGCACCGCCGCCGGCGACGAGGCAGGAACCTGGTCCTGGGACGGCGCCGACGACATGAAGCTCAACGGCTACGACGGTACCGGCATCAGCGCTCAGGGCAACCTCACCATCGATGTGGCGGGCACCAACACCATCACGGCCGATGCCGGTCAGAGCGCTATTGCTGCCAAGAACGGCAACCTTGCCATTACCGGCGACGGCACCCTTAATGCGACGGCCCAGACCGATGTGATTGCGGCGGAAGGCGACGGCAATGCGGGTGGCGATGTGACCATCAGCGGCGCCAACGTCAACGTGACGGCTTCGGGCGCAGTGAACAGTGCGACGGGCATTCGCGCGACGGCCGGCAGCGTGACGATCGATAAGGGCGCCGATGTCAAAATCGAGGCAAAATCGGCGGAAGGATCTTGGCGTCCAACGGTGGGCACCTACGGTATCTTTGCCGATAACCTTCCCAGTAGACACGCTGCTCAGGAAGGCGAGCAGGAAGAACCGGATTATGTCTCCGTGCACGGGGGCGACGTCACGATCGATGCCGCCAACCTGTCGATCAAGACAGCCGATGCCTGGCAGGTTTCCGTGTGCATCAATACGGTCGGTATCAAAAAGAATACCCTCATGAAAATCGTCAACAGAGCCGATGTCGCGCTTTCCGCCGGCAGTGCGGCTTCGCTCTCGGCGGGCATCAGCGCGCGTTCGCAAAGCGGTGCGGTGTGGATGCTTGTCGAGGAGTCGAATCTTACGTCTCGAAGCCTGTCTGCTGCAAACGGCATCGATGCCGTCCGCAATCAAAGTTTTGGAATCATGGCAGAGGCAAACACCGGGTCGGAAACGCCTCGTATCAAGATTCGCAAATCGAAGATTGAGGCCTCGGGCGCGACTGCGGGAATCTATGCGATCAACTGCAACGACGCGACTGCGACGCTGTTCCGTGCCGCGATGATCGATTTACGAGGAAACGCGATGATTACGACTCCGACGGACGGTGCCGTGCGCGATGTGAAAAAGGTTGTCGATACGGGGAAATGGCCGAGCTCCCAGAACGGGCAGGTCGTCGGTGTTGCCGGTTCGTCTGCCATTACGGATATCGTCGGTTCTGCTGAGGTCGCCCATGATGTAGTGATTGATTTTGGAGACGGACAGGAGCCGGAGCCGACGCCCGATCCAGAGCCGACGCCGGAGCCCGATCCCGACCCCATACCCAATCCCGAGCAGAAGCCTGGCCTCAAGTCCGTAGACAAGGACGTAAAGACCACCACGGCGGTCACCAAGACCGTTACGACCAAGACTGCCGCCGGCGCCAAAAACGCTTCCGGTGTTCTGGCTGCCACAGGCGACAACGCTGCGATGGCGGCGGCAGCCCTCGGCATTGCCGGTGCGTCCGTCATCGGCGCCGGCTTCGTCGCGTCCAAGCGCCGCGACCGCTAGCGCAAGCTTTCATAGCCATTTTCAGCCGCCGCGTGGGCATAAATGCTCTTGCGGCGGCTCTTTGTATTTTCGCAGGTAGAGGCCTAGGTTCGCATCTACGAACCTAGGCATACGGAGTCTTTTGGCGCATCTTGGTTGTACAGGACCACCACAAAGGGGACAGGCGCCTTTGTGGTGGTATAGCCTTTCGACCAAGGAGGCCGTTATGAACGGAAGCCACTTTGATAAGCAGGCTCAACGTGAGCGTACCTGCTCGCTGGTTCACGGTACCTGGCGTTGTGTGGGTGCCAAAATAGCTTGCGCCGGCGCGTGCGCGCTTATGGTCGGTCAGCTGCTGCTGCCGAGCGTGGCGCTGGCGACGGAATGCGCCGATCCCGCCGCTGGGACGGATGAGGTTGCCGCGGCTCCGATGACGCCGACGGTTGCGGAGGATACGGCGGCTCCGGCGACCGCGCCTGCAACCGATGCTGCTCCGGCGGCGCAAGCCACCGCTGAGCCTCAGCAGACGGCCCCGACTGGCGCCACCGATGAATCCAACGATGCGGCACCCGCTGAACAAAATACTCCCAGCGACAACGCCGCCACGCCGGCGAATGACGCCATCATGCCCTGCGGTGTGACCGATGTTGTTGGCGGCAGCGGCGTTAGGGTCAATATTACGGTGCGGAACAATTACACCGACATCAAGAAAGAAGAAACGATTGAGTATGTGAAGGGGATTGCCCTTGTAGATGGAGACCAGTCTGCTCTCGATGGTAGCGCTTTGACTTTTATCGGCCTGGGGGACTTGATCGTCCATGCGGCGTATGACAGTGCGAGCAATAAAACAACGCTTACCCTGGATATCAGCAAGATTCAGAGACAGAAGGAGGAGCAGAAGTACTTTACGGAGTACAAGGAGAATAAGTCCAAGATGACGACCACCTATGATGGATCCAAGCTTACGTATACGGGTACAGAGCCCGGGAATATCATCATCGGTGATCCGGACGACGCCTTTAAAGGAGACACCGAGGCGACCGGGAAACCCACTATTAACGAGATCCGGGATGACTACTACACCCGCACCCATGTCTACGAGAGGGCGTGCCTTGTTATCCCGGCAGCGGAATCAGAATCGGAATCCATCTCCTTTGCCAATGTTCAGAATACGAACTTCAATTGGCAGCTGGATACTGGTCCGCAGGCGACGGCAGGTGTCCTTAACTACGATGCAGATAAATACGAAATCGCTTATGAATGCTGGCAGGAATTTGAAAACAACGAACCCGTTGCTGCCTGGTATTCCGATAACGGCTCACATGGTTCCCTGCCGACTATTACAAAGTTTAAAAGCGGGAAAGAGTACGTGTATTCTCTTATGCTGAAGCCAAAAGACGGATATTCCTTCGGCGATGAAACCGTTGTTACCGTAAACGGGGAAACCGTAAAGTCGAGTCTAAGCGGAGAATTCCTGTATGTCCCTGCTATTAAAACAATTACGATGCCTGCTTCGTCGGAAAACGAAGCTCTTGAGAATCTAAACGTCAACGATGTGAAAACCGACTACGCGCCCGGCGAGGCTCCCCGCGCGACCGCGACGATCCCCGCCGCCGATGCCGACAAGTATGAGATCGCGTATGAGTGCTGGGAGGAGATGGATGGCAGCGACCCTGCGGAGCTCACGCCCGTCGCCTTCTGGTATTCCGACCCTGCCAAGTATCCGACGGGCGCGAGGAGGATCGAACACTTCGAAGAGGGCAAGTTCTACATGTACTCCGTTGAGCTGAGGCTCAAGGGCGACAATACCGTGGCCGATGACTGCATGATGTACGTCAACGGTCATTGGGCGCACCACATCAAGACCGTCAACGGCGTCTTCGCGCCCAATGCTGACAATATGCTGTGCGAGGCTCCGATTGATGAGTGGCGGGCAATCGACCTTATCGAGATTAACGGTGCCATGACCACCTTTAAGGCAGGCGACAGGCCGGTCTTTACGGCGGGTACTCCGGCGGGTTCCGACTCTATTCTCCAGTGCGAGTTCTGGACGGGCAGCGACGGCAGTGAGGTGAATTCCGTTGAGTTCTGGGACCAGCACATCACCAACCATATCGACGCGTTTAAGCCCGGTGTGACCTATCGTTACGGCCTGTACTTTAAGCCGGCGCGTGGTTTCTACTTTACGCCCAATACCAAGCTGAAGATCAATGGGGTTGAGTGTGGCTATCAGGTGAGCGAGGCAAGTGAGGTTGATCCCGAGAGCGGTTGGATTTTCACCCTGTGGCTGAACACCAATCTGACGTTTACGCCTGAGACTACGCCGGCTCCCGATCCGCAGCCTACGCCGGATCCCAAGCCGACACCGCAGCCTGAGACCAAGCCCGAGGCCAAACCTGAAGCTAAACCCTCGGCCAAGCCGGCTACGACCACCACGGTGAGCAAGACGGTTGAGAAAGCCACGCCGGCCAAAAAGTCCGCCGCCGTCCTGGCCGCCACGGGCGACACCACCGCGATGACGGTCGCCGCCCTGGGCATCGCCGGCGCAACCGTTGCCGCCGCAGGCATCGCCGCGACCAAGCGTCGCAAGCGTTAGGTTTTGGTGGCGGCGCCTATCCTCGGCTTTTACAAAATCTCAATCTGTAACACCAAGCCAGATATTTGGGCTCCAGGTGTTACAGATTGAGATGAACTGTTCGGCTGCCAACCTAACGTCTCGATCTGTAACACGTAGCGAGGAATTTGGCCTCTAACTGTTACAGATTGAGACAAACTGGCCGGCCAAGTCCAGAACCGCCACAAATGAACTGCATCCCATTTCTTGGACTTTGAAATTAAGGTTCGAGAAAAGGGAGGCATCGGAAATGCCCCGCAGGAAGAAGGCAAGATACGGTCGCGAGATGAGGGCACGCGCCGCCGACCTGTTCGAGGCCGGCCTCGGCTTTGAACTCGCGGCCAAGAGGCTCGACGTTCCCGCCCCGGCGGTGAGAAAATGGCTCTGCGCGTACCGGGCAACCGGGAGGAAGGGGCTGATCAGGATGGGCGAGAGCCGCAGGACCTACGACATGGAGACCAAGCTCGCCGTCGCGAGGGCCGTCGTGGACGAGGGGATGCCGCGGTCGGAGGCGATGGCCCGCTTCGGCATCGCCGCCGCCACATCGCTCGACCGCTGGTGCAGGCTGTACCGCGATGGCGGGCCGGAGGCGCTCGAGCCGGGACGCCGCGGCAGGCCGGAGGGCCCCGGGGGGCGGACGCGCGAGCGGGAGCTCGAGGAGCGCGTGCGCAAACTCGAGGCCCAGGTGGCGTATCTAAAAAAATCGATAGCCCTGAAAGCGGAGAAGAGCTCTCAAACTGGGAGAAAGCCCAGGTCGTAGCCTCCCTTTCAGGGCACCACCGCCTATGCGACCTGCTCGCGGCCGCGCGGCTCGCGCCGTCGAGCTACCACTATGCCGTAGCGCACCCGCCGAGAGCGACCCGGCCAGAGCTCCGGGGGGCCGTGCGCGAGATCTTCTCGAGGACGGCGAACGGGTGCGGCCACCGCCAGATAGCGATGTGCCTGAGGGCCGAGCTGGGCGCGAGGATAGCGGACAAGACGGTCCTCAAGATGATGCGGGAGCTCGGCATCCGCTGCGGCATCCGCCGGGAGACCGACTACCATCGCTACAACTCCTACCGCGGCCCGGTCGGCGAGAGATTCGACAACCTGATAGCGCGTGACTTTCGCGCGGGCGCCCCGTGGGAGAAGCTCGGGACCGACGTCACGGAATTCAGGCAGCCCTGGGGCAAGGCGTACTTCGCCCCGGTCTACGACTTGTGCACGAAGGAGATCGTCTCCTGGTCGGTGTCGACGATGCCCGGACATGGCCCAGCAGGAGGAGGTGCTCAGGCGCCTGTTCGCGAGGATGCCGGCCGGGGCCTCGCCGATCGTCCACAGCGACATGGGCTGGCAGTACCAGCACCCCAGGTGGACCGGCGAGCTCAGGAGGCACGGCGCCAGGCAGAGCATGTCGAGAAAGGGCAACTGCCTAGACAACGGGGCGACGGAGCAGGTGTTCGGGCATCTCAAGGACGAGTTCTTCAGGGGCGTCGAGTGGGCCGACTTCGAGTCCTTCAAGAGGGACCTCGACGCCTACGTCGTGCATTGGAACACGAGGCGTCGCCAGGTGGCGCTCGGCGGCCTCACCCCGGTGGAGTTTCGGAAACGGCTATTGAAAGCGTCCTAGTGTTCGCTTCTAATAAAGAAGGCCAAGATTCGGGACGCAGTTCAAAAGGTGCCTGTCCCCTTTGTGACGGTTTGCGCAGGTAGAACGGTAGGTTCGTATATATGAACCTACCGTTCGCTTTGTTTTTGGACAACGATTACGCTGGATGACTTTTGGTTTGCAGGAAAGGAACGACCATGAGGTGGACTACTGTTCGAGCGCTTTGCCGCCGCCTGACCATTGCCGCGGTGGCCCTCACTATGGTGACGGGCTCGTTGCCTGTGGGCGCATTTGCTGAGGTGCTCACCACCGATAGCACCTTTGTGCAGACGGATGTCGACCAAGTAGACGCTGCCG
>CALEXE010000030.1:0-33631 GCA_937925265.1 uncultured Collinsella sp. | reverse complement strand
TTATCACTACACCCCACTAAAGCTGGGGGTATTTTTCTCAAAAAAGTGATGATTGGAGCTGTGCGGGCGTTCATTTTTGACGCGTACGAGTCTGATACAATTTGTTCGTTACTGTTTGAATGATATGCGCGCAAAGAACGGCGAGGATTCATCGTGATTAAGGCAGAGCGACAGGATAAGGTTTGTCAGCTGCTCGAGGAGCAGGGCACGGTCTCGGTCAAAGAGATTTCGGATGCGTTGGGCGTTTCGGACATGACGATTCGCCGCGACCTCGAAGAACTTGCGAGCCTAGGCGAGATTGAGCGCGTGCACGGCGGAGCCCGCAGTGCACAGGGCCGTCCGCACGCTATGTTGCGCCATGAGTATTCGCACAGCGAAAAGCGCACTAAGCATGCCGAGGAAAAGCTGCAGATCGCACGCCGCGCTGTGGAGCTTATCGAGGAGGGCTCGACCATCTTTTTGGGCACGGGCACCACGGTTGAGCAGATGGCCTCGATGCTGCCGACGTTTCGCCTGCGCATTGTGACCAATTCGCTTTCGGTGTTTAACCTGCTCGAGGCGCGCGAAGACTGCGAGCTGTGCCTCGTGGGCGGTATGTACCGTCGCCGCACCGCCGCTTTTGTGGGACCAACGGCCGAGGATACCCTGCGCGCGCTGGGCATCGATGCGGCGTTTATCGGCGCCAACGGCATCTTGGACGGTGACGTGTCTACGTCCAACATGGACGAGGGCCGTATCCAGCAGCTCGCCTTTAGCAAGGCGGACTCGCGCTATCTGATCGCCGACTCCAGCAAGATCGGCAAGCGCGATTTCTATACCTTCTGTCGCCTGGACAGTTTAGACGCCGTGGTGTGCGAACCGGGTATTGCTGATGGAGATCGCGCCGCCATCGAGGAGTACACGCAGGTCATTTGTTAGCAAGCGCTGCGGGAGATCGGACCAAGTATTCAGTTTGTGGGCTAGACCAGGCGGCCGTAGTCCTGTGACTGATGAAAGACATGGGCGATATAGATCGTATCGCGCTCAAACTTGTAAAGACACACGTATTTGTTGACGGTAAACGATCGATAATTGCGTGCCGCCAGCTCTCGTATGTGGGAGAGGGGCCGTAGGAGCGGCTGCTCGCGAAGCAGATCAAGCTGATATTCAAACTCAGCAACAAAATTGCCTGCTGCACGTGGGTTCATAAGGATTTGAGCAAGGTATCTGACAATAGCCTCGTATTCATATTGTGCGCTTTCGAGTATTACGACGTTATAGGCCATATTTGTCTCGTATCGCGGTCGCGAAGGAGTCGTAGTCGCTGTAGTCGCCTTGCGATATCTCGTCTTCTGCCAACATCATACGAGACAGCAGCTTGGCTTTGGCGATTTCGTCTTGCATGAGACGATACTGGTCGCTGCTGATGCAGTGCATGGCCTCATAGCCGTTCTTAGTTACGGTGACGTCGCGCTCGGACTCAACAAGCGCGGTAAATGCAGCGGTGTCCTTCATGTCTCGGACGGGCACACAGGTGGGCATAGGTACCTCCTTTGCGTTGGGACACAATTGTACCACGCCTTGACAAGAATTCGGTACCGTCAAATTGTCTCAATCTGTAACGGGTGGGTGTGATCGGAGAGTCTGAGGGTCTTTATGGGTGGAGCAAACGGCGTGACATGCGCTGTTGAATCCGTACGCCCGCTTGCGTTTTCGAGTGAAGAGGCAGCAAAGTTGATTGGCGTAAGCGCGAAGACCCTTGCAAATTGGCGCTGTCCTAGTAAGGGGCCGGAGTACATTCGCCTCGGCAAATCCTCGCGATCCCATGTTCTTTATTGTTACGATGATCATGAGGCTTGGCTGCACTCTCTGCGCCAGCAGGCCAAGGTAAATTGATTGATAGCTGTTGGGCGCGGACAATATCGTTTGGACGGGTATAGCATGGTTCCATGCTCCGCGTTGCTAATTGCGCCGCTGCGTCATTTGTGAAATGGAATGATTGATGATGGAGAGGCGTGAGGTTCTCGGCTTGCCGCTTTTCACTTGGACTAATGACTGCGGCGGCAGAAAAATGTCCTGGCGAACGACTATCGTATAGAACGCAGCGGTGGTTAGATGGGTCTTCGCGGTTTGAGTGGTACATGGATTGTCGGATGTGGGAGACGTGAGAAACCCATGGTTTGGGGCAAGGTTGCTATTCTGACGAGTTTATCTCTTCATCCCTGTGGCAAAATGAGGACATATTGTCCTGTTATCTATCCAGAAGGTGCGTCATGCAATTATCAGCAGATGAGGTAAAGGCCAAGAGACAGGAGCTCGGCTTGACTCAGAAGGAATTCGCCGCTGCCCTAGGCATGGGCCCCAACGGCGAGCGAACGGTGCGCCGCTGGGAGGCAGGCGAAACAAGGCCCACCGCAGCCGAGTCGAAGTACATCTCCACCCTCGGCCATCGCGCCCCCTTTGCACCCGCAGGGGAGGGGAAGCCTGCCTTCACCTTCATCGACCTGTTCGCGGGCATCGGCGGGATCCGCATGCCGTTCCAGGAGCTGGGCGGCAGGTGCGTCTTCTCCTGCGAGTGGGATAAGTTTGCGCAGAAGACCTACCGCATGAACTACGGCGAAACCCCGGCGGGGGACATCCGTGAGGTCGCCGCTTCAGACATCCCCGACTTCGACGTGCTGCTCGCTGGCTTTCCATGCCAGCCGTTCTCGCTTGCGGGTGTGTCCAAGAAGCGCTCCCTTGGTCGCGCTACGGGCTTCGAAGACAAGACGCAGGGCACGCTCTTCTTCGAGGTTGCACGCATCCTGAACGAGAAGCGCCCGAAGGCGTTCCTGCTCGAGAACGTGAAGAATCTGATCAGTCACGACAGGGGCAGAACGTTCGACGTCATCATGCAGGTCCTCCAGGACGAGCTCGGTTACCACGTTCACTACAAGGTTCTGGACTCCAAGGGTTGGACATGCCAGCACCGCGAGCGCATCTACATTGTTGGCTTTCGCGACGATGTGGAGTTCTCTTGGGACGACCTCGACTGCCCGAACAGTGGTCAGAAAGCCGCGGAGATTCTGGAGGAGGATGCGGACGCGAGGTACGTGCTCTCCGACAAGCTGTGGTCATATTTGAAAGCATACAAGGCCAAGCACGAGGCCGCCGGCAACGGGTTCGGCTACGGTCTTATCACTCCATCGGACACCACGAGGACGCTCTCCGCACGCTATCATAAGGACGGTAGTGAGATCTTGGTCTCGCGCGGCGAGGGCGAGAACCCCCGTAAGCTGACCCCTAGAGAGTGCGCGCGCTTGCAGGGATTTCCCGACCGGTTCATAATCCCGGTCTCCGACACACAGGCCTACCGCCAGTTCGGCAATTCGGTGACGGTCCCTGTAATACGGTCGGTGGCCAAGCTCATGATGGGAGCGTGTCAGGATGGATTACGGGGCGCTTAGCAGCTACTTCGACGGCGCGGTCTCGAAGACCCTCGCGGACGTCGATATCGACGCAGGTAGGAGTAATCAGCACGAGTTCAACGGCACGCTGCCGCTGAGGTCGCTGTTCGGTGACGACGACATCCGCGACATCCGCACCACGTTCGCCTACATGTGCGACGAGGCGGAGCCGGAGATGTGCGACGGGACCGTGACTTGGTACGATGCGCGCCGCAAACATCCCACGAGAACCGAGTACCGTCTCTACTACAAGGACAACCCCGCCATCAGGCAGGCATCCGCTGGCGACCTCATGGTGGTCGCCAACTCCGATGACCTCGGGCTGCTCATCATCTTCGCTAAAAAAGGCTCGACCATCGAGTCGCAGCTGAGGTGGCTGTTCGGCTTCGAGGAACCCGACCGCTCGGGCTATGCCGTATCAAAGGGCGAGCGCAACCGTATCGGTGCGGTGGCCTCGCGCATCCTCGGCATGATTGGTATCGAGACGCGCGCTCCCTTGAGCGCGGATATCTACTTGGACGATATGGTCAAGAGGTTTGGACATACGTTTCCGAAGGGCATCGACTTTACGGAGTACTCCATCTCAACCCTTGAAGGTCTCGACTGGGCGGATGACCCCGATCGAAGCCTGCTCGCGTGCTACGAGCGCGAGGAATTGCTGTTCAAGGTGTTTGAGCGCCATCTGCTTGAGAGAGACCTTGCGCCCTATTTGAACGGCCAGCTCGACGTCGACGGCATTCTGAAGACCACCATGTCGACCTTCCAGCGCAGGAAGTCCCGCGCGGGCACAGCGTTCGAGCACCAGCTTGAGTTCCTGTTCAAGGGTAGGGGAATCCGATACTCCGCACAGCCCTACACCGAGGGAAAGTCGAAGCCGGACTTCATTTTTCCGTCAATCGAGTGCTACCGGGATGAGGGGTTCCCCTCCTCGAGCCTTACGATGCTCGGTGCGAAGACGACCATCAAGGAGCGCTGGAGGCAGGTGCTCGAGGAGGCGAACCGCATCGAGCGTAAGCACCTTATCACGCTGGAGCCCGCCGTGAGCGTGGACTACACGAACGCCATGCGTGACAGCAAGCTCCAGCTCGTCATCCCCTCCCAGCTTTTCCCCACCTACACGCCTTCACAGCAAGAATGGCTCATGGATGTGGGAGGCTTCTGCGAGATGGTCGAGGAGAGGCAACGGGTACTTGACTAGGCCGGGACAATAAGAGCGTTGAGGCGGCGCGCAAGCGCATGACCATCCTGAAGGGCTCCGAAAAGATTGTGGCATCGCTCAATCAGTTCGGCGTTGTCCGGCGCGTGAGGCGGGGCACTACGTGATTGCAGAGCCCATCGAACTGAATGACGAGCTTACGCGGTTTTTGGTCTTTGCCGACATGCTGGTAAACCGGTCGAGTTACCGGACGTTCCTGGAACTGCAGGACGTGGCCGAGTTGTTTCCGTTCGCGTGCCGTGTGAGCAAGGAGGGACTTGTGGCTGACGAGCGGTTCGAGGTGAACAACTTCGGCGGGGAGTTCTCGGTGGGGGTACGGGAGTAGGAGAGTACAGGTCACTCCTACGACGCAACACCTTTGCCACGCGTGAAAAGCATATCGTCAATCGAAAGCTGCAGGATTTGCAGTTTACCCTGCTCCTCGGCTGGTATCAGCGACGAATCGAGCTTCTCCTTAAGGACTGCGACTATGTACTGGCAGTTGATTGTGCTGGCGCGTGCGATTATGTCACGCAACACCTTACCCTCGATGTTTTCAAGGACGTCATGCACTATGAAGCGCGGAGTCTTGATGCCCTTTGATTCTGCAAACTGCTGATACGCTAAATCAAATGCGGCGATGAGTGACTTGCGTGTGCCCGTGCTGGAGCCAGCGGTATCACGTATTGCAACGGGGAACTTGTTCGACTCTTCATAGTAAACGAGCAGCGGCGATTCGTTGTTGAACTCCCTGGCAAGCGGAGTGAAGAATGCGTTAAACGCAAGCATCATTGCAGCAAAATCGTTGGATTGCGGCTCGTCGCCATCATCAGACGAGCCAAGCGATGCGATTTTTCCCTCAATGCTGGTCTGTTCTACCTCAAAGCTGTTGAGCGTATCTATTACTTCTCGGCATTTGCCGATACTGCTCGAAAGCTCAACTAGGCGTGCCTGAAGCGACTCGTACTCATCGATGAGGTCTTGCTCCACCAATGACATGAATTGGCTGTTCTGCGATGACAGTTGGCTGATTTCACGTTGCACAGATGCACGCTCGGCCTTCAGTTTTTCTGCCACACTCGCGAAATAGGCAATCTTGTTGTCGCAGAGCTGGTTGTTGAATGCGACCATCTCTTCGAAAGTTGCATTCACCATCGGGATCATCGAACAGACTTCCTCGAAAAACCGTCTGCTCAAATTAACGTCGGCTTGTCTACCGCGCTCTTGCATAGCAGTCTGCAGGGCCTCTTCATTTCGTTGCAGCCTGTAGTCTATGTCTGAGAGTTGCAGTGTCAGAGATGCGTATCGGGTGCGTGTAGCCGCGATTTCATCGCGGTTGGCCCTGTAGACATCGGCGTCGATGATGCTGTTGAGCTTGCACTGGACTTCTTCATGCTCGGCTTCGAGCCCTGCAAGTATCTGCTGCTGCTCGCTGACCGTATCGACGTTCTGGACTTTCTTATAGCGTTTGATGGACTCACGCGTCTTGTTCAAGTCCTTGTTGAGGTCGTCACGCTTTTTGTCGAGCGCCGGATCTGAGATGCCGAACAGAGCGTTGTAGACACTCCGGTAGATGGATGTGCTGCCGCTGGGAACGGTTTTGAGGAAGGAATTATCATCCCCGCCTACGGACACGCGGACAAATGAATTGATCAATTGGCGAAACGTGGGCACATTCGCTTCGTTCCCGAAAAGCAAGACATTGAGTCGTTGCTGGTAAGCTTTCTGCCCCATCTTTTCGCCGTCTATGTAGTACCTTCCATTCGGGAAGAGGTCGATTGTGAGAATCACGTCATCGCCATCGGGAAAATCCGATGTCAGTGTCATGTCGACGGCGATCTTGTTTGTGACGATGAAATCGCGTAGCTCCTCGGTCACCGTGCCCGTGTCGGCGTCTGTGTAAATGAGCTTCCTGTCCTTGGCGCCCATTGCGATATCAATGAGCTTGAGGAAGGTTGTTTTTCCAACGCGATTGTGCGATTCGGAGTCCTCGGTATCGACGATGAGGTTGGCACCCTTGTGGAATAAGACCTCGCGAACTATTTCGTCAGTTGTTGTCTTGCGAATTCTAAGCGACTTGATGAACATGTAGCCCTCCCTTCTCGTCTATTGACACGCGTCCGAGGAGGAAGAGAAAGTCCAAAGCCATGACAAAGAAGTCGTAGCTCACTTCTTTCTTGACCAGAGTGTTCGCCGTTACCTCATAGAGTTGACCGGCGTCCAAGCCTGGGTTCTGGTCGATGTAGCCATCCAAGGCGGCAGCGATGTAATAGACCGTGCTCGTCGGCTCATTATTGCGATCAAGCAGCAGCATCGTCATCACCTGGCCTCAGAAGGACTCTGCATTTTGCCACGGCAACGGCAATCAACGCAACGCAGAACTGGTTGATGATTTCTTCGGGGACCTCGTCAGCCTGAAAGCCTGCGTCATTCACAATCATGTTATAGATCTCGTTCTCGATGAGCTTGAGCTGTGCATCGCCGTTTCCTACGCACAGCTTGCCGTCATCGCGAACGTCTGCCACATTGACAAACATCTTGTTCAGCCTTTGGATGATGGCTTCGCTGTCGGGGAATTCCTTGATCACGCTGTCGAGACGAGCGTAGTTCTCAGAATACTCGTTGATGATGTTTAGGTAACGCGGTGCGTGGTTGTAAATCAGCTTCTTCTCTATAGGAGGCGGAGGCGTAAGGGGGAAATCTTCGCCCGTTGGCTCAGTCGACGAAATCATGATTTGCAGGAGTTTATACATGAGCGTCTTTGTAAGCGGCCGGTGCGGGCCAGACGAGACGGGCTGGTAGATGTTTATGTCATGTGAGTCATAGCTATTGGAGTCGCCGGTTATGTTCGTGGCGACCTTTCCAATTGCGCTCTGGCTTGTCTGCGTTGGCTTATCGCGAAGCATGGATGTTCGCCGAGTTGTTGCTGCCTACGACGTTTGTGGCAACTTTACCTGTAGCGGTCTGCGAGTTGTCGCTTAGACTCTTTTTGATTGACTTGATCTCTTGCTTGTTTTGGAGCGAGATGACGGCGGCGGCGATGGATGCGATAGACGCGATAATACCAAGGATAAGGTTCACAGTCTCCATCTTGCCTCCCAAATGTCAAGTCCAATATTCTAGACCATTATCGAGCGTTCGCTCGTTGCGTTGCCTCTAATTCTTGCTAATGGTCACAAACTGCCGAACGGACTGGATGACCTCACTTTGTGACCGACCTTTAGCCTATTTGCATGGTTAAGGGACGGTTCGTTTGTGCTGGCCTATGTCAATCGAAAGGCAGGCCGACATGGACGGAGACGACCATAGCATCGACGACGAGGAAGAGGTCGCAGCGCAGGCGGGCGGCCAAGAAGGGGTCGCGCAGGCGGAAGAGCCGCAGGCAGTGGACTCGGAGAGGGGCTACCAGGCGCTTCTCGCCAAGCAGGAGGCTCGCATCAAGGAGCTTGAGGGGCAAGTGGCCGAGGCTGCCAAGAGCGCCGAGGTGGCGGACGCCCTGCGCGGCGAAATCCAGCAGGTGAAGGCCAGGCGGCCGATGAGCGCATCGCCTTCGCGGCAGACATGGCGACGTTCGCAACCATGAACCTGACCCACCTCTTCTACTCATGCACGGCGCTGGAGGTGGTCTCCGGTTTGGGCAACCTCGCAGGTGTCAAGTCGTGCGGTTCGCGTTCGCTTCGCGCTCGTCGCCCGCCGAGCTGGACTTCCGAGGCTTCGACCCGTCTGCGCTCACCGACCTGACCTACTGCTTCTCGGGGTGCTCGTCGCTGGTGACGATCTACGCCGACGCCACCTGGGCGCTGCCTTCGAGCGGGGTTTCGGACTCGCAGTGCTTCTATAACTGCTACAAGCTGACGGGCGGCAACGGAACCACGTATGCAAGCAGCAGGACGGTTTATACCCACTTCCGTATCGATACGACGGCTACGCCTGGTTACCTGACTGTCTCTGCTTGACATGCTCTTTGGCTACGGTATTTGCGTCAGTCTGGGTAATATCCGAGAACATTTCATCAACGATGCGGACATGGCATTCATAAGCTGCATACCTGCTGGACCTCACCGCATTTTCCGCTTCCTGCAGGCGTGTTGCAGCATCCCTGAATCGGGATTTTGCCGCCATTTGCCCCATGATGGAGTCTGGGTGGTTGTCACTGAGTACGTCTGCGTCTCTCAGTTCTATTTCCGCACTTGCAATGCGTTCCATAAGCAGATTGTATTGGGCATCGCCGACCTCAGACAGGCAGAGCACAAGGTCTTTAAACGCTGCTGCGGTCAGCATTCGATTGAGCACTGCCCTGCAAGCTTCTGGCTCGGCATTCGCCTTCGCGACCATATCATTCACGAGGTATTTTTCCCATTCCTCATGGTCTCCGCCGTTGCCGCCAGACTGTTCCGGAAGCCACTCCGCACTAACTTTTCTCGTCATACGCTCGATGGACAGAACAGCCTCGCCGCTGAGACCAAGGAAGTCAGCAATATCTTGGAGCTCGTACGTATCACAATCGGTCTCCCCGATGAGAAAACCTACTGGCTTTCCGAATATGTCAGCCAGATCTACGAGGTCATCCCATTGAGGAAACTGATCTCCTTTTCGAAATCGGCTGATCTTTCTCGCAATCGCCTTGCGGCCGTTCTCCCTTTCCACTGCATAGCGGTCATCGGCTAGCGAGGCATCATCGGCACCGTTACGCTTTTGATAGAGCAGACGCGCAAGGCCGATATTGCTAATGCCTCTGCGCCCCTTTTCTATTTCATAGCTTTCCATCAAACCGCTGAGTCTCTTTGGAAAAATGTCCTTAGGGCGATCTTTGCGGACGTACATTGTCTTAATCATTCCTCATTAGCAACAGATAAGACAATTATAGGACATATACCGTCTTATTTACCGATGGCATGATAGCACTGTCGAAAGTGAGCACCCCAGTGGAAGCGGTGCTGAAGTGAAAGAAAGTGAGGAAAAGGCAATGACGACTTGGGACTATGCGCAATTGTCGCATCTGGCGAAAGAGCTCGGTGGGCCTCAGGCGCTGATCAGCAATATCAGAGCGGGCGGGATTTCCGTTGGAAGAATCCAGGGTGGAGTAATCGGTTCTGTAGCCACGCTAGTCGCAGGTGGAATCGGACTGTATGCCTACGACAAGCACCAGAGGAAGATCGCTCTTGCTGAACAGAGTGCAACCATTCTCAAGGCGAACATCGAAGTATACGAAGAGGCACATTCGTCAACAGAAGTTGATGAGGCTACGAGAGAGACGCAACATAGTGAGGAGGAAACGGTAACTGAATCCAGTGGCGGCGAAGAGGCCTAGCCACCAGATTCATTAGACAGCCACTACCACGAGGAGCCCCGGTATGTACCAGGGCTCTAATTCGTTCTTATACCTTGCAGCGGATACTTAGATCTCTCGGGACTTGCAGTAGGGCGGGTCGCCCTCTCCGACCAGCACATCCCACCGCCATTGCGGGGTCTCGGTGCCGGACTGGCAGAGCGCATCGAGGGGCATGACTTTTTGCTCGGGCGAGCAGGGGCAAAGGTCTGCCTTGATGTGGGCCATGTCTTCGGCCTGGCCGGCGAGCTTTTTTATCCGGGGACCATGCTTTCGGCACGCAATCCCCCATCCTCAACCTCCCAAATCAAAAACTCAATCTGTAACACCTAGACTCGATTTGAGCAGATATCTGTTACAGATTGAGACGTTTCGGCAGAGTGATTCCCGTTTGTCTTGATTTGTAACAGGTAGAGGCAAAAAACTCGACTTGATGTTACAGATTTAGACAAACGGCTGCCGACCCGCGCGAAAACAAAAAGGCCGCATGCGAGCCCGTGGGGGATTCACATGCGGCCGACAGGGTATGTGACTGAAACTAGGCCATGAGCAGGCCGGTCTCCGCGACGTTCTTGTACCAGTACGCGCTCGCCTTGGGATAGCGCTTCTGGGTCTCAAAGTCGATGTAGAACAGGCCATAGCGCTTGTTGTAGCCGTTGGTCCAGGAGAACTGGTCCTGCAGCGACCACACAAAGTAGCCGTCAACGTTCACGCCGCCGTCGATCGCCTTGAGGATCCACGCGAGATGCTGGCGCATGTAGTCGATACGAGGGGCGTCGTCGATAAAGCCATCCTCGAAGTCGTCCTTATAGCCCATGCCGTTCTCGGTGATGTAGATCTTCTTGTAGTTGGGGTAATCGTTCTTAATGCGCAGCAGCAGGTCGTAGAGGCCCTCGGGATAGATGATCCAGTCCCAATCGGTGGTGGGTACGCCTTCGCGCACGCATGACTCGCCCACGCCCTTGAGGAACCAGCGCGAGGAGCCCTTGTCGCCGGTGCCATTGTGGTTGATGTCATTTTCGCCCTCGGCGGCACGCAGGAACTGGCACTTGTAGGTGTTGACGCCCAGGCAATCGTTGTAGGGGAGTGCGGCGGTCAGCGCGGCGATGTCCTCGTCGCGGACGTCGAGCTCGCCGCCGGCGATATGGGCCAGCTTGGTCGCAGCCTCCATGGTATCGGCTGCATAGTGGCCGCGGAAGGTGGCGTCGAGTACCCAGCGGTTGTTGATGACGTCGGCCATGCGAGCCGCCTCGCAGTCGGCGGCGTTGTTGGGGTCGAGGGGATACTTGGGCTCCAGGTTTTGGACAATGCCGATCTCGCCCTCAAAGCCGCCCTCATGGAAGGCGACGACAGCCTTGGCGTGGGCCACCATCATGTTGTGCATGAGCTGGAAGGCCTTGTCCAGGCGATACTTCTCGCCGTGCGGCCAGTTGCCGACGATAAGGCTGCCCTCGGCGGTCGCGGGAATCTCGTTAAAGGTAAACCAGTGCTTGACCTCGGTGAACTCGGCAAAGCAGAACTTGGCGTACTCGACAAAGGCGTCGATCGTCGTGCGCGTCAGGAAGCCCTCGCCGCCGTTCTGGTAAAAGGCCTCGGGCGTATCAAAGTGATCGAGCGTGACATAGGGGATAACGCCGGCTTTATTGCAGGTGGCAAAGAGCTCGTGATAGAAGGCGACACCCTCGGGGTTGATCTCGCCAGTGCCGTTGGGGAAGATGCGGCTCCAAGCGATGGAGACGCGGATACCGTTGATGCCGAAGCGCTGGCACAGGTCGATATCGACCGGATACTTGTTGTAGAAATCGCTTGCGGGGTCGGGGGAGAAGCGACCCTGGGCTGCCAGGAAATCGTCCCAGGGCACTTTGCCCTTGCCGTGCGTACGGGTCTCGCCCTCAACCTGGTAAGCAGCAGTGGCGCCGCCAAACACAAAGCCGTCGGGGAACTGCATGGGGTTGGTCATGAGTCATCCTTTCTGTGGGATTCGAATAGGGAGAGGTGCCCGAACAGGGGATCCGGGCACCAACAGAGGGAGGAAACTAGTCGAGGTTCTCGCGGAGCCACTTAATGGCGCCAGCGGGGTCGCGAGTAAGGTCGATATATTCCTTACCGCGCGGGGCGAGCAGCTTAATGCCCAGGCGATCGGTGTCGGCCTTCATGTCGTTGTAGTAGCTACGGACTTGCGGGGCGAGCACGATAACGTCGTACTGATCCATGATGGCAGTGTGCTGGCCATAGGCGCCTGCGGAGGAAGCGATGTTCTCTCCGGTCTGCGCAGCACCTTCCTTGATGGCGTTGGCGAGCATGGCAGAGGTGCCGGCGCCGGCGCACAGGACGAGGGCCTTCAGACCGTCGACACCCTTCTTAGCGGATGCGTCGGCGGCGGGCTCGGGCTGATCGGCGACAGGCTTGCTGTCGGCGGCAGCGGCGGTCGGCTCGACGGAAGCGGTAGTCTGCTCGACAGCGGGCGCAGAGGTGCTGGCGGCGATGGTGGCAGCACCATCGGACTCAAGACCCAGCTCGGCGGCGCGCTCGGCCTCCTGGTCGCAGAGCAGCTTATCGTATGCCTTCAAGAACGGCAGGTAGATGATGGCGTCCAGCAAGATGATGATCGCGACAAACACCAGGGCGATAAGCTGGAAGTTTGTGGTGATGAAGATGCCGATGGGGGCGGGGGTGGCCCAAGGCACCACGAAGGAGAAGCCGTTCATGCCCACATTATCGATAAAGAACTTGGCAACGCTTACGTTGACGCAGCCGGCGGCAACAAAGGGGATGAGCATGTAGGGGTTAAGAATCATCGGCGCGCCAAAGAGCAGCGGTTCGTTGACGGCGAAGGCAACAGGAACAATCGAGGCCTTACCGACGGCTTTGAGCTGCTTGGACTTCATAAAGAGAATCAGCAGAAGCGGCACGATGAACGTGGCGCCGGTGCCGCCGAACTCACCCACGAGCGACATGTTAAAGGTGAGGGAATGGGCGGGGTGACCACCGGCCAGCAGAACCTGCAGGTTCTCGGCCTGGTTGGCAAGACGGATGGGGTCGATGCCCGGCTGGACAATCGAGGGGCCGTGGACGCCGATGAACCAGAAGAACGCGGTGGCTGCCTGGATAAGGATAAGGCCAGGATAGGTTTCTGCTGCGGTAAAGAGTGGGGAGAGCAGTTTGATAAGCAGCTCGGAGAACGGAACGCCTATGAGGTTGCGCACGACGACATCGATGATGCCGCAGATGATGACGGCGCCGCCAAAGGGGATGATGTCGCGGAAGTTCTGAGCGATGGCGCCCGGGACCTCCTTGGGCAGCTTAATGGTCAGATCGCGCGAGACGCAGAATTTATAGACCCACACGGTAATGAACGCGGCGATATAGGCCGAGAACAGACCGCGCGTACCCATGCTGGTGCAATCGAAGACCGAAAGCTCGGAGCCGTTGAGCTTGGTGGTGAACTGCGTGACTGCGAGCAACAGCATGCTGCACTGGGCGGCCACCATGGTGGAACCGTCGTTGAGCACTTTGCCGGCGGGCATGCGACGGTTCATAGAAGCCGTCAAGTTCTTGGCAGTGGTGCCGGCGACCATGATGCCCATGACGCCCATGGTGAAGTTGTACAGCTTGTTGCACCAGTCGATGAGCGGTTGGGGCAGCGTGATGCCAACCACGCCGGGAAGCGTGGCGATCAGCAGGAAAATCGAAGAGGTGAGGACGATTGGCATGCACCCAAGGAATCCGTCTTTGATGGCCTGGAGGTAGATGTTCCTCGAGATCTTCTCAAAGAACGGTTGATGCTTTTCGAGCATCTTTACGATGGCGTCCATAGAGCTCCTTTGCTGCTTGATGCGTGATGCACGTGGATGGAACTGGTCGTCGATGGATGGTCAGGACTGCCCGGAAACCTTCCTGCTTAAGGAAGGCATTGCGAAATGACAACGTAAGACATTTCGTTAATGACAACGTAAGACATTTTTGGAAGAGCAACAAGGATTTACGGGTGAGTGGTCGATATTGTCCGGTAAACGGCTGATTTGTCAGTTGGGCAGGTAGTGTATGCTAGAACGCAAAAAACAAGCGATGCAAAACCGACTGGAGAAGTAGTGGCAACGATGGACAAGAAAAATGTCTCAATGAACGATGTGGCAGTTGCCGCGGGCGTTTCTCTCAAGACGGTGTCGCGCGTGATCAACGAGCCCGATAGCGTGCGCGAGTCGACGCGTGATAGGGTCCATGCTGCCATGGAGGCGCTCGGGTTTCGAACCAACTTTGCCGCGCGTTCACTCAAGTTGGGCCGTTACGGGTGCATTGGCGTCGTGCTGTTTCACTTGTCAGGCGGTGCCGTGGATATGATTGACGGCATCGCCGATGCCGCCGAAGAACGTGGCTTTGCGCTTACGATGATCAAAAAGCGGGCGGGGGAGAAGATGACCCTTGCCGAAGCAGCGCGTAGGATGTCGCAGCTTCCCGTCGACGGCATGATTTTCAACCTGCGCCAGATGGTCGATGACTTTGAAACCTTTGAGGCGCCGAAAGACCTCAAGACGGTGATTATCACACCAATGGAACATCCTACCTGCTCCACCGTCAGTGACGATCAAGAGGGCGGCGCGCATATGGCGTGCGAGTACTTTTTGGACCACGGTCACAAGAACGTGTACTTCGTTTCTGGTAAAAAAGAGTCGCTGTCGAGCCAGTGCCGTATGAAAGGTTGGCGTGCGGCACTCGAGACGCGTGGCATTGAGCCGCCCGAGCCTCTGCAAGGCGATTGGAATGCGGATAGTGGCTATGCCGCGGGCCTTGTGCTTGCCGATAAACCCGATTGCACGGCGGTCCTCGCTGCTAACGACAGCATGGCAAACGGCGTGATGATGGCTCTACGTGACAAAGGGCTCAGTGTGCCCGACGACGTGTCCGTGATCGGCTTCGACGATGAGCTCTACAAGACGATCCCCAACTCGATTCTGACGTCAGTGAAGTTTCGCCATCGCGAGCTGGGCATCCGTGCGCTTAACGAGGTCGTCGCAGGTCTGGAAGCCCCGAGCTCCAGAAGCCGTACGCTCGTCTCGGGCGTGCTGGTCGAGCGTTCCAGCGTAAAGGACCTGCGAGCGTAGACGTGCTCGGCTCGTTCATCTCAATCTGTAACAGTTAGGGCCGAAATATTCGGCTAGATGTTACAGATCGAGATTTTTGGCCCGGCCTATTCTGTTTGTCTTGATCTGTAACAGGTAGACGGTCAAAAGCGGGCTACGTGTTACAGATTTAGATTTTCGGCTTGGCCTGTGCGTTCATCTCGATTTGTAACAGCTAGGAACGAAAAACTCGGTCAGATGTTACAGATCGAGACAAACGTGCGACACGGCCCGCCCAAAAAGGCCGGGGGCGGCGCGCTGTGTGACGTGCCGCCCCCGGCTGAGAAATGGGGACAGGTTATGTGAGCGGGGCAATTCCACTGGTCGCAAGCCGCTAGTCCAGACGACGGGTCTGCGCCACGTGCTTATACCAGTAGGCGCTTGCCTTGGGCGTGCGCTTCTGGGTTTCAAAGTCAACGTAGAAGAAGCCATAGCGCTTGTTGTATCCGTTGGTCCAGGAGAACTGGTCCTGCAGGCTCCACAGGAAGTAGCCGCCCACGTTGACGCCCACCTCCATGGCCTTGAGCAGCCAACGCAGGTGCTGCTCGATGTAGTCGATGCGCGGCTGGTCGTCCACAAAACCGTCCTTGTAGGGATCCTTGTAGCCCATGCCGTTCTCGGTAATGAAGATCTGCTTGTAGTTGGGGTAGCGCTGCTTAATGTAGACGAGCAGATCGAACAGACCCTCGGGATAGATGATCCAGTCCCAGTCGGTGGTGGGGATGCCAGGCTTGTTCACATGCTCGCCAATACCCTTGACGCGCCAACGGCCGGTGCCCTTCTCGCCCGTACCGTTGTGGTGCAGGTCGTTCTCGCCGTCGTAAGCCTTGAGGAAGCGGCACTGGTAGTTGTTAACGCCCAGGTAGTCGTTGTAGAGCGCGGCCTCGCGCATAATCTCAAGGTCCTCGTCTAGGATCTCGATGGAGCCGCCCGAGACGGCAGCCAGGCGGTTGGCGCACTCGAGGGTGTCGGGCGCGTAGTCGCCGCGGAAGGTGGCGTCGAGCAAAAACTGGTTTTGCAACACGTGCTCATTGTTGGCGGCTTTGATGTCGGCGGGGTCGTTCTCGTTGAGCGGGTACTTAAACTCCAGCGACTGAATGACGCCGATCTTGCCCTTAAAACCACCGTTGTGGAAGGCCAGTACCGCCTTGGCGTGGGCGAGCATCATGTTGTGCTCGCACTGGAAAGCTTCGGCAAGATGCGCCTTGACGCCACCGGGGAAGGTGCCCTCGATGTAGGTGTTGGAGGCGTCGGCCCAGATCTCGTTAAAGGTGAACCAATAGGTCACCTGGTCGGCGTACTCCTTAAAGCAGAAGGTGGCAAAGTCCACAAAGGCGTCGATGGTCTCGCGGTTGAGGAAGTCGCCCTTCTCAAAGAGGGGCAGCGGCGTGTCAAAGTGATGCAGCGTGACAAACGGCTCAACATGGTGCTTGTGGCACTCGGCAAAGAGGTCGTGGTAGAACTGTACGCCCTCGGGGTTAATCTCGCCGGTGCCATTGGGGAAGATGCGGCTCCAGGCGATGGAGAGGCGGATGCCGTTGATGCCGAACTCCTCGCACAGCTCCAGATCGACGGGGTACTGGTTATAGAAGTCGGAAGCGGGATCGGGGGAGAAACGGCCCTGGGCCTCCAGGAAGTCGTCCCAGGCAACCTTGCCCTTACCGTGAGTGCGGGTCTCGCCCTCAACCTGGTAGGCAGCGGTGGCGCCGCCAAAGACAAAGTCCTCGGGAAACTGCGCGGGCGGGTTGGTGACGCTAGCAGGGTTAACGGACATGATGATCCAATCGTCTAAATCGAAGGGCCAGCCGGTCTTGGATGGTCGGCTGGCCCTGAGCGTTACTTACTTCGAAAGCTGCTCGGAGACGAAGGCGAGAGACTTATCGCCGTTCTGGGAGAGCTCGATGTACTGCTTGCCACGGCAGGCGACGCACTTGTTGCCCACGCGCTCGCAGTCTTTCTGTAGGTCGGCCAGGTAGCTTGCGGCCTGCGGGGCCAGGACGACCAGGTCAAAGTCGGGGAGCATGTCCACGTGGTTGCCATAGGCTTCGGCAGCGGTCTCCAGATTGATGCCGCGCTCCTTGGCAGCCTTGGCCAGCGCGTTGGCGAGCAGGCCCGAGGTTCCGCCGCCCTGGCAGAGCACGAGTACGCGCTTGCCGTTGAGGTCGCTGGTTGCCGTAGCCTCGGCTGCGGGTGCTGCGGAAGCGGCGGGGGCGTCGGCCTTCACGGCCTCGGCAGCAGCGCCGGCGGCAACGCTTTTGGCATCGGCCTTGCCCTGGAAGGCATCGTTGAGCTTGGCTGCCTTCTCGGCGTTCTTGGCGGCGAGCTCCTCCTGGGAGATCTCGGCCTCCTCGGCGCACTTCTGGGCGTCATAGGCACGGAAGAACGGGTAGTACAGAACAAAGTCGACGACCAGGATAAGGGCGAGCATCACAAAGGCGAGCGGCTGGAAGCCTAGGCCCATGATGGTGCCGATGGGGCCGGGGACGGTCCAAGGCAGGGTGTACATAAAGCCGTTCATGCCCAAGAAGTCGATAAAGATCTTGAGGATCCAGATGTTGGCGATCGGGGCAAAGACAAACGGGACAAAGAAGACGGGGTTGAGCACGATGGGTGCGGCGAACAGCAGCGGCTCGTTGACAGCGAAGCAGACCGGGACGATGGCGGCCTTACCGACGGCGCGCATCTCCTGAGACTTGGCCAGGAAGCAGAACATAAAGACCAGGACGAGCGTGGCACCGGTGCCGCCCATGCAGACGACGAAGTACTGGGCACCCTGGGTCAGGACAGCGGAAGCGTGCTGGCCGGCCTGGAACGCAGCCAGGTTGTCGGTCATGTTGGCAACGAGGGCGGCGGCGATGGCGGGCTCGACGATCGAGGGACCGTGGACGCCGACGAACCAGAACAGGCTCATGGCGCCGTAGATCACAGCGAGGCCGATGTAGCCGTCGGCAGCGGTGAACAGGGGCTGGAACACCTGGATGACGCCCTGGGCAAAGCAGAAGCCAAAAGCAGCGCGGAAGACGATGTCAAAGACCCAAAAGACGGTGATGCAGACGGAGAAGGGGATGATGTCCTTAAAGGTCTGCGAGATGTTGGGCGGAACCTGCTCGGGCATCTTGACGGTGATGTTGCGCTTAATGAAGAACTTGTAGATGATGCCGGTCACAAACGCAGCGATGAAGGCGGTCAGCAGGCCTTTGGAACCAAGGTAGGTCGTGTTGAAGCCGCTGGCGGCGTCCGTGGCGATCGTGTCGCTCGAAAGGAGCAAGAAGCCGATGATGGCCGCGCACATGCACGAGATGAAGTTGATCTGGTTGTTCTTGGGCAGGTCGCGGTTCTGGGCGTCGGCGAAGTGCTTGGCTGTGGTGGCGGCGCAGGCGATGGCCAGGATGCCCATGGAGTAGTTGTAGCACTTCCACAGGGCGTTGTTGATGTCATCGGGCCAGTAGAAACCCCAGATGTTGGGGACCGAGGCTACCAGGCAGAAGATGGACGAGAAGATGATGATGGGGATGACGGAGATAAAGCCGTCGCGGATTGCCTTGAGGTACTTGTTGCGGGCGATCGCGTTGAAAAAGGGCTGTCCCTTTTCGATGATGGCGATGAGTTGCTCCATGCAATGCTCCTAAGAGTCGGTGGGTTAGCAACGATGGTAGCTTTTGGCGTTCGGTTGCCAAAATGTTGACGTTGCCATTTTGCGACACAAAAAAAGACGCGAACCGGTGGTTCCTGTGTCTGCGAACCGTCGATTCCTTACGCGTAAACGTTTGAGCCGCCCGGTGGCTCTGTGTTTGTGCAATGGCAACGTTAACATTTGGGCGACAAAAGCCGTTCGGGGAAGCAAAAATGTCGGTGAACGGTAGGTTTTGGGTGGTGAGCGTATGGTGGGGGAGGCGTTGGATATACTTGAAGGCGTTAAAAATGACTGCGTAGGGTGCCACCAATGGCATCGTTGACATAGAAAGATCGACCTATGGCCGCTGTTAAAAAATCGGTTTCCGTTAAGGACGTGGCACGTCTCGCGGGCGTCTCGGAGCAGACAGTCTCGCGCACCGTGCACGATTCGCCCAGCGTGCGCCCCGAGACCAAGGAGCGGGTACGCGCCGCCATGCGCGAGCTTGGCTATCGTCCTAACTTTGCCGGCCGGTCGCTGCGTCGCGGTAAGTTTAAGACTGTCGGCGTCGCCATGTTCAACATTACCGGTACCGGCAACCTCGACCGCATGGAAGGCTTTGCCGCCGCCGCCGACAAACACGGCTATGCCATCACCCTTACTAAAGTAGATGGACACCCCTATACCCTCGAGGGCGCATCATCGCGTATGAGCGCGCTGCCGGTGGACGGTATGGTTGTGATCATGAACCGCATGCCGGCGGACTTTGGCACCTTTGAGCCGCTGCCCGGTATGCAGACGGTGCTCGTTACCATGCTGGAGCACCCGCTGTGCTCGACGGTCGATAACGACCAGTTCGATTGCTCGCGCCAGGTTGTCGAGTACTTGCTGGGGCAGGGGCACAAGACCGTGCACTTTATCTCGTGTCCCGAGCGCTCGCTTTCGGGCATGCAACGCGAGGAGGGCTGGCGTGAGACATTGCGCGCGCATGGTATTGAGCCGCCGCGGCTCGTCCGTGGCGATTGGACGGCGCAGAGCGGGTATGCTGCCGGTCAGGCTCTGGCGGACGATCCGACCTGTACGGCCATTTATGCTTCTAACGACGCCATGGCCTACGGCTGCATTCGCGGGCTCGAGTCGCGCGGAAAGCGCGTGCCCGAGGACGTGAGCGTGGTGGGTGTTGATGACAGCCTGGGCGATATCGTGCCCGATCGTCGCCTGACTACGGTGCGCTTTGATAACAAGCGCGTCGGCATGTGGGCGGTCGACAAGATCGCCGGCGCCGAAGGGGTTGCGTCTGGCGTGGAGCACATGCTGATCCCCGGCGTGCTTGTAGCGGGCGATACGGTACGCGATTTGCGCTAGGTTGCGGACCTGTTTGGGTTGCAGCTAATACTGTTTGATATTGTTCGAATTGGTTTAAAAACCGTTCGCGGGCGAAAATCGACCGTTTAGAGTTCGATAATGCGTTTTGCATTGTTCTCTTTTGTTTGAATGTTAATGTTTCTGTCATACACAGCGCAGCGCGTATGCCCGGACGCGATGCTCTCCATTGGTTCATATGTGAAAGGAACGCAATATGGCAACCAAAGAAGAAATCTCGATGGTTGGATTCGAGATCGTCGCATACGCGGGTGACGCCCAGACCGATCTGCTTGCAGCGCTCGATGCTGCTCGCGAGGGTGATTTTGAGAAGGCCGAGCAGCTGCACAAGGATGCCAGCGAGGCGCTCATCGGCGCTCACGACACGCAGACCAAGCTGCTTTCGCAGGAGGCCGGCGGCGGCGAGATGGAGATGACCTTCATCATGGCTCACGCCCAGGACACCCTCATGACCACCATGATCCTGGAGAAGCAGACCCGCTTTACCATCGATGCCTACAAGCGCATCGCCGCACTCGAGGCTAAGCTCGCCTAACGAGCTCTCACAACCAAGTCCCCTTCCAAAAGCTCTGCCGCTACCCGCGGCAGGGCTTTTTCTGTTTACCCGGCACCTGGGGACGTTCCTTATCTGCCGGCAGTTTGGGCCACTCCTTTAGTCATTGGGGACGTTCTTAAACGACTAGTCGTTGGGGACGTCTTGGGGTGCTCCGTTCGTCGTCCCGTTCGATTTTCGCTCGGTGGGTATACTTCCTTTCACATTAAACGCCGGAATGAGGAGGTATCCAAATGCCGGACAACGGATCAATTCAAAAAAGAGACGCGTATGAGATGGCTCATGGGCGTCCTGTCCAGATAACCGAGCATACGACGGTAACCGAGCTGCAGCCCAGCCTGTCCGATGTCGTGTGCGCAAACAAAAAGCTGCAGATTGGCTTTATCGTTGCGCTCGTGGTGCTGGCGCTGCTGTCGGGCTTTGTAGCTCGTCCGCATTTTGCCGATACCAAGACTTGGGACTCCACCATCGAGGTCATCGATCAAAAGAAAGGTAACGTACTGGCGCTCACGACCTCGTGCGTGGCGCTATCTGCGGGCATTACCGCGCTGCCGGGTGATACGGGAACGCCGGTTGCCGAGCAGCTCGCGCAGCTTTCAGGCAACTTGGGCATCGTGCTTGCCGTGCTCTATCTCGAGAAATATCTGCTGACTATTTTGTGGTCGGTTGGCCTAGGCATCTTAATCCCGTTTGCGTTGGTGCTCTTTGCGGTGTCGCTTGGCATTCATGGGCGCTGGAGCACGAGCGCCGTCCTGCGCCGCGTGGCGACTCGCGTGCTGGTGGTTGCCATGATCGGCATGGCGTTGGTGCCTGCAAGCGTATGGGTGTCGCAAAAGGTCGACGAAACGTATCGAGTGAGCATCGAGGCAGCCGAGCAAAAGGCGGCCGACGCTGCGAGTGCGACAGATAGCGACAGCTCCAAAGCAAGCAAGAAAAAGACCGAGTCCACAGAGTCCAAGAACGTGCTTGAACAGCTTGCCGACGGTGCCTCGAGCCTGGTCACGTCGGTAACCAGTGGTGCCAAGCAAATGACCGATGAGATCGTGCAGCAGGTGACCGATTTGATCGAAGGCGTCATCGTGATGATCGTGACCTCGTGCGTTATCCCGCTGCTGGTGCTTGTGGCGTTTCTGTGGCTGGGACACACGCTACTGGGGATCGATATCTCTGGCCCGGCGAACTATTTGACGGGCCGTTTTCTGAGCGCTCCGTCCAAACATGCCAAGAAGAGCGGGCAGTCTGAGTAGGCGGCAACGCGATCTTTGGAAGATCAACCGTAAGAAGGGCGGCCGAGACATGTTCTCGGCCGCCCTTTTGTTTGTTGAACACATGGTCGCTACGTCCGCGCCAGACCCAAACGGTCAGCAACCATCCGTGAATGGTATTTGTTCAAAAAAGAACAAAGGTAAACAAATAGTTGTTGCAGTTACTGTTCGAATATGTTCAAATAAACATGAACAGTGAAGAACCGCACATTCAGATGCCCGGACCTGAACGCGATTCAACACTTCCAAACAGAAACTGCGCACCTGCGTATCTCTCAAGGAGGATGTCATGAGGGTTGTAATCGCTTCCGATGCCGACGGTATGTCGATGAAGGAGTCCATCAAGGAGATGCTCATCGCCGACGGTCACGAGGTCGTCGACTATTCCGAGACCCCTGCCGCGGACTTTGTCGATTCCGCCACCGCCGTTGCCAAGGACCTGCTGGAGCACAAGGATTCCCAGGGCTTCGCATTTGATAAGTACGGCGTCGGCTCCTATATGGCCGCCGTCAAGATTAAGGGCATGGTCGTCGCCAACATTTCCGACGAGCGTTCCGCCTACATGACCCGCGAGCACAACGGCTCGCGCATGGTCACCATGGGCCCGGGCGTCGTGGGCACCGAGGTCGCCAAGAAGATCGCCCGCGAGTTCCTGCGCGCCCAGTACGCCGGCGGCCGTCACCAGATCCGTGTCGACATGCTCAACAAGATGGCCTAACGAGAGCCACCGAGAACTCGAACTTCTACCTCAACTTGTGAATTCAGACGAAAGGACGTTCTGATGAAGAAGACCATCGCAATCGGTTGCGACCATATCGTTACGGACGAGAAGATCTATCTGGCCGACCGCCTGGAGCAGGCTGGCTACAAGGTGCTCGACTGCGGCACCTACAGCCACACCCGTACGCATTACCCCATCTACGGCAAGGCCGTGGGCGAGGCCGTTGCCAGCGGCAAGGCCGACTTTGGCGTGGCCCTGTGCGGCACAGGCATCGGTATCACCAACGCTGTCAACAAGGTTCCCGGCGCCCGCTGCGCCCTGGTTCGCGACATGACCTCTGCCCTGTATGCCCGTCGTGAGCTCAACGCCAACATCGTGGGCTTTGGCGGCAAGATCACCGGCGAGTTCCTGATGGCCGATATCATGCTTGCTTTCCTGGAGGAGCCCTACGACAAGACTCCCGAGCACGATGCCCTGATTGCCAAGATCGACGCCTGCAACAAGGCCGACGCCGAGGCTCAGGCTGATCCGCACTTCTTTGACGAGTTCCTCGAGAAGTGGGACCGCGGCGAATACCATGACTAGCGGGTATCCGGCGTAATTTACTAGTCCGTTGACGGCTCGCGTTTCTGTGAGGGGGCGCGGGCCGGTTTTCTATCAGCCCTATTGACTTGGCGGGCTGGCGTACGAAAGGGAAGGCTCCTATGGAGTTTGTTCTTGATAACGGTTCTATTCGTGTGGCACTGAGCACGGCTGGCGGATCGTTCACTTCGATTAAAGCCAACGGTCGCGAGTACCTGTGGCAGGGCGATCCTTCGGTTTGGTCGGGCCAGGCACCCATTTGCTTTCCGATTTGCGGCGGCCTTCGTGACGGTCACGCAATGACCATGGGTGGCCGCGAGGTCAAGCTTGCCCGCCACGGCTTTGCCCGCAAGCAGGAGTGGAAGCTCGAGGAGCAGAGCGACAACATGGCTGCGTTGAGCCTAAGCTCTGCCGACCATGCCGAGTTGCTCGAGCAGTACCCGTATCCGTTTAAGATCGTTGCTCGCTACAAGGTCGATTCGGAAAAGGTGGCCGTGTCGTACGAGGTGACCAATGAGGGCACCGAGGACATGCCGTTTTTTGTGGGTGGCCACCCCGGCTTTAAGTGCCCGCTCGACGAGGGCGAGTCCTATGACGACTATGAGCTTCGTTTTGATCAGCGTGAGGCCGCCGAGCTCTGTACTGCCGTTCCCTCGACGGGCCTGATTGATGTTGAGCATCGCAGTAAGAACCCCATGATCGACCAGAACCTGCCGCTTACCCACGAACTCTTCGACTTCGCGGAGACCATCTTTGACGTGCTCGAGAGCCGCGTGGTTACGCTGACCAAGAAAACCGAGGACAAGGGCGTGCGCCTGACGTTCCCCGATATGTCATACCTGATTGTGTGGAGCAAGCCCGAGGGCGATTTTGTGGCCGTGGAACCGTGGGGTGGTCTGTCCACCTGCTCCGACGAGGACGATATTCTGGAGCACAAGCGTGGCTGCCTGGTTGCCAAGCCGGGGGAGACCGTCACCCGTGGCTTTGAGATCGAGATCCTTTAACGAGCTATCGTATGTTTGGGGTGGGTCATGCCGCCCCGGAACAGGAGTTCAATATGATTCTGACCGTTACCATGAACCCGTCGATTGATACGCGCTATCAGCTCGACAAGCTGATCATCGACGATGTTAACCGTGTGACGCCCGAAAAGACCGCTGGCGGCAAGGGCCTCAACGTGAGCCGTGTGCTGCTGCAGTTGGGCGACGATGTGCTCGCGACCGGTCTGCTCGGCGGCCACATGGGTGCCTATATGGCCGAGCTTATGGATGCCGACGGCGTCAAGAACGACTTTGTGCCCATCGCCGGTGAGACGCGCATTTGCCTGAATATTCTGCACGAGGGTAATCAGACCGAGCTGCTGGAGAGCGGCCCTCAGATTGCGCCTGCCGAGCTTGAGGCCTTTACGGCCAAGTTCGCCGAGCTTGCAGCGAAGGCGGACGTCGTGACGCTTTCGGGTTCGCTGCCGCGTGGCGTCGATGCCGGTTACTATGCCGAGCTCGTCAAGATCGCCGAGGAGGCGGGCGCCAAGGTGCTGCTCGACACCTCGGGTGCATCGCTGGAGGCAGCGCTGGAGTCCGACGCTAAGCCCGAGCTCGTAAAGCCCAACCTGACCGAGATTAACGGCCTGCTGGGTACGTCCTTTACGACCGATGATGTCGATGCCCTGCGCGAGGCGCTTGCCGCCGATGACCGTTTTGCCGGTATTCCCTGGGTTGTCGTTTCGATGGGCGCTGCCGGTTCGGTAGGCTTCCATGAAGGTCGCGCGTTCCGCGCCAAGACGCCCGCGATTGCGGCTGTGAACGCGACGGGTTCCGGCGACTCGACCATCGCTGGCTTTGCGCATGCCATTGCTGCTGGTGCCGACGATGTCACGGTGCTCAAGACCGCCAATACCTGCGGCAAGCTCAACGCCATGGATCCCAAGACCGGCCACCTGGTCATGGACCGCTGGGACGAGATCTACAGCAACGTTGAGGTCGTAGAGTTGTAGCGGTTGCGACTCCTAATAGAATGAACGTGGATAATCTCCTGCTTTTGGTGCCCATACGAGCTCAAAGTGGGAGATTTTCCACGCTCGAGTCATTAGTCGTTGGGGACGTTCTTGTTTGACTAGTCGTTTAAGAGCGTCCCCAATGGCTACACTCAAAAACGGCGCCCGTCGGCGATGTTGCCGGCGGGCGCCGTTGTCTTGAAGACGAAATAGTCCGTTTTCCTCCGTCCCCAAGGGATCATTACAGTGAGTCGATAAAGCGCTGCTGGGCGGCGCGGCCGGCTTCGTTCCACTTAAAGACGCCGGCGTTGTCGAGCACGTGGCCAAACACTACGCCGACTTCCTCGTGCAGGATGCCGATGGCGCTATCCGCCGTAAGCTCGTCGGCGCGGCGGGCATAGACGTCCTCGGCCCACGCGGCATGGCTGCGGCAAAGGTCGTCGCCCTCGAGCGCACTGGCAAGGTCGTAGCTGGTATCGGCTTTGGCTGCCAGCAGGTGCTCGCGGACAGCGCCGAGCTCGGGAACCAGGCGCGGCGGCAGAATGGCCAGGCCCATAACCTCGATCAGGCCGATGTTCTCCTTCTTAATGTGGTGATACTCGGCATGCGGGTGGAAAACGCCCAGCGGATGCTCGTCGGTCGTGATATTGCAGCGAAGCGCCAGGTAGGCCTCGTAAATCTCGCCGCCGGCGTTGCCGCGGGAGTCGACGCGGCGGATGACGGGCGTCACGGTGTTGTGCGCTACGCCGTCGGCCGTGTGCGCGATAACGCCCACAGACTCGTCGGTCCACTCGCGCCAGGCGAGGATAATCTTCTCGGCAGCGTCGAGCAGCTGAGCGCGGTCATGCGAGCGCAGGCGCAGCACCGAGAGCGGCCACTGCAGCACAGTGCCGGTGACCTGGTCAAAACCGGGCATGCTAAACTGCGAGACCTCGGTGGCATGCATCATGGGGAACTCGTGCGCGCCGCCCTGGAAGTGGTCGTGCGACAGAATCGAGCCGCCCACGATAGGCAGGTCGGCGTTGGAGCCGATGAAGTAATGCGGGAACAGGTCCACAAAGTCGAGCAGGCAGGTCAGGCCCTTGCGGTCGACGTGCATCGGACGATGCTCGGAGCTCATGGCAATGCAATGCTCGTTAAAGTACGCGTACGGGCTGTACTGGAAGCCCCAGCGCTCGCCGTTGAGCTGGATGGGGATAATGCGCAGGTTTTGGCGAGCGGGGTGAGCGCCGCCGTCGGCTGCGGCGGAGCGTCCGGGATAGCCCTCGTTTTCGATGCAGAGCTGGCAGGCGGGATACTTCTCGCCCGTGTTCTTTGCGGCACCAGCCGCGGCGATATCGCGTGGGTCCTTCTCAGGCTTGGAGAGGTTGATGGTGATCTCAAGATCGCCCCAGTTGGTGGGGGTGCTCCATTTGATGTTGCGCGCGATGGCGGCACGGCGCACGTAGCCGGCGTTGCAGCACAGGCCGTAGAACCAGTCGGTTGCGGCGCGGGGCTCGTTGACGCCCATGCGTCCGTTGAACTCCTCGTTTACAACCGAAGGCCTCGGCATGAGCGCACCCATGATGCGCATGGCGATGCGGTCGCGGCCTGACGCCGTGTCCTCGGCGGCACCGTTGGTAACGGCGGCCTCGGAAAGCGCGGCAAGCGTGCCTTCAAGATCAAAGTCGGGCAGGGTATTGGGGTGCAAGAGCGAGAGTTTCTCAACCTGGAGCGCCCAGGCCATATCGAGCGCGGGACCCGTAGCGCCGATGCACTCCAGAATGGTGTTGTATGCCCAGATGCGATCGTCCTGGCCGATCATCGATCGATGAATGGCGTACTCGATCAGGTTCTGCGCGGCTTCGCGCACGTCAGTCATTACAGCCATGCCGCGTAAGCCCCCTTGTCAGAGATGGCGTAGTGACGGGCAGAGGCCTCGCCCAGCCAGCCGTTCATCTTGGCAATGAAGGTGTCGACCAGGTCGAGCGGCACGAAGGCCTGGATGGTGCCACCAAAGCCGCCACCGTGAATGCGAACGGCGCCGCGGCCGTCGAGCACGTGCTCGGCCAGCGCCAGGGCATACATGGAAGGCTGCTCAGATCCCAGCTTGGCAACAACATTCTGCAGGTACATGGCGGAGCTGGCGCCGGACTCGCGCGTCAGGATCAGGAACTGATCGATATCGCCGGCGTTGAGCGCTGCCCAGCGCTTGTCGACCAGGCCGTTCTCGTACCAGTAGTGAACGGCGCGCAGGCAGGCGCGGTCGCCCAGCTTGGCGCGCAGCTCGGGGAGCTTGGCGTCAAAATCGGCAACGTTTACCTCGCACAGGCGTGCCTTGCCAAACTCGGCGGCGACGTCCTGCATCTCGCGCGGAACGGCGGCGTAGTCGTCGGTAGCCGCCACGTGGTCGGCGCCGACCTTAACGAGTACGAGCGCATAGCCGTGATCCTCAAAGTTGAGCTCGAGCTTCTGGGTCTTAGGCTGAGCCTGGTCCTCAAAGTCCATGTAGGCGAGGCCGCCCAGGCACACGGCGGCTTGGTCCATAAGGCCGCAGGGCTTGCCGTAGTAGTTGTTCTCGGTGCGCTGGCTCATCTGAGCGAGCGTGACGGGTTCAATGGCGGGCGCGCCCCAGAGGGTTTCCATGGCACGACCGTACGCGGCCTCGACGGCGGCAGAGCTGGAAAGGCCGCCACCCGAGGGGACGGAGCAGGTGAAGGCGAAGTCGAAGCCCTGGGGCTCAACACCAAGCGCTGCGACCTCGTGGGCCATACCGCGGACGAGGCTCGCGGACGTGCCCTTCTCGGACTCTTGAACGTCTAGCGTGTCGAGCGTGATCTCAAACGTAGGATAGCCCTCGTCGGCGACGCGAATCTTGTTGGTGTCGGTCGCCACGGCAATACCGTCAACGGCGACATCGAGCGAGCCGGCGATAACGTGGCCACCCTCGTGGTCGGTATGGTTGCCGCTGATCTCGGAGCGGCCAGGCGCGTGCACATAGAGCACCTGGCGATCGCCGATGGGGCCAAACTCCTCCTCAAACAGCTTGGTGAGGGCGGCGAATGTCTTTTCGTCGGGGGTGGTCATGAGGGTCCTTTCCTTGGCGCATACTGACGAGTTTTCCGTCGTAGTGAGTACGTTAACAATCTGAAGCGGCGTGAACTCAGCATCTACGATGCCGCACGTTACGGGCTATGTTAACGTACTCATAACACAACACTTATCACTTTTTGAGAATCTGGTAATCGGTAGAAATTCAGCCGTGAACGGTATTGCCGTATGGACTTATAGAGCAGAAGAGTTGCGGATTGAAAAAGTAGAGTACGTTAACATGCGTCCGACGATAGCGGGCTTCGGCGCGGGGTGTGTTTCTGCCCGGGCCGGCATGCACGCTATTCAGATCTCGCAAGGGTGAAGGTGATCCTGTGGCAAGGCGCCCGTCCAACGATACAGGTACGCGTCCGGTCTCCATGGCCGACGTCGCCCGCGCTGCTGGCGTTTCGCAGCAGACGGTTTCGCGCGTCGCCAACGGCTTGCCCAACGTTAACGAGCAGACGCGCCAGCGCGTGCAGGCCGCGATGCAAGAGCTCGGCTTCCGTCCGAGTTATGCCGGTCGTTCGCTGCGCGATGGTCGTTACCATTCGGTCGGCCTGTGCGTCAACGATGTCACCAAGTTTGGCAACCTGACGATGATCGACGGCATTGCCAGCGCGGCCCGCGAGCACGGCTGCGCCATCACGCTGGTCGAGATGTCCAAGACCGAGGAGTTTTCGCTTGCCGAGGCCACGCGTCGTATGGCCGCGCTGCCCGTGGACGGTATCATCATCGGCATGAGTCGCATAGCGCCCGATTTTGAGACGTTCGATCCGTTGCCGGGCATTGGAACGGTTATCGTTACCATGTACGCGCACCCGCGGGTGACTACGGTCGACTCCGATCATTACGGTTGCTCGCTGCTGCTCATGGATCATCTGTTTGAGCTGGGACACGAGCAGATTCGCTTTATCGGTGGCCCGTCCTTTTCGGTTGACGAACAGTTTCGTCGCGCCGGCTGGCAGGACGCACTCGAGCGCAAGCACATTAAGCCGCAGGCGCCACTCGAGGGCGACTGGTCTGCCAACAGCGGCTACGAGGCCGCTCGGTACTTGGCTGAGCACGACCGCACCATGACGGCGATTTACGCGGCAAACGACCAGATGGCAAACGGCGCCATTGCCGCGCTGCGCGATAGCGGCTTGCGCGTGCCCGAGGACGTGAGCGTGGTGGGCGTCGATGACTCGCTCGACGACTTTGTCGCGCATAACGAGCTCACGACCGTTCGATTCGATCTGCATCAGCGCGGGCGCGAGGTGTTCGAGCGCGCAGTTCCCAAGGCGGGGGCATCGGACAAAACCGTCGCCATCCGCATTCCCGGTCAGCTCATCGTTCGACACACCACGGCAGCGCCGCGCGCATAGTTTTCGCAGGTCAACGGCTCGGCGTTGCATATCAATAACAATCGGTAAGGATGCCGGCAGATAGCCGTGACTATGAAGGCGAGTGCTATGATAGACGGGTTCATTTGTCTATCTAGGAGGCTTTGCCTGATGGAGATCACCAAGGATATCCGCTACATTGGCGTTGACGATCATGACATCGACCTGTTCGAGGGCCAGTACGATGTGTCCGAGAACGGTATGGCATACAACAGCTACGTTATCTTGGGCGAGAAGATCGCTGTCGCCGATTCAGTCGACGGCGGTTTTGTTGACGAGTGGCTCGGCAACATCGAGGCCGTACTCGATGGCCGTATGCCCGATTACCTGGTCGTTCATCATATGGAGCCCGACCACTCTGCTGGCATCGTCGCCTTTATGGAGCGCTATCCCCAGGCCCAGATCGTGGCCAGCATGGGCGCCTTCCGTATGATGGTCAACTTCTTTGGCACCGACTTCCCCGAGCGCAAGATGGTCGTCAGAGAGGGCGACGTACTCGACCTGGGCGGCCACAGCCTGACCTTTGTTGGCGCCCCCAACGTTCACTGGCCCGAGGTGCTCTTCTCCTACGAGGCCACCGACAAGGTGCTCTTTAGTGCCGACGGCTTTGGCAAGTTTGGCGCTAACGACATCGAGGACCCCGAGGGTTGGGCTTGTGAAGCGCGCCGCTACTACTTTGGCATCGTTGGTAAGTTCGGCAAGTTCGTGCAGGCCGTGCTCAAGAAGGCCGCCGATCTGGATATCCAGATTATCTGCCCGCTCCACGGCCCTGTTCTTACCGAGAACCTGGGCTACTACCTCGACACCTACAACACCTGGTCGAGCTATCAGCCCGAGGACGAGGGCATCACCATTGCCTACGCGAGTGTCTACGGCCATCTGAAGGCTGCCGTTGAGGAGCTTGCATCTGCACTCGAGGCCCGCGGCCAGAAGGTTTCCGTCTTTGACCTGACTCACGATGACATGGCCGAGGCCGTTGAGGATGCGTTCCGTTACGACCGCCTGGTGCTTGCCTCCATCACCTATCAGGGCGAGATCTTCCCGTGCATGAGTACCTTTATCCACACGCTTGCCGAGCACGCCTATCAGAACCGTACGGTGGCGCTCGTCGAGGCCGGCTCCTGGGCGCCCGCTGCCGCCAAGGTTATGACCAAGGAGCTCGGGGGCATGAAGGACATCACCCTGGCGCAGAACAAGGTGACCGTCCTAGGCTCGCTCAACGAAACTTCGCGTGCACAGATCGAAGCCCTCGCCGACGATCTTTCCAAGTAGCGATACGTTCACTTTTGACGCTCAGCCACCACAACCACCACAAAGGGGACAGGCACCTTTGTGGTGGTTTTTGTTTAAGCGCCGGCGATGACGAGATTTGGGCGGGCGTCGTCGACGGTCTCGGCGATTGAGGTGGCGACGGCGCCTTCGGGGTCGCGGTCCATCACGATGGTGTTGACATCGGTCAGTTCGGCAAAGCGGTACATACCGCGCCCATTGACCTTGCTGGCGTCCATGAGGGCCACGCTTTGACGGGCGGCGCCGATCATGGCCGTTTTTGTTTCGGCCATCTGGGGAAAGTCGGTCGTAAAGCCGCAGCGGGGGACAAAAGCGCCGGGGCACATGACGGCAAGGTCGGCGTGTACCACCTGCAGCGCCTGCATGGTGAGCGGCCCATAGAGATAACGATGGCCTTTGCGCAGCGCCCCGCCCAGCATGACGACATCGACCGAGGGCATGCTCTCGTCGATGTAATCGGCGATGGTGATGTCCGCCGTGATGACGGTGATGCCGTTGCGCCGATCGAGAAGCCGGACAAACTCGAGCGCCGTGGTGCCCGAGTCGACGAGCAGGGTGTCACCGTCGCCGACGAGCTCAATGGCGCTTTGGGCAATAGCTTGCTTGGCGGCAACGTTGACGTTAATACGGCGATCCTGCGTGGATACAGTCAACCGCTTTTGGAGCGACACGGCGCCGCCATGCGTGCGGCGCAGCTTGCCGGATTCGGCGAGAGCGTCCAGGTCGGCGCGGGCGGTGACGGAGGACACGCCAAAGGTCTGGGCGATTTCTGCCACCTGAACGGAGGCGTTATGCTCGAGCATTTCCATGATGGCGGCACGACGCTCGTCGGCGAAAGCTCGGGTTGTTGCGTGGGCCATAGCTGCTCCATCCTCAACCTAAATTTGCAGGAATTGTGTTGAGTCTATTTTCGTTCATTTTCTTTTTGAGTAAGAAAACGCCTTTCGATTACTTATCTTTTCTATAAAAGAAAGATGATTCGCTTGAAAACCGGGATATCGGATAGGGGGATTTGATCCGATTCCCTTCCGTTTGCTTTTCAAAAACGAGTGTCTTGACCTGTGTGCTGGCGATATCTCGTGCGTGCGACAGATGCGATTTTCATACAATAAGCGCAGCAAAACGCAAGGTAAAACGCCTTGCGGACACGTATGCCCGATGTCCAGATGCGGGCGAGGGAGAGGAGCAAACGCTCATGGCACTTGTTACCACCGAAAAGATGCTCAAGGACGCTCAGGCCGGCCACTACGCCGTTGGCGCGTTCAACGTCGAGAACCTCGAGTTTGTTATGGCTGTTCTGGCCGCTGCCGAGGAGACCAAGTCCCCCGTCATCATGCAGACCACCCCGGGCACCATCAAGACCGCTGGCTTGGATTACTTCTACGGCATGGTCAAGGCTGCTGCCGAGCGCGCTTCTGTGCCCGTCGCTCTGCACCTCGACCACGGCGATGGTTATGACCGCTGTATGCAGGCTTTCCGCACTGGCTACACCTCTGTCATGATCGACGGTTCGCACGAGTCCTTCGAGGACAACATTGCCCTGACCAAGTCCGTCGCCGACGCTGGCCGCGCCATGGGCGTGCCCGTCGAGGCCGAGCTCGGCAAGGTTGGCGGCAAGGAGGACGACGGTCCCGCGGTTGAGGGTGAGAGCCCCTACACCGATCCGGCCGAGGCCAAGGAGTTCGTCGAGCGCACTGGCTGCACCTCCCTCGCTATTGGCGTTGGCACCAGCCACGGCGTGTACACGAGCGATCCGCACATCGAGCAGTCCGTGGTCAAGGCCATCCGCGACGCCGTCGACGTGCCGCTGGTTCTGCACGGTACCTCCGGTGTGCCCGATGAGCAGGTTGCCGAGGCCGTGAAGAACGGCATCTGCAAGGTCAACTACGCCACCGAGCTGCGTCAGGCCTACACCAAGGGCTTCATGGCCTACATGGCCGAGAACCCTGCCTGCTTCGACCCCAAGAAGCCGGCCAAGGAGGGTATGCGTGAGATCACCGAGCTGGTTAAGATCCGCATGACCAACCTCAACTCCGTGGGCAAAGCAGAGTAACAGCAAGGGTACTCTGATCCCACCGGACGGTTTGGGCGGGTCCCGTACTTAGTTTCCAAAACGTCCTCGCGCATGAAGGCCCCCGTTGTCTCGCTTCTTCGAAGCGTTGACAACGGGGGCCTTCGCGCTGCGGAATGATTTTGGAAACTAAGTACGGGACCCGCCCAAACCGTTCTGCTCAATCGCCCTTGTGGCGTTAGTGTCGGAAAAATAAGACGTTGCTTTTTGCCCCCTGCGGAAAGATTGGGGAACTAAGCCCTCGTCCCTCCCAGGTTGACCTACTCGAGGTCGTCGCCCTTGTGGCGTTGGGCTGAAAGGGTGGGGCGCGGGGGTTACTTGGTTGTTAGGGTTAGCAGGTCGTTGGGGGTTTTGAGGTTGTAGGTGGCGTTTGGGATGTCTTGGTGTGATCCCCATGCCGCTCTGGCAAAACTGACCCCTGCTGAAGTTGCGCATTGTTCGTCGTAGACGGTGTCGCCAACGTAGACGACGTTGCCAGGATTCGCGCCCGTACGCCGGAGATATTCGAGCATGGGTGCGGGTGCGGGTTTATGTTCGGTTGTGTCTTCGACAAGGATGATGTGCTCAAAATACTTATCGAAACCAAGGGGTGCAATTTCTTTTGTGTATTCGTCGCGCGCACGTGAGGAGACGATGC
>CALEXE010000029.1:0-3786 GCA_937925265.1 uncultured Collinsella sp. | reverse complement strand
CGCGCCGCGGGCGCGCGAAACCAGTAAACTGCCGTACTATCGAAAGACCGCGCGTGCCGCCGCCGAGCGCGCCGCCGCCCCGGCATCGCCCGAGGACCGCGCCGCGAAGATGGAGGCAAAGCTCGCCGCCATGGATCCCGAGAAAGCGGCCAAGGTCCGTGCGGCGCTTGCCGCCAAGGCCGCCCGCGACAAGCAGAAAAAGGAGGCGTAAGGCCCATGGCACATCGCTCCGTTATTCCGTTTGGCCCGCAGCACCCGGTGCTGCCCGAGCCGCTTCATCTGGACCTGGTGATCGAGGACGACCGCGTCATCGAGGCAATTCCGCAGATCGGCTTTGTGCACCGCGGACTCGAGAAGCTCACCGAAAAGCGCGATATGCATCAGTTTGGCTACATCGCCGAGCGCATCTGCGGCATTTGCGCCGTGGGTCACAGCTACGGCTATGCCAGCGCCTGCGAGCGTATGCTCGACATTGAGGTGCCCGGCCGCGTGCAGTATATCCGCACCATTCTGCACGAGCTTTCGCGCATCCACTCGCACCTGCTGTGGCTGGGCCTGCTCGCCGATGCCTTTGGCTTCGAGGCGCTGTTCTATCGGTCGTGGACCCTGCGCGAGCAGATTCTCAAGATCTTTGAGAGCACGTGCGGCGGGCGCGTGATTCTGTCGATTAACGAGATCGGCGGCCTTAAGCACGATATCGAGGACTCCGAGCTGGCGGGCATTGTCCAGACACTCGATGCCATGCGTCCCGACTACGAGGCCCTGGTGCATACGTTTTTGGACGACGTCAGCTGTGGCGAGCGCCTGCATGGCGTGGGCGTGATCAGCAAGAAGGACGCGCTGGAGCTTTCGATGGTCGGCCCGTTTGGGCGCGCCTCGGGCGTGGACTACGACGTGCGCATGTTTGGCGACGGTGCCTATGCGGACCTGGCTGCGTTTGAGCCGGTTGTCGCTACCGATGGCGACTGCTATGCCCGCTGCCAGGTGCGTTGCGCCGAGGTCACGCAGGCTATGGACATCATCAAGGAGCTTGTGGGCAAGATTCCGCACGACGGTATCGGTGGGCGTACCAAGCTCACGCCGGCCGACGGCGCGCGCGGCGAGGTTGTGATTGAGCAGCCGCGCGGCGAGGCGTATTACTATGTGCGCGGTAACGGCACCAAGAACCTGGACCGCTTCCGCGTGCGCACGCCGACGTCGCAGAACCTGGCGGGTCTGACACATGCGCTGCAGGGCGTGCTCATTGCCAACGTGCCCATGATTATCCTGACCATCGACCCCTGCATTAGCTGCACGGAAAGGTAGGCGCGGCATGAGTTTGCTGACATTTGCCAAGACGGCCTTGGGTTCTATGGTCAAGCAGCCGGTAACGGTGTGCTATCCGCAGGAGAAGCTCGCGGCACCCGAGCGCCTGCGTGGGCACATCGTTAACGACATGGACGTGTGCATTTGCTGCGGCATGTGCGCGCGCCGCTGCCCGGAGGGCGCGCTCGCGGTTGATCGCAAGGGAGGAACGTGGTCGATTGACCCGTATGCCTGCGTGGTATGCGGCGAGTGCATCGAGAGCTGCCCCAAACACTGCCTGACTATGGACACCGCCCGCACTCCAGTCGCGGCGGACAAGACTCCCACGGTAGAAACCAAGCCGGAATAGCACTGGGATGGGGCCGGTGGGGCAAAATTGCCCCACCGGCCCCGCGCTTAAACGCGCGGCTGTGCCGCCGCGAACAAAACTATGCCGGATTACTACGATAAATCGCCTACCCCCAACCGCGCCGCATTTGGCAAAATCAAAACCGCAGGTAGACGGCTTGCGGTTTTGCGAAAAAGTCACGCGTGGTCGGGGATCTTATTTTTATCGTAGTAAACCGGCATAGTTTTGAAATGGCGCCATATCGGTGACGGCCCTTGATCCCCCAAGGACGGAGGAAAACGGGCCCTTTTGCCCCGTCCATCTTGAGTCGCACCTATTTTCCTGCGAAAACGCCGTGTCTCAACTTTGGTGAGACATTTGTCTCACGCCCAAAACAGAATCTGGAACATGTGTCACCTGCCCTAATTGTGTCTCATTCCGTAACTTTAGGCTGATGCAAGGTCTGAGACCGCGAGAAGGGAGACGCGATGAGTAAGTACACGAGGGGTCTCTTGGCGGTGATACTGGCCGTAGTGCTGGTGTTGCCGGCTGCAGCATTTGCCATGCTGCCCGAGGCCAACGTCAGGTCCAGCACCGGAATGGACGGACCGACGGCGAGCAAAAAGATAGTCGACCCCGACACTACCGGCCGCTGGCAATACTGGGCGTCGGGCGGCGAGCAGGACCAGACGACACGTTATGTAGGCCGAATCTGGACGGACAAGACGGTCGAGCCCGCAGAGGACGAAAAGTCCGACTTTGTGACAACGCTCTCCACGATGTCTTCGACTTCTGACACAACGTCGCTGGTCACTAAACCGCTCGATATCGTGATGGTGCTTGATGCCTCCGGGTCGATGGATGAGAGCATGGGCGGCAACGATCAGACCAAACGCATCACCGCACTTAAGAACGCTGCCAGTTCCTTTATCGACGCCATTGCCGAGCAGAATGCAAAGATCGATGCTTCCAAGCAGCATCAGGTTGCCATCGTAAAGTTTGCGGGAAGTAGGGCTGATTGGGTCGGCAACGACACGTATTGGGAGTCGGGGTATAGGTACAACTACTCGCAGACCATGAAGAAGCTGACGCCCTGCACGGGCGATGACGCGACGAGCCTTAAGAGTACGGTCAACTCCATCAGTCCTAATGGCGCCACGCGCGCCGACTATGGCTTACAGCTGGCTGATGGGGTATTTTCGTCTGGTCGCGCCGACGCCAAGAAGATCGTTGTCTTCTTCGCTGATGGTTCACCTACGAGTTCTAGTGGATTCCAAGCAAGTGTTGCCGATAGCGCCGTCAAAAGCGCCAAGAGTCTCAAGAATAAAGGTGCCGACATTTATACGATCGGCATCTTTAATGGTGCGAATCCCGCTGCCGATCCTACGAACTACTGGACGAGCAACGAAAACAAGTTCATGCACGCCGTGTCGAGCAACTATCCAAACGCCACGTCCTACACAACCAATGAGCTTGGTAAGCGCACGGAGAATTCCGATTTCTACAAGGCTGCGTCGAACGCCGATGAGCTCAAGAAGGTGTTTGATGATATCTCGAGCTCTATCACCTCGGGCAAGGGCTCTCCCACTCAGATCGAGGATGGTTACGACGAGAGCAAGTCCGGCTACATCACCTTTAGTGATGAGCTGGGCGACTTTATGCAGGTCGATACGTTTGTCAGCGCTCAGATTAATGGCGTCCCCTTTGATGAAGTGACCAAGACAACCAAGGGCAATACGGACACGTACGAGTTTTCGGGCGTGGCCAAGGACCTGGTCATCACCGTCGAGCGCTCTGCCAATGCGCAGCAGGGCGATATCGTGACGGTCAAGATTCCCGCATCACTGATTCCGCTGATCCGCTATCACGTGGACATGGAAAACGGGATCTTTGAGCGCACGTCGCTCAATGACATCAAGCCTATTCAGATTAAATACACCTCGAGCGTCAAGGACGCCGCGCGTAACAACCTGTTTACGCCCGATGACGGACTCAAGAAGTATATCGAGAAACATAAGGGTGCCGACAACCAGACGGTCTACTTCCTGGCCAACAAGTGGTCGGGCGGCGAGCTGGGCGATGTTGTCGCGGATGTGCTGGCAGCTCTTGTGGAAGCCCTCGAGCTCGTACTCGGACAGGTCGAGCGTGTAGAC
>CALEXE010000028.1:0-5149 GCA_937925265.1 uncultured Collinsella sp. | reverse complement strand
GAAGCCCTCGCCGCACGAAGTGCGCAGCGAGGGCTTCTTGCATGTCCGAGGACGTGCCTAAAAGTAAGCTGATGGCGGGCCCGGACGACTACAGGGCTATCGATTACCCCGTGTTCTGCAATCCTGCCGAGACGCCGGTCACAGTCGAAAGAATCAGGCTCATGTACTCGGCCTTCTTCTCCTCGGCCATCTCGTCCTGGTTCATACGCACCTCGCGAAGGGCGCGAACCTGGGCGATGGACAGGGCGTCGACGTAGGGATTACGCACACGGACGGCGCAGCCGAGCACACGGCGGCGCTGCAGCGGCCATTCGTCACCGACGATGGCAAGAACCCACTTACGCGTGAGCTGCATCTCGGTGAAGACCTTCTCGGACAAATCCTGGCGATCGCCCAGGTGCAGGTACATCTTGGCGATGCGCTGGTCGGTCTTGGCGATCGACATCTCGATGTTGTCGATAAAGGTGCGGAAGAACGGCCACTCCTGGTAGGCAGCCTTAAGCTGGTCCAGATCGCCAAACTGCTCGCAGGCGGTACCCAGGCCGTACCAGGCGGCCAGATTGATGCGCGCCTGGCTCCAGCTGAAGATCCACGGAATGGTACGCAGGTCGTCGAGCGACTTGGCACCCAAACCGCGCTTGGCGGGACGCGAGCCGATCGGCAGCAGACCGACCTCGGTCAGCGGCGTCACGGTCGAGAACCACGGTGTAAAGTCCTCGGTGTTCAGCAGGTCCAGATAGCGCTCGTGGCTTACGGCGTTGAGTTTCTCGGCCATATCCCAGAACTTCTGCGTGGTCTCGGTGTTGGTCTTCTCGACGCTCGGGGCCGACTGCAAAAGCGTTGCGGCGGCAACGGACTCAACATGGCGCTGAGCCAGCGTACGGTTGCCGTAACGGGCAAAGATGACCTCGCCCTGCTCGGTGAGCTTAAAGAAGCAGTTGACCGAACCCTTGGGCTGCGCCAGCACGGCCTTGTTGGCCGGACCGCCGCCACGGCCCACGGCACCGCCGCGACCGTGCATGAGCACCAGGTCGATATCGTTCTTCTCGGCCCACTTGGCAATGCGCTCCTGCGCGGAGTGCAGCGCGAGCATGGCCGTGGTAGGACCGGCATCCTTAGAGGAGTCGGAATAGCCCAGCATGACCTCCATGCGGCGGTTGGTCTGGGCAAGGCGCTTTTGCACCACGGGCAGCGTAAGCATCTGGTCGAGCACGTCGACGCAGCCCTCGAGGTCCTCGAGCTGCTCGAACAGCGGGATCACGTCGAGCTCGGGCACGTCCTCCTCGTGCGCAAAGGACAGGTGGGCAAGCTCAAAGACGTCGGCCACATGCTGAGCGCTCTTGGTGAACGAGATGATGTAGCGGTGCGCCATCTTCTTGCCGTAGCGCTTTTGGATGGAGCCGATAGCGCGGAAGGTGTCGATGACCTCGCGCGTCATGGGCTGCAAATCACCATGGATACCGTTCTCGTGAATATCCTTGAGGGCGCGGGCGTGCACCACGGAGTGCTGACGGAACTCCATCTCGACCATATGGAAGCCGAAGGACTCGACCTGCCAGATGATGGTCTGGACCGGGCCGTAGGCAGCACGGACGGCACCGCAGGCGGCCAGGGAGCGCTGAACGACACGCAGGTCATCCAAGAACTCGTCTGCGCTGTGGTACATGGTGTCGGTGATGCGACGCACGGTGGCGTTCAGACGGTCGGCCATGACGAGCATGACGGCGCGATGCGGCTCGTGCTCGGAGATCAGCTCGGCGCGTGCGGTGTACTGGGTGCTCATCTCGACCTGATGGTTCCACAGGTTGATGAGCTCGGCAGACGGCTTGCTGTAGGTGGCCTCGAGCGTCAGGTTGCGGCCGATGCGGCGGCACTTGTCCTCGAGCTTGAGCACCATGTGAGTGAAGTACTTGGCGGCGACCTCGCGGCTCACCTTGGCGGTGACGTTGGGGTTACCGTCGCGGTCGGAACCGATCCAGCTGCCGGGATGGAAGAACGCCGGGCACAGCGGCGGCACGGTGCCGGCCTTGTCGCCCAGCACCCAGTCGTCAAAGCGACGATAGATGACGGGGATGACGTCGAACAGCGTGTTATCGAAGATGTCGATGATGGTATCGGCTTCCTCGACCGGCGTGGGCTTCTTGAGCGCGATGGGGCTCGTACGCACCAGGGCGTCGATCTCCTGCAGCATATGGCGCTCGTTCTCCACTAGGTCGGAGCCGCCCAGACGCGGACGCTCCTCCAGCAGATTGGAGATACGGCGAATCTTGCCCTCGACGGCCTTGCGACGGGCCTCGGTGGGATGTGCGGTAAAGACAGGGTGGAACTCGAGCTTGCTGAGCAGCTCGTTGGCGCCCTCGACACCCATCTCGTTTACCAACTGGTGATAGGCGACGGTGAGCTCGTTGGCGGGATCGACCTCGGTATCGGTCGATGCGCCGGCCTCGCGCTCGCGCAGCTGCGCCACACGGTAGTTCTCCTCCGACAGGTTTGCCAGGTGGAAGAAGCTCGTAAAGGCGCGAACGATGACCTGCTGCTTATCGAGCGGCAGGCTGTCGATCAAATCGACGACCTCACGGAATGCCACGGCGGTGGGCTCGTCGGCGGTGGGCACGCCCTGCTCGTCGACGGCCTCGTCGGCAGCGCGGGTACCGGGGTTGCCGGCATTGGCCACAATCTCGGCCGACAGGATCTTGTCGAACAGGTCCGCGATCTCAGGATCATACTCGCTAAGCACACGACGCTCCAGGCGCAGGAACAGCGCCAGATTGTCGCGCAGCTCCTCGGGGATCTCGATCTCGGCGAGACGCTCCCTGGACTCGGCATTCGAGCCGATTCGGTTAACGAGGCGGTTGACCACGGCAGCGACGCGCGCCGCGGCTTCGGGTACAGACTGGTTGCTTAGGTTCTCAGCCACGTTTCCTCCCATTCCTCCTTCTATGCACGTAACATGCGGTATTCATTATAGGCGCTTGCGAAATACTTTCGATACTGATTGCGCTTTACCACACAAAAGTATTTTCTGCATTGCAAGGGTTTTGCTCTAAATGGTCGTATTTCTCGGTGGACGGCATACACAAACGGGGGCATTCCGCATAAATGCGAAACACCCCCGTAACAATCGCTCGCAATGGACGGGACACTCAAGCGGGTCCGCAGCTCAAAATGATGCGCTACAGGCGCTCGCGAACCGCCTCGACGACGTTGGCCAGATCGGCAAGGACCTCTTCATGGCTCTCCATGTCGCGCACCTTGACCTTGCCGGCGGCAAGCTCGTCGCCACCCAGGACCAAAATGAGCTTGGCGCCAACCTTGTCGGCCTGCTTGAACTGAGCTTTGAGCGAACGACCCTGGTAGTCGGCCTCGGTCACGATGCCAGCGGCGCGAAGCTCCTGCGTGATGGCAAAGACGTTCTGACGCAGCTCCTTGCCGGCATTGGCAACGTAGACGCACGGGGCCTCCTCGGCACCCAAGTCGTTACCAAAGGCCTGCAGGGCCAGCAGGGCGCGCTCAAAACCGACGGCAAAGCCGACGCCCGCCGTGGGCTTGCCACCCTCGAGCTCGACCAGGCCGTCGTAGCGGCCGCCGCCACCGATGGAGCCGACGCCGGCACCGGGAGCCTCGACCTCAAAGACGGTGCGGGTGTAGTAGTCCAGACCACGCACCAGTGTGGGATCCTCGACATACTCGATACCGGCGGCATCCAGATAGCGCTTGACCTGCTCGTAGTGCTCGCGGCACTCGTCGCACAGGTTGTCGCCCATCAGCGGCGCGTCGGCCATGATCTCGCGGCAGTGGTCGTTCTTGCAGTCGAAGGCACGCAGCGGGTTGAGCTCGGCGCGCTCGCGGCACTCATCGCACATCTCGTCAGCGTGATCGAGGATAAACTGCTTGACCTGCTCGCGGTAAGCCGGACGGCACTGAGCGTCGCCCATCGAGTTAATGAGCAGACGGAGCTTGGAAAGATCGAAGCCCAGGCGCTTGTAGAACTCCATGAGCATGATGATGCACTCGGCGTCTGCCGCCGGATCGGGAGCGCCGAGCCACTCGATACCCACCTGGTGGAACTGGCGCAGGCGACCCTTCTGGGGACGCTCGCCACGGAACATGGCCTCGGCGTAGTAAGCCTTAAACGGCGTGGAGCCCTGGGGCACCAGGTTGTTCTCCACGACTGCGCGCACCACACCGGCCGTGCCCTCGGGACGAAGCGCCAGGCGCTGCTTGGGCTTGAGTTTTGTGTCGGTGCCCTCGGTAAAGACGCGCTCCAGGTTGGCGCCGCTAAAGACGCGGAACATCTCCTTGCGAACGACGTCGGTCGACTGGCCGATGCCGTGGACAAAGACGTCCACCTGCTCGATCGCGGGCGTCTCGATGGGCTTAAAGCCAAACGGCTCGAACACGCCGGCCGCAATCTGCTGCATCTTTTGCCAGGCGCGCATCTCAGCGCCGATAAGGTCGCGGGTTCCCTCCGCCTTCTGTGCCTGCATGGGCAAACACCTTTCTTTTGTATCGCGTCATAGGTAGTGGTCATTATACGGCACAAACACAAACAGCGGCGGTGCATCTGACCGAACGAGGGTATGGGGACTCGTTCGGCCAGATGCACCGCCGCGGTGTGCAATCTGCAATCCTTCCGCCTCTTCGGATCACAAAATCCGTTGGACGGAAAGACTTCGGGTCATCTCTTGAGCCCGTGGCTGCATGGGAAACCGAATGACGGTACGAGCATCCATTCGGCTTCCAAGGCAGCCACGGACAAAACGGGGCAAAGAGCTACGAGCGACGTCGTCCCTACTCCCCCGCCACGCTCGCGCGCAGCTTAGCCGCGATGGGCTCAGACGCCAGCAGGAACACCAGCATTGCCACCGAGCACGCCAGGCACACGATCCATGTGCTCGTAAAGGAGCCCGTGGCATCGAACAGTATTCCCGAGACGATGGCGCCCACCGTGCCGCCAACCATCTCGAGCGAGGTGATGGTGCCCGTTACCTTGCCCAGGTCGGCCATGCCAAACTGCTTGGACGCGGCAATGGTAGGCGTGATGGTGCCCATGCACGTTCCGATTCCAAAGCTAATGGCAGCCACAATGGGGCCAAGGTCGGTTGCGGGAAAGCACAGGGCGGCGCAGGCGATGATGCACGCGACAGAA
>CALEXE010000027.1:0-24678 GCA_937925265.1 uncultured Collinsella sp. | reverse complement strand
TGTGTGGGCTAAGACCGGCGATGCGGGCGCCCCGCTCATTTGGTCGAATGACTGCGGTAGCGGTCGCACCGTGGTGTGCAATATCGGTATCTATGACAAGGTCATGCGCGGTTTTTACGCCGCGGCGATCAGCCTGCTGGGCGATGCCACGGCCTACCCCGTCATCAACAGCGCCGTCTTCTATCTGGACGACTTTCCCAGCCCCGTGCCCTCGGGCGACGGCACCTATATCAAGCGCGACTACGGGCTTTCTATCGCCGACTTTTATGCCAAGGTCTGGTGGCCCGATCTGCAAAAGCTCGCGCAAAAATACGGCATTCGCTATACCGGCGTGATGATCGAAAACTACGAGGACGCGGTCAACCAGACCAAGCCTGCGCGCCAGGCCGATACCACGCAGTTTCGCTACTTTGGCGGAATGCTGCTGCAGATGGGCGGAGAGCTGGGTTTCCACGGCTACAACCATCAGCCGCTGGCGCTCTGGGATACCGACTATGGCACACTGTACGACTATAAGACGTGGAAGAACAAGGAGGCGCTCGTCGCATCGCTCAACGAGCTTATAGCCTTCCAGGACGAGGTACTGCCCAACGCGCATGGCTCGGTCTATGTGCCACCGTCGAATATCCTTTCGGCCCGTGCGCGCAAGCTTATCGGCACTGACGTTCCGCGCATTAAGACCATCGCCAGTACGTATTTTGAGGATGGCACCGACTTGCCCTATGTGCAGGAGTTTGGCGTGGCGAGCGATGGCATTGTGGAGCAGCCACGTATTGTCTCGGGCGGCATGGTCGACGATTCCTATATGCGTCTGGCAGCCGTGTCCGAGCTCAACATGCACTACGTGAGTACGCACTTTATGCATCCGGACGACCTACTGGATCCCGGTCGCGGAGCCAAGGAGGGCTGGGAGGTCTACAAGGGCGGTCTGACCAACTACCTGGAGTGGCTTACCAAGTCTGCGCCCGACCTGCGGCGCCAGACCGGTTCGGAATGCTCGGGCGCCATCCAGCGCTTTTCGTCCGTGACGGTGAGCGTGGATACAAGTGCGGATGCCTGGACGCTCGGCCTGGGCGATTTCCACGACGAGGCGTGGCTCATGTTCCGCGCCAACAACGGCGAGCCTGGTGCAGCCACGGGTGGCGAGATTACGCATCTGACGGGCGATCTGTACCTGGTTAAAGCCACGGACAAGACGGTGACCATTGCACGCAAGGAGGGTGGCGACAAATGAGAATCGGTTTGGTACTCGAGGGTTGCTACCCCTATGTGCACGGCGGCGTATCTACCTGGATGCATGGCTATATCCAGGCCATGCCCGAGCACGAGTTTGTGCTGTGGGTGATTGGCGCGCATGCTGCCGACCGCGGCAAGTTTGTCTACGAGCTGCCCGGCAACGTGGTCGAGGTGCACGAGGTATTTCTGGACGACGCCCTGCGGCTTTCGGGCGAGCAAGAAGAGGCCGACTTTAACGCCCGCGAGCGCGAGGCGCTGCGCCGCCTGGTGTCGCTTTCTAATCCGGACTGGGACGTACTATTCGATATCTTCCAGCGCCGTCGCGTGCATCCGCTCTCGTTTTTGCAGAGCCGCGCCTTTATGGATATCTTTCGCGACGTGTGCCTGGCCGAGTACCCCTACACGCCCTTTGCTGACGCATTCCACACCATGCGCTCCATGCTGCTGCCCGTGCTCTACCTTCTGGGCAGCGAGGTGCCGGTGTCCGATGTGTACCACGCCATCTCGACCGGCTACGGCGGCTTGCTCGCCTGCCTGGGCTCAAGCGTTCACCATGCGCCGGTGCTGCTGACCGAGCATGGCATCTATACCCGCGAGCGCGAGGAAGAGATCGTTCGCGCCGACTGGGTCGTGCCGTCGTTTAAGGACCGCTGGATTCGCTTTTTCTACCTGCTTTCGGAGGAGATCTACCGCCGCGCCTTCCGCGTGACGAGCTTGTTTCATAACGCCCGCAAGACGCAGATCGATATGGGCTGCGATGCGGACAAGTGCCTGGTCATCCCCAACGGCATCCAGTTTGACCGCTTTAAGGACATTCCCTTAAAGCCCGATGACGGCTGGGTGGACATTGGCGCGGTGGTGCGCCTGGCGCCCATCAAGGACGTCAAGACCATGATCTATGCCTTCTTTGAGCTGCACGAGCGCCTTCCCAAGGTGCGTCTGCACATCATGGGCGGCGTGGACGACGAGGAGTACGGTGCCGAGTGCCACGCGCTGGTCGATACCCTGGGCGTGCGCGATCTGATCTTTACCGGGCGCGTCAACGTGGTCGAGTACATGGAAAAGCTCGACTTTACCATTTTGACGAGCATCTCCGAGGGCCAGCCGCTCAGCGTGCTGGAGTCGCTTGCAGCGCGCCGTCCCTGCGTGACGACCGAGGTGGGCTGCTGCCGCGAGCTGCTCGAAGGCGCCCCGGGCGACGACTTTGGCGTGGCGGGTTTTGTGACGCCGCCTATGTATCGCAAGGGCTTGGCTGATGCCATGGAGCGCATGTGCGTGAGCCGGGCCCGTCGCATTGAGATGGGGGAGCGTGGCCAGCGTCGCGTTGCCACGTACTTTTTGCACGAGCAGATGCTCGCCAACTATCGCGCGCTGTACGACGAGACGGCGCGCGCGTTTGACCTGCCCAGAGAGGGGGAGTAGCCGGTGGCCGGAATCGGTTTTGAGCTCAAACGCCTGTTTAGGCGCAAGGGTCTGTTTGCCACGATGCGCGCCTATGGCTACGCCGGCATTGTGTGCACGGGCCCCATGCTGCTTGGCGTGCTGCTCCAGGTGGGTATCTTGGTGCTGTGCGGTCTGTGGGGTGTGGGCCGCGCCAACCAGGATCTGCTGGTGTGCATGGTGACCTATACGCTGCTGGCATCGCTCACGCTCACAAGCTTTTTCTCCATGCCGGTCACGCGCTTTTTGGCCGACATGCTCTTTGCCGAGCGCGAGGATGAGATCCTGCCTTCGTTTTGGGGATCTAATGCCATCATGCTCGTTGCGGGCATGGTGCTCTACGGCGTCTTTTTGCTGTTCTCGGGGGCCACGCTGCTGCAGGGGCTGCTGTGCCTGTGGCTGTTCAACATTATGATCGTCAACTGGAACGGCATGAGCTATCTCACGGCCATCAAAGATTATCGTGGCATTCTGTGCAGCTTTGCGGCCGCCATTGGCGTGGCGTGCCTGTGCGCCCTGGCAGCGCTGACGTTGGGGCTGCCGCCGGTCGAGGGCCTGTTGGCGTCAATCGCCCTAGGCTACGGCGTCATGCTTGCCTGGGATGTGGTACTGCTGTACCGGTATTTTCCACAGAGTGATCGGAGTCCCTGGTGTTTTTTGCGCTGGCTCGACCAATTTATGCCGCTTGCGCTTACGGGGCTGTTTACCAACTTGGGGCTTTTCGTACACTTGGTTATTATCTGGGCGGGCCCTATTGGCGTGCAGATCAAAGGCCTGTTTTACGGGGCTCCTTACCATGACGTTCCGGCACTCATTGCGTTTTTGACCACACTCGTCACGACCGTCAACTTTGTGGTGTCGGTCGAGGTCAATTTCTATCCGCGCTACCGTGACTACTACAGCCTGTTCAACGACGGCGGCGTGGTGGGCGATATTGTGGTGGCCGAGGAGGAGATGCTCTCCACGCTCAACAGCGAACTGCGCTTTTGCGCGCTCAAGCAGTTGTTTGTGACCGCGGCGGTCATCTCGCTCGAGACTACAGTGCTCTCGGCCCTGCCGCTGGGCTTTAACAATCTTATGCACGGGTATTTTCGCACGTTATGCGTAGGCTACGGCCTGTATGCCGTGGGCAACACGATCCTGCTTATCTTGCTGTACTTTACCGACTACAAGGGAGCCGTTCTGGCCTCGGGCCTGTTTGCCGGTGTGGCAGGGCTGGCGACCGCCGTGTCGTTGCTTTTGCCGCAGCAGTTTTACGGCTTTGGCTTTTTGTTGGGTGCGGTGGTGTTTTTTATCGTGGCGCTGCTGCGGCTCGATACCTATACCGCCAACTTACCGTATCGTATCCTGAGTCAGCAGCCCATTGTGGCGACCGACAAAACGGGTCGTTTTACACAGCTGGGCCGCTTTCTCGACCGTGCCGAGCAGCGCTATGAGGAGTGCCGCCGCAAGGGCGTGCCGCACGGCGCGTTTCAGCGCGCAGTAGTTCGCGTGTACCGTAACCATTGGGGAGGTTCTGATGACCGATAAGTTGATGTCTCGCCGCTGTCTGATCGAGGCGGCTGCCGGCGCGCTGCTGCTTTCGGGCTGCTCATCTCAGGACGAATCCTCGACAAATAAGGTAAAAAAGCAGGACAAGATTAAAAAGGCCGAGTCCTCGGACGGTACCAAGCACCTACGCGATAAAGATGAACTGTACGAGGTCTACGACGACTCGGACATTGTGACCATGTACCTGTCGGTCTCTCGCGGCAACAGCTCCGAGAACACGGACCATAGCTGGGCCGAGATCAACACGTACTCGGTGTATGACTATGCCGACATGGGCGTGACGCGCTATCAGGTTATGGGCCTGCTGCAGGCGGGCGACGAAGACGGCCCGGTGGCCGGCGAGGTTGGCTATGGCGAGGAAGCGCCCAATGCCACCGTGCAGGTGCGCGGCCAGACGTCGAGCTCCTACACGCAAAAGAATTACAAGGTGGAGCTCAAAAAAGGCAAGGGCACCTGGCGCCAACAGCGCGCGATTGCGCTCAACAAGCACATGGGCGAGGGTATGCGTTTTCGCAACAAGATGGCCTACGACCTTATCCGCGGGATTCCCCAGATGATGGGCCTGCGCACGCAGTTTGTGCATCTGTGGGTGTGCGACCAGACCGAAAAGTCCAACGATACCTTTGAGGACTACGGCCTGTTTACGCAGGTGGAGCAGCTCAACAAGACGGCGCTTAAGGCACATGGCCTGGATAAGAACGGGCACCTGTACAAGGTGAATAGCTTTGATTTCCATCGCTACGAGGACACCATTAAGCTTGCCGACGATCCCGACTACAACCAGGCAAACTTCGAGGGCATGCTCGAGATTAAGGGCGATTCGGACCACACCAAGCTCATCGAGATGCTCGATGCGCTCAACGACGAATCGCAAAAGATCGATAACGTGCTCGACACCTACTTTGATACCGAGAATCTGGTCTATTGGCTGGCGTTTCAGATCCTGACGGGCAACTGCGATACTCAGAACCGTAACTGTTATCTGTACAGCCCGCTCAACTCAAATACCTGGTACTATTTAGATTGGGATAACGACGGAATGCTGCGTAAGCTGGAGCTTTCTCTTGCCGGGTTCTCGGACTATGCGAGCTGGGAGCGCGGCGTAAGCAACTACTGGGGCAACGTGCTATTCAATCGCGCGCTGCGCAGTAAATCGTTCCGCAGTGAGCTCGACCGCGCCGTAAAGGACCTGCGCTCGTATATGACCGAGGCGCGCCTGGCCAAGATGATTAGACATTATCGCGAGGTTACCGAATCGTTGGTCTTTGCTTCGCCCGATATCGACAATCTGCCTGTCACCAAGGACCAATACGAGCAAATCGCCGCGGCGATTCCCTCCGAGATCGAGGAGAACTACAAGAGCTTTCGCGAGAGCTATAAAAAGCCCATGCCGTTCTACATTGGCGTGCCGCAGATCGATAACGGTAAGCTGCGCATTAACTGGGATGCGTCCTACGATTTTAAGGCGCGCGACATTCGCTATACCGTGGAGCTGGCGCGTGACTATGCCATCAAGGACGTGTTTTTTAAGGCCGAGGACGTGCTGCTGCCTGAGGTGACCTGCGATGCGCCCGATACCGGCCAGTATTTTGTGCGCGTGCGTGCCACCAACTCAGACGGCTATACGCAAGATGCGTTTGACTACTATGTGACCGACGAAGGCAAACACTACGGCATGAAGTGTTTTTACGTGCAGGACGGTGGTAAGGTCGTGGAGGACACGTATGAGGAGGGCTAGCGCGCTGCTTGAGCGCCTTGCGGCTCCGCCTGTGCGTGCCACGCAGGAGCGTTACCGCCACGAGCTCAAATATCTCATTAACGAGGGTGAGCACGCCGCGCTGGCCTGCCGCATGGCGCCGGTTTTCAAGCTAGACAAGCATGCGCAGGCGGGCGGCTATACCATTCGCAGCCTGTACTTTGACGACTACTACAACTCGGCCTACGAAGAAAAAGACGCCGGCATCCTCATGCGCAAAAAGTATCGCGTGCGCATCTACAACGGCAGCGACGAGGTGATTAAGCTCGAGCGCAAAAAGAAGTACGGCAGCTGGATCTACAAGGAGGACGCGCCGCTCACGCGAGGCGAGTTTGAGCAGATCCTGGCCGGCGACTGCGACTTTTTGCTGAGGAGCCCCTATCCGCTCTGCCGCGAGTTCTACATCGAGTGCATCTGCAATATGATGCGCCCGCGGACCATCGTGGACTACGAGCGCGAGCCGTGGGTGATGGACGAGGGTACCGTGCGCATCACGTTTGACATGAACGTGCGTGCCGCGGTGGGGAGCTTTGACATCTTTGACGCGACGCTGCCCGCGCTGCCGGTCTTGGAGCCCGGAAAGCTGGTGATGGAGGTCAAGTTTACCGAGTTTTGTCCGCAGCTGGTGCGCGATATGGTGCCGCCAGGTGCGGCCGAACTCACGGCGGTCTCTAAGTACTGCCTGTGTTATGACAAGACCGCCTACCTGCGCGGTTTTAACTACTGGGAATCGGATTTTGGGAACCGAGGGGATATTTAGACCATGAGCACTAGGGACTTTTTTAAGAACTCCGTCTTGGAGGCGTTTGGTCAGGTCGACCCCGCCAAGATTGGCCTGTCGCTGCTCGTGGCGCTCGCCATGGGCATCCTGATCTACTACGTGTACAAGCGCTTTTTTACCGGCGTGGTGTATTCGCGCAGTTTTGCCGTGACGCTCGTGGGCATGTGCGTGCTCACCTGCATGGTCACGCTCGCGATCTCGACAAACGTGGTCATCTCGCTTGGTATGGTCGGTGCTCTGTCTATCGTCCGCTACCGTACGGCGGTCAAGGACCCGCTCGACCTGCTGTATCTGTTTTGGTCCATTACCACGGGCATTACGGCGGGAGCCGGTATGTATGCGCTCGTGGGGCTCACGGCGGTGGTGATCGTGGTGATGATCGCCGGCTTTGCGAGCCACCAGGACAAGGCGCGCGTGTACATGATGGTCATCCACTACACGGGTCAGACCACCGGCGACGATATCGTGCGTGCATTTGGGCGCACCAAGTTTTCCGTCAAGTCCAAGACCATGCGCGGTGACAAGGTCGAGATGGCCGTCGAGGTGTTCTCGGACGGTGTGGATATGCCCTATGCCGACGCCATCCGCGCGCTCGATGGCGTGGAAGATCTAACGTTGATCCAATACAACGGCGAATATCACGGCTAATTTTGTTCCGGCGTTCTAACGAACGCCGGACCGCTCGACGCTGCTTGCGCTGACGTTTTCTCGACCTGGGTGGGCTGGTCTTGGTTTGGTTTTATGTAAGGGATGGTGCCGCGTGGACGTGCAACAGCTAGAAGAGTCCTGGGCTGCAAGGGCCGGCGCGCGTGAGGCGCGTCTTGTTGCGGTCTCGCACGTGCCGGCGGCGCTGTCCCTGCTGGGGATTGTGCGTCCCAGCGATCGCCTGGTCGTGTTTGCCGATGACTTTGCCGATGCGTTTGCGCGCGGCTTTGATGCCTGCGACGTTGTGCTCGTGGGGGAGCCGTCGGTTGCGGCGTTTACCGCCGCGTCCGAGGGCTTTGATGCTTCGTTTGATGCTGGCGGGTCGCATCTGTGGTGGTTCGTCAATTCCATCGGCGGGTTTGGCCTACGTGTGCCCGATCTGCGTGCGCTGGGTCGGGCGGCGCGTGAGGCCCGTGCGTTGCTCGTGGTGGATAACACCGTGGCAAGCGTCTTTGGGTGCGATCCGCTGCGTTTGGGTGCCGTCCTGTCGCTCGAGGCACTCGACCGTGTGTGTGCCGGCGTTGCGCCGCGCAAGCTCGTCGCCGCTTCGGTGGCGCGCTCGCAGCTTAAGCGCCATCGCGTGGATGCCGCCGCCGAGTGTGCGCATGCGCTTCTTGCGGATTGCGGTGCGTCTGCACTCGACTTTTCTGCTAATGAGGCTTGCATGCTGGAGCGGGGGCTGTCTTCGCTCGACGCTCGCATGCAGGCCCACTTCGATCGCGCCCGTGCGCTGGCCGAGTATCTGGCCGCCAACGAGATGGTACGCAACGTGCGCTATCCCGGGCTGACCTCGCATCCCGACCATGCGGTTGCAACGGGAATCCTCGAGCACGGCTTTGGCCCGGCAGTTGAGTTTGACCTTATCGAGCGAAGTGCTGGTGAGCTGTTCGACACATTGCCGGGGGAGTTCCGCACGTCGCCCGCCGGCGGTTCAGCAACGCGCCTTTCGGCCCCGCGCGGTAAGCAGGGGGGCGCCATCCGCCTCTTCGCCGGTACCGACGATCCCCTGGTTGTAGCGTCCACCCTAGACAACGCCCTTCGCAAGTTAGCTACTCTTTGATGGTGGCAATGAGGTCGCTGGCTTTGGTGGCGATGACGTTGTTGATGTCGGCCTGCAGCTCCTCGTAGACCGCTATGGCCCGCTCGCCGGCGGGGGTGAGGGTGGATCCGCGGGCGCCGTCGCGCTCGATGAGCTTGCAGCCCAGCTGGCCTTCGGCCTCGTTTACGATGCGCCAGGCCTTGGAATACGCCATGCCCATGCTCTTGGCGGCACGGTTGAGCGAGTGTTCGTGGGCAATACCCTGCAGCAGCAAGACGCAGCCGTGGCCGAACACGCCCGGCAGGTCTTTGTCGCACGCTTGAATGACCAACTTTGCCGTCGTCTTGTACTTCATACGCCCACGTCTCCCCGCTAAAGTGTTTGCTGGGCAAACGCAAAGCCTGCGTCAAACCCTCGTGTGCTCTTCTTAAATCAAGCATTGTAGCAGTCAAAGTGCGTTAAGATACTTCCCCAGTATTGGGCGCCCAAGGTTGGGCTGGGTCCTACGAGGCCTGCAGCCGACCGGTCGCATGGAAAAAGGAGAAACATGGCTACGTTCTTTCCCGGTGAGTCCCACACGTTTTCGGAGTATCTGCTGGTTCCTGGTTACTCGTCCTCGCAGTGCATCCCCAACAACGTCTCTCTCAAGACGCCGCTAACCCGCTTTAAGCGCGGTGAGAAGCCGGCAATCACCCTGAACATCCCCATGGTTTCCGCCATCATGCAGTCCGTCTCGGGCGTCGACATGGGTGTCGCGCTCGCTACCGAGGGTGGCCTGTCCTTCATCTACGGTTCCCAGACCCCCGAGTCCGAGGCCGCTATGGTCAAGGCCGTCAAGGATCACAAGGCTGGCTTCGTTCAGTCCGATTCCACGCTGACCCCCGACATGACCATGGAGCAGGTCATCGAGCTCAAGGAGAAGACCGGTCACTCCACCATGCCGGTTACCGATGACGGCACCCCCAAGGGCAAGCTCCTGGGTATCGTCACCAGCCGTGACTATCGCCCCAGCCGCGATGACCACCAGAAGAAGGTCTCCGAGTTCATGACCCCGCGTGAGCAGCTCATCGTGGGCGACAAGAACATCAGCCTCAAGGTTGCCAACGACGTCATTTGGGACAACAAGCTCAACGCCCTGCCCATCGTCGACGACAACGATCACCTCATGGGCATCGTCTTCCGCAAGGACTACGACAGCCACAAGACCAACCCCAACGAGCTGCTCGATAACGACAAGCGCTACATGGTCGGCGCCGGTATCAACACCCGCGACTATGCCGAGCGCGTGCCGCTGCTCATCGAGGCCGGCGCCGATGTCCTGTGCATCGACTCTTCCGAGGGCTTCAGCGAGTGGCAGAAGCGCACCATCGAGTGGATCCGCGCCAACTACGGCGAGGACGTCAAGGTCGGTGCCGGTAACGTCGTCGACGCCGAGGGCTTCCGCTTTCTGGCCGACTGCGGTGCCGACTTCATCAAGGTCGGTATCGGCGGCGGTTCCATCTGCATTACCCGCGAGACCAAGGGTATCGGTCGCGGCCAGGCCACCGCGCTGATCGACGTCTGCCGCGCTCGCGACGAGTACTACGAGGAGACCGGCGTCTACGTGCCCGTGTGCTCCGACGGCGGTATCGTCTACGACTACCACATGACGCTCGCCCTTGCCATGGGCGCCGACTTTATGATGCTGGGTCGCTACTTCGCCCGCTTTGACGAGAGCCCGACCGAGCGCGTCAATGTGAACGGCCAGTATATGAAGGAGTACTGGGGCGAGGGCTCTGCGCGTGCCCGCAACTGGCAGCGCTACGACCTGGGCGGCGCCGCGAAGCTCAGCTTCGTCGAGGGCGTTGACTCCTACGTTCCCTACGCCGGTTCCCTCAAGGACGGCGTGGGCGGCACGCTCTACAAGGTCAAGTCCACGATGTGCAATTGCGGTGCCCTCTCGATCCCCGAGCTCCAGGAAAAGGCACGCCTGACCCTGGTCAGCTCCACCTCCATCGTCGAAGGCGGCGCCCACGACGTTGTCGTCAAGGACTCCCAGCAGTCCGTATCTTATCGATAAGCGGCTTTCCCAAGCACCGCACCTTGCCGTTCAAACCGTCGCTCGCGTACCAAAGTACGCGTCGCTCCTCTTTCACGGCAATCTGCGGCACTTGGAAAACCCGTTCGTTCTAGAACGGGTTGCACATAAAGGTTGAGTATCAACCACGTTATTTAGATAAAGCGAGATGCCTGCAAGTCGCAGGCATCTCGCTTGTTGTATTTGCTATCATCAGTCGAGTCAACCTTAGGGTCGGGCGGCTTAGCTTTGTTCGCTACAAGTTCCGCACGCAAAGAAGAGCACTTAATGTGCTCTTCGTCTTGCGCAGGACTGTCCGCAGTAGCGAATAAAGCTAAGCCGACCGACCCCATTAAAGATTAAAGGAGCTGATATGTGCGATTGCACAGATCATAAGGATGAGATCCCTGCCTACGACGCGCAGGCCATTGAGTCCAAGTGGATGAAGGCCTGGGAGGACTCCAACCTCTTTGCCGTCGACACCGACGCCAGCAAGCCCAAGAAGTACGTGCTCGAGATGTTCCCGTATCCGTCGGGCGACCTGCACATGGGCCACGCGCGCAACTATACCATCGGCGATGCCATGGCCCGTCAGGCCCGCATGCGCGGCTACGATGTGCTGCACCCCATCGGCTTTGACGCCTTTGGCCTGCCCGCTGAGAACGCCGCCATCAAGCACAACACGCAGGCTGCCGCCTGGACGTACAAGAACATGGACCAGGCTCTCGCCACGATGAAGCGTATGGGCTTTTCCTACGATCTGGATCGCATGGTCAAGACCTGCAGCCCCGATTATTACCGTTGGGGTCAGTGGATCTTTGAGAAGTTGTGGGAAAAGGGCCTGGTCTACCGCAAGAAGAACCCGGTCAACTGGTGCCCCACCTGCAAGACCGTTCTGGCCAACGAGCAGGTCACCGAGGGCAAGTGCTGGCGCTGCGGCACCGAGCCCGAGAAGCGCGACCTTGAGCAGTGGTACTACAAGATCACCGAGTACTCCCAGGAGCTGCTCGACGACCTGGAGAAGCTCCCCGGCTGGCCCGAGCGCGTCAAGCAGATGCAGGCCAACTGGATCGGTCGTTCCGAGGGCGCCGAGGTCGACTTTACCCTGTGCGACCAGGATGGCGAGCCCATCGAGGGCGACGAGGGTAAGATCACCGTCTTCACCACGCGAGCCGACACGCTCTTCGGTGTCTCCTTCTTTGTCCTGGCTCCCGAGTACGCGCGTCTGCACGAGCTCGTCGAGGGTACGGAGTACGAGGAGGCTGTGACCAAGATCGTCGAGGACTCTAAGCATATCTCCGCCGTCGAGCGTGCCCAGGGCACCCTCGAGAAGCACGGTGCCTTTACCGGCCGCTACGTGGTGAACCCGGTCAACGGCGAGAAGGTCCCCGTGTGGGTTGCCGACTACGTTGTTGCCGACTACGGCACCGGCGCCGTCATGGCCGTTCCCTGCGGCGACCAGCGCGACTTTGAGTTCGCACGCAAGTATGATTTGCCGATCGTGCCGATCATCCTGGACGATGACGACCGCGCAGCCGTCGAGGCTAACGGTGAGACCATCGATACCTTCCATGCCGAGACCGTCGACTGGGATTGCGCCCATGCTGCCGAGGGCACGCTGGTCCAGTCCGGCAAGTACACCGGTATGCGCGGCGGCAAGCACTCCGAGGGCGAGGCTGCGATCGTGGCCGACCTCGAGGCCATGGGCTGCGGTCGTCGTAAGGTCGAGTTCCGTCTGCGCGACTGGCTCATTTCCCGCCAGCGCTATTGGGGCAACCCCATCCCGGCAATCCACTGCGAGCACTGCGGCATCGTACCCGTGCCCGAGGACCAGCTGCCGGTGACGCTGCCCGAGAACCTTGACCTGGGCGCCGGCGAGACCCTCGCCGAGTGCAAGGAGTTCTACGAGACCACCTGCCCGGTTTGCGGCCGCCCGGCTAAGCGCGAGACCGATACCATGGACACCTTCACCTGCTCCAGCTGGTATTACCTGCGCTATACCGACCCGCACAACACCGAGCTGCCCTTCTCCCGCGAGGCCGCCGACCGTTGGATGCCCGTCGATAACTACATCGGCGGCATCGAGCACGCTATTCTGCACCTGCTCTACAGCCGCTTCTTTACCAAGGCGCTTCGCGACCTGGGCCTGCTGAGTGTGGACGAGCCCTTCACTAACCTGCTGTGCCAGGGTATGGTCAAGGACGAGAACGGCGACACCATGTCCAAGTCCAAGGGCAATGTCGTGCCCCCGAGCTCGGTCATCGAGCCCTACGGCGCCGACACCATGCGTCTGGCGATCCTGTTTATCGCCCCGCCCGAGAAGGATTTCGACTGGGACCCCAAGGCCGTTGAGGGCGCCAACCGCTTCATCAAGCGCGCCTGGCGTATCGTGTGGCAGCTCGTCCAGTCCGGCGACGCCAGCGTGGCCTTCGACAAGTCCACGCTCGACGAGGTTGCGATGAAGCTCTATCGCGAGCGTCACCGCACCATCGCCAAGTGCACCGAGGACTTCGACCGCGGCCAGTTCAACACCGCCATCTCGGCCGTCATGGAGCTCGTTAACGCGGCGAGCGCCTACCTCAACGCCACTGAGGGCACTGACCGCGACAAGGCGCTGTGCTACGGCGTGGCCAAGGATATCGTGAGCGTCCTTGCCCCCATCTGCCCGTTCTGGGCCGACGAGCTGTGGCACGAGGCTCTCGGCTGCGAGGGCAACGCCTACACCGCCGCCTGGCCCGAGTTCGACCTGGCCGAGTCCATCGAGGACACGGTGCAGATCGTCGTCCAGGTGCTCGGCAAGGTCCGCGGCCGCATTGACGTGGCCCGCGATGCCTCCAACGAGGAGATGCAGGCTGCCGCCGAGGCCGCCGTCGCCAAGTGGCTCGAGGGCAAGACCGTCGTCAAGGCCATCTGCGTGCCCGGCAAGCTTGTCAACCTTGTGGTCAAGTAAACGTCGCACGCATAGCTGATGCTTCTAAGACGAGGGGCGATCCGGCTGGGTCGCCCCTCGTTTTGTTTTGCCTGCCCAAAGCGCCCGCGGTCAATTGTCCTATTCTTGTGGAGAAGCTGTGCGCACGCTGACCTGCAGATTCGTACTGTGCTTGCACGTTTCCGCAGCTATTGGTATAGTTTGCTTGCAAATGAAGTTGTAATTGAAAGAAGTGGGGTTTCGGCCCCGCTTCTTTTTTGTATGGATGGAGGTGCCGCAATGGTCAAGACCAAGACCGAGCAGGCGATCATCGACGCGCTCGAGGCCGTCGCTCCCCAGCACGATGTCGACATTGTCGACGTTGAGCTCGTGGGTGCCACCAAGGCCCCCTGCGTGCGCGTGCGTATCGAGGGTGCCGAGGGTCAGAGCCTGTCGCTCAACGACGTCACGGCCAACACCAAGTGGGTCGGCGATGTGATTGAGGAGCTCGACCCCATCTCTTCGAGCTATACGCTCGAGGTGTCGAGCCCGGGTATGGCGCGCCCGCTGCGCCGCCCGAGTGACTTTGCCCGCTTTGTGGGCGAGAACTGCGAGCTCACCTCTACCGCCACCGAGGGCCGTCGCAAGTACACCGGCAAGATTGCCGCCGCGACCGAGACGAACGTGACCCTCGAGCTCGAGGACGGCGAGTCCGTTACCCTCGATTTCTCTGATGTTAAAAAGTGCAAGTTGAAGCCCACCTACGACTTCAAGCCCGCGAAGGAAGGAAAGTAAGATGGCAGCATCCGACATGATGTCCGCCCTGATGGAGCTTTGCCAGGAGAAGCACATCGACCAGCTCTACCTGATCGACCGCCTGGAGCAGTCGCTCGCCAAGAGCTATGCCGAGATCCTGCATCTTGAGTGGGGCGCCAAGGTGACCATCGACCGCACCACCGGCAAGATCTACGTCTACCGCCTGGAGCCGATCGACGATTCCATGGACGAGGAGGGTAACTTCACCGAGTTCGAGGAGATCGACGTCACCCCCAAGAACACGAGCCGCATCGCCGCCCAGCACGCCAAGGCCGAGATCAACGCCATCGTGCGCAACTCCGCCCGCGAGCAGATCTACGAGGAGTTCTCCGGCCGCATCGGTGACCTCATCAGCGGCACCGTGCTGCAGTCCACGCCCGACTTCACGATCGTCAAGATCCGCGAGGGCGTCGAGGCCGAGCTGCCGCACTTCGACCAGCGCCGTTACGAGAACGAGCGCAACGAGCGCCCGATGGGCGAGCGCTACCTGCACAACCAGCACATCAAGGCCGTGATCATCGACGTACGCGACCCCAACTCCAACCTGCAACCGGTTCGCGGCGAGCACAGCCGTCCGCCGATTGTCATCTCCCGCACCCACCCCGAGCTCATGCGTCGTCTGTTTGAGCAGGAGGTGCCCGAGATCTATGAGGGCACCGTCCAGATCAAGTCGATCGCCCGCGAGCCCGGCCAGCGTTCCAAGGTAGCCGTCCACTCGCTCGACGACCGTCTGGATCCCGTGGGCGCCTGCGTCGGCCCCAAGGGCAGCCGTGTTCGCGCTGTCGTGGGCGAGCTCCGTGGCGAGCGCGTCGACGTCATCCTGTGGGATGCCGATCCTGCCGTCTACGTCGCCAACGCCCTGTCGCCTGCTAAGGTCACCCGCGTCCTTATCGACGAGGAGAAGGCCTACGCCGGCGTCATCGTGCCCGACGACCAGCTGTCCCTCGCCATCGGCAAGGAGGGCCAGAACGCCCGCCTCGCCGCGCGCCTGACCGGCTGGCACATCGACATCAAGTCCGAGACGCTTGCCGCCGACATCCTCAAGAACGTTCCCGTTCACGAGGAGCCCGCCGCCGACCTGATCGGTGACGAGGAGGACGAGGACGTCCGTCGCTGCGAGTTCGTGTCCGAGGACGGCATCCAGTGCCGCAACCAGGCTCGTCCCGGCTCCCGTTTCTGCGGTGTCCACGACACCGACGCCTTCGATGATGCGGAGGACCTGATCTAGCGCGCGGTCGCGCCGGGCGGGTCCCGGCGCGTCTCCCACGCTCGTTCAGTCTCTAGGCACCCAAGGTGCCAGAAAGGGTAGGTGAAGTCATATGGCAAAAGTCCGTGTGTCCACCCTGGCCAAAGAGTTCGGCATGACCTCCAAGGAACTGATGGGTCATCTCGCCGAAATGAAGATTCCCGCTAAGTCCGCGTCCTCCACTTTGGAGGACGCCTATGTCGCCATGGTCCGCAAGCAGCTCGCCTCGGTGATCGAGGCCCGCGCTCAGGAAGTCGAGGCCGCCAAGCAGGCCGAGGAGCAGGCAGCTGCCGCCGAGGAGGCCGCTCGCGCCGCCGAGGCCGAGCGCGAGCGCATCGCCGCCGAGAAGGCACGCGAGGAGGAACGCCGCCAGTTTGCCGCAGCCCAGGCTGCCGAGGAGGCTGCCCGCGCCGAGGCCGAGGCCAAGAAGAAGGCCGAGCAGGAGCGCCTTGCTCGCGAGAAGGAGGAGGCTGCCCGCGAGGCCCAGCGCCGCGCCGTTCCCGCTTCCGACTCCGGTTCGCGCTTCCGTTCGCTGCTCGACCAGATCGCCGCACAGGAGACCGTGCTCAAGGAGAAGAAGGACGCCGAGGACAAGGCCAAGGCCGAGCGCGCCGCCGAGCGCGGTAACCGTCGTGGCGGCAACAATGACCGCCGCGGTGGCCGCCGTAACGATCGTAACGCCTCCGACAACAACTCCGAGCGCAACGCCTCCGAGAGCCGTCCGCACAGCCATCGCACCAACGCCAGCAACAACGTCGCTGCCGGCATGGACTTCCCCAACCCCGATAAGCAGGGCAAGGGCAAGAAGCGCAAGGGCGGTCACAACAACGAAGAGGACCACTACAGCCGCATGGCTCGTGAGGCCGAGGAGTACAGCCGCGAGAAGGTGCTCGAGGAGGCTCGTGCTGCCGTCGAGGAGGCCTCTCGTGAGTCCACCGGTCGCCGCAAGAAGCGCAAGGAGAAGCGTGAGCGCGAGGCTGCCAAGGCTCAGGAGGAGCGCAAGATCGAGGAGGCATTGGCCCAGGGCGTGAACCCCGAGGAGCTCGACGCCATCAAGGTTTCCCAGGGCGTTACCGTCCAGGAGCTCGCCGAGGCGCTCGACGTTCCGGCCAACGACATCATCAAGCGCCTGTTCCTGCTGGGTACGCCGCTCACCATGACGCAGTCCATGTCCGACGACCTCGTCGAGCTCGTTGCCGACGACTTGGGTCGTCAGATCAAGATCATCACCCCCGAGGAGGAGAACACCTTCTCGTTCTACGACGATCCCGCCGACCTTAAGCCGCGCGCACCGGTCGTCACCGTCATGGGCCACGTCGACCACGGCAAGACGTCGCTGCTCGACGCCATCCGTCACACCGGCGTTGCTGCCGGCGAGGCGGGCGGCATTACGCAGGCCATCGGTGCTTCGCAGGTCATGATCAACGACCGCAAGATCACCTTCATCGATACCCCCGGTCACGCCACCTTTACGGCTATGCGTGCCCGTGGCGCCAAGGTGACCGACATCGTCATTCTGATCGTGGCTGCCGACGACGGTGTCATGCCCCAGACGGTCGAGTCGATCAACCACGCCAAGGCCGCCGGCGTACCCATCGTTGTCGCCGTCAACAAGATCGATAAGCCCGGCGCCAACCCCGACCGTGTGCGTCAGGAGCTCACCGAGTACGGCGTCATCCCCGAGGAGTGGGGCGGACAGAACATGTTCGTCAACATCTCGGCCAAGCAGAAGATCGGTATCGACGATCTGCTCGAGACCGTGCTGCTCCAGGCAGATGTGCTCGAGCTCAAGGCCAACCCGGACACCTTTGCCTCCGGCAACGTCCTCGAGGCCAAGCTCGACAAGGGCCGCGGCTCGGTCGCTACTGTGCTCGTGACCCGCGGTACCCTGCACGTGGGCGATACGCTTGTCGCCGGCCTCACCTACGGCCGCGTCCGCGCCATGCTCGACCCCAAGGGCCGCGCCGTCACCGAGGCCGGTCCCTCCGACGCCGTTGAGATCCTGGGCCTGCAGTCCGTGCCCAACGCCGGTGACGAGTTCCGTGTGTTCGAGGACGAGCGCGAGGCTCGCGCCCTTGCCGACGAGCGTTCGCTCAAGGCCCGTATCGAGGAGCAGAGCCGCGTCAAGCACGTCACGCTCGAGAACCTCTTCGAGACCATTGCCGACGCCGAAGTCAAGGAGCTCAACCTGATCATCAAGGCCGACGTCCAGGGTTCCATCGAGGCCCTTCAGGATTCGCTCGACAAGATGGATCAGTCCGAGGTTCGCATCAACACGATCCACTCCGCCGTTGGTGCCATCAACGAGACCGACGTCGTCCTGGCCGACGCCTCCAACGCCATCATCATCGGCTTTGGCGTCCGTCCCGACGGTAAGGCCCGCTCCGCCGCCGAGCGTGAGGGCGTCGAGATCCGTTGCTACGACGTCATCTACAAGTGCCTCGAGGAACTCGACGCTGCCCGTATCGGCATGCTTAAGCCCACCGAGGTCGAGGTCTCCACGGGTACCGCGACCGTCCTGGACACCTTCAAGGTGCCCAAAGTCGGTATCGCCGCCGGTGTCCGCGTCGAAGAGGGCGAGATCGCCGCGACCGATTCCGTGCGTCTGGTGCGCGACGGCATCGTGGTCTTCAACGGCAAGATCGCCTCGATGCGTCACTACAAGGACGAGGCCAAGAGCCTCAAGAGCGGTTCCGAGGGCGGCATTGGCCTGGAGAACTTCCAGGACATCAAGCCTGGCGACACCATTGAGGGCTACCGCATCGACCAGGTTGCCCGTACCGAGTAGGGGGTAGCGCTATGAAGCAAACGCAGGCAACCCGCCGTCTGGGCGAGCAGCTTCGCGAGAAGCTCGGTTATATCCTGCTCTTTGAGGTTTCCGATCCGCGTCTCGACCTGGTTACTTTGACCGCGGTCGAGGTCGCGGTGGACCGTTCGTTCGCGCGTGTGTTCGTGTCGTGCGATGCGAGCCGCTACGACGAGGTCATGGAGGCGCTCGCAAGCGCTAAGGGCCGTATTCGCAGCCTGTTGGCTCGCTCGCTCGATTGGCGTGTTACGCCCGAGCTCGATTTTCGCATCGATCGCTCGACCGATGAGGCCGAGCGCATCACGCGTGCGCTGGAAAACGTTCCCGCCACGCTTGCGATCGAAAAGGACGAGGACGGCTATCCGATAGCGGATGCCGCCCAGGAGGCAGCTTTAGATGACTAATTCCGCCGACCTCGCCTCGTGCGAGTCTGCAGATATTCAGCGACGCATCCTCGAGCTCATCGAGGGTGCGTCCTCCATTGCGATTTCGGGACACACTTCTCCCGATGGCGACGCCCTGGGCTCCGTGTTGGGTCTGGGCCTCTCGCTTATGAAGTTTTTCCCTAACAAGGACATTGCCCTGCTGCTGGCAGACGATGATCCGGTTCCGCGCATCTACCGCTTTATGGAAGGCTCCGATCGCCTGGTACCGGCATCTGCGTATGCCGGCAATCCTGACCTGTTCATCTCGGTGGACGTGCCGGTCGTCGAGCGTCTGAACAACTCCGCCGAGGTGCTCCGCCGCTCGTCGCATGTGGTGTGCTTCGATCACCATCCGGCGCGCGAGGAGTTTGCCGAGCTCAGCCTGAGGCGCGTCGAAGCTGCAGCCTGCGCCATGATCATCGACCGCTTCTTGGACAATTGCGGCATTGTCGCACGTGATGGCGTTGCGACCTGCCTGCTGTGTGGCTTGGTTACCGATACCGGCCGTTTTCAGTACCAAAACGCCGATGCAGCCGCGTTCCATGCAGCCTCGCGTCTGGTTGCCCACGGTGCCGATCCGGCGCGTGTTGCGCTCGAGGTCTACCAGAGCATGCGCGTTGAGTTTTTGCACCTCAAGTCCATCGTTATGGGCCGCATTAAGACAGTGGCCCACGGGCGCGTCGCGTATAGCTACGCGTACCAGAGTGACCTTGAGGCCTGCGGTGTCACCTCGGATGAGTGCGACGGTCTGGTTGACGTGGTGCGCTCGGTGATGGGCGTCGAGGTCTGTCTGTTCCTGAAGGGCATTGAGGGCGATACCAAGGTGCGCGGCAACCTGCGCTCCAAGGGCGACCTCAACGTGTCCGAGATCGCTGCTACCTTTGGCGGAGGCGGACATCCCGCTGCCGCCGGTTTCTCCAACAACGGAACGATTCTCGAGACGCTTACCGTGGCACTTCCCATGCTGGCCGAGCTGGTGGGGGAGGATCCCGCTTCGGTGACCGTCGAGCTTTAACTTTTTGGATGGTACATGGCTCGTCGTACGCCTTCTCAACTGAATATGCTGCTCGCCGTCGATAAGCCGGTGGGCTGCACGTCCCACGATGTGGTCTCGCAATGTCGGCGCGCCCTCCATGAGCGGCGCGTCGGCCATGCCGGCACGCTCGACCCCATGGCATCGGGTGTCATGGTGGTGGGTGTGGGCCAGGCCACCCGTCTGCTGGGCATGCTAACCCTCGATACCAAAAGCTATGTCGCCGACATTTCGTTTGGCGCCGAGACCAATACCGATGATGCGGAGGGCGAGGCGGTCCGCACGGTGGCTGTTGCCAACGAGCTCCGCGATCCTGCCTATGCCCGTGAGCGCTTGGCCGCTATGCTGGGTCCGCAGATGCAGGTGCCGCCGGCGTTTTCGGCTATCTCGGTCAATGGCGTTCGCGCCTACAAGTCTGCTCGCGAGGGCAATGCGGTGGACCTACCTCCGCGCCCCGTCGAGGTCTATGCCGCCGACCTGATCGCCGTGGGAGGCGAAGGTGATACGTGTGTGTGGACCGTGGCGTTCTCAGTGAGCAAGGGTACCTATATCCGTGCGCTCGCTCGCGATTTGGGCCGCGCCTGCGAGAGCGCCGCGCACATTTCCGCGCTGCGCCGCACGGCCTCCGGTGTTGTTTCCATTGGCGCTTGTCATACGGTCGAGGAGCTTTCTCCCGAGTCCGCGGCTGGCTTTGCCCTGGATCCCATTGCGGCCCTGGGCGCCACGCGTGTTGACTTGCCGGGCAATCTTGCCGACGATCTGCTCTGCGGCCGACGCATTCCCGTTGAGCGTGCGCTTGCCGATTTCGATACCTCGAAGTCGCCTTTTGCGTTGGTGCTCGATGGGGGACTCAAGGCGCTCGCCCGCATTGAGAGTGGCCGCTTTGTCATGGAGCACGTGTTTCCGCAGGCAATCGGCGGTGTTCGATGATGTTGTCCGCTCGCGAGCTCGCGCGTATCTTTTTCGAGGGCGAGTCGGACGAGGCTCGCATCGTTGCTGCCGATACGTTTGATGAGTGCGAGCGCTTGGGTGCCGCATCGATTGCCATCGGCGTGTTCGACGGCGTTCACCGTGGACACCAGGAGCTCATTGCGGCGCTTGTTAGCGATGCGCGCGCCCATGATTGCAAGGCGGTCGTGGTCACTTTCGATCCCGATCCGGACGTTGTGGTGAGTCCTTCGCCCGCTCAAAAATTGATGACGACGGCCGACCGTCTACATGCCTTGGCTCAGACCGGGGTCGATGCGGTGGTGGCCGTTCCCTTTACGCCTGAGGTTGCGGCACTCGACCATGTTGCTTTTCTCTCGCTGGTGTCGCGTCTGGTCGACATTCGTTCGATTCGCGTTGGCAGCGACTTTAGGCTGGGTCGTGGCGGTGCTTCTGGTGTTGACGAGATGCGCACCTGGGGTGCCGAGCGCGGCGTTGACGTATACGGGCACGACCTGCTTTGCGAGGGCGGTGAGGCCATTTGCGCCACCCGCATTCGTCATGAGCTGGGACAGGGCCATGTGGAGCTTGCTGCTGAGTTGCTCGGCCGCCCGTATATGCTGCGTGGCGGTGTTATTCGTGGCCGTCACGAGGGTTCTGACATGGGCTTTCCCACGGCTAACCTGCAGGTTCCCGACGGCATTCAGGTGCCTGCCGATGGCGTGTATGAGGGCCTGGTGCTCGTTGATGACACCGTATGGCCTGCTGCCGTTAACGTCGGCCTGCCGCCGACGTATGCCGACGATGCCGCTTCATCGCATCTCGAGGCTAACTTAATTGGTTATACGGGCGACCTGTACGGCGCTTCCGTTTCGCTGGCGTTTACGCGCTGGCTGCGTCCCTCGCGTGTGTTCGATTCGCTGGATGAGTTGATTGCGACCGTCGAGGGTAATATCGAGGACATTCGTCACAACTTGGGTGAGCAGGGGGTGGGCATCCGTGATTAGCGATGAGGAAAAAGACCAGGTACGCGCTGCGTCCGACCTAGTTGCCATCGTGCAGGAAACGGTTGAGCTCAAGCCCCGCGGCCATGAGTTTTGGGGCTGCTGCCCCTTTCATGGCGAAAAGACTCCGTCCTTCCACATTATTCCCGCCACGCAGGTGTGGCATTGCTTTGGCTGCGGCGAGGGTGGCGACGTCTTCACCTATATCATGAAGCGCGAGAACCTGAGCTTTCCCGAGTCAATCCGTTATTTGGCCGATCGTGCAGGTATTGAGCTGCACGACACCGGAGATCGCCGCGAGCGCGGTACCAAGCGTGCCCGCATCTACGATCTGTGTGCCGAGACCGCCCAGTTCTACCACACCATGCTTATGCGCGGTAAGGATGGCCGTCCACGTGAGTACTTTGCCAGCCGCGGCATGGGTGGCGACGTCTGCCGCCGCTACTGCCTGGGCTTTGCGCCGGGTCGTAATATGCTGGTGGCTCATCTGTCGCAGGCGGGCTTTACTCCGCAGGAGATGATCGACGCCAACGTTGCCGTGAGTCGAGGGCGCGGGCAGCTTGCCGACCGCTTCTACGACCGCGTGATGTTCCCCATCTTTGACGAGCAGGGTCACAACATCGCCTTTGGCGGTCGCATCATGGGTGACGGCCAACCCAAGTACCTCAACACCGCCGAGACGAGCGTGTTTCATAAAAAGCGAAACCTCTACGGCTTTAATTGGGCCAAGGAGTTTATCGTCGCGCAGGATACCGCCATCGTGGTAGAGGGCTATACCGACTGCATCGCCTGTTGGGAGGCGGGGATTAAAAACGTTGTCGCTACGCTGGGCACCGCGCTCACGGAGCATCACGTCAAGACGCTCACCCGCTTTGCCAAGCGCATCGTGTATATGTTTGACGGCGATGCCGCGGGCCAGAAGGCCGCCCGTCGCGCGATTCAGTTTATCGAGCAGGATTCGATGGACCTGCGCTGCGTGGTGCTGCCTGACGGCAACGATCCCATGGAGTTCATCACGGCCCACGGCGGAGAGGAGCTGCAGAAACGCATTGACGCCGCCGAGCCGCTCATGGACTTCGTGTACCGTTCGCTGCAGGAGTCGAGCGACATCACCACGCCGGGCGGTCGCGCCAAGGCGCTGGAGGATGCGCTCACGCTCATCTATCCGCTTCGTGACAGCTATATGATCGATACGTACTTTATCCAGATTGCCGATCTGCTGGGTTTGGATTTGGAGACCGTGCGTGCGAGCTCGGGCCGTGTGTTTCGCGATGTCGCCAAGCGCGAGGATGCGGAACGACGTCGTGAGCAGAGCTTTGAGCGCCAGCGGGCACAGGCTGAGCGGTCCGGCGGGACGGGCAGTCGGGCGTCGAGTTCTCGCGATGCCGGTCGCGGCGCTTGGGCATCGGGCGCGACGCCGTCGGTGTCCGCGCCGGTCGAGGAAGAGCCGTACGACTACGTCCCACTCGATGCCTACGGTGCCGCGCCCGTGGAGGTCGTCGACGATCTGCCGCCAATCGATGTGCCTGATGGTATGGGTGCTGTGCCTGTGGCTGACGGTTCGGGCGCATCGGCTGCGGCGGCGCCGATGGTTCTGACCGATCTTGAGCGCAAGTCCTTGGCAGGGGAGCGCGAGCTGTTGACGATGCTTACGAGCTACCCCGACCTGTTCCGCACGTATGCCGACCGCATCTGCTCCATCGAGTGGGTTGACCCACGTCACGAGTCCATCGCATGGGCCGTTCTGGCAACGCCGCCGGGAACCGATCCGGCAGCCTGCATGGATGCGGCGCGCTCGGTGTGTCCCGAGGCGGCAACGCTTGTGAGTGCCGGGCGCATCTCGGCGACGAGCAAGCACCCCACCGAGACGAATATCGTTTTTATGCTCGATACGCTCGAGCTCTACACCATCAAGCGCCGCATGCGTACCGCACAGGCCAAGCTGCGCCAGGACCGTTCGCTCGACGATGAGGCCCGCCGCGCGCTGACCGTGCAGGCCGCGCAGGATTCGCAGCGTCAACGCGAGCTGCAAAAGTCTATCGGCGGCGTGGCGGACCCGTTCCGTTTGATCGGTTTGGAGACCGCGGGCACCGAACAGGCCTAGATGTTGTGGTCAACCAGCGTATTCTCGCCTATATCCAGTTGTCTTTTTGGGTATAGACGTCAATGTGTGTGCTAAAGTATTGAATCCTGTGGACTATGAAGGGAGAATCTGTGCCAAAAAAGACTGAGAGCACGGGTACTGGGCTGGAATCCTACGTTGCAAAGCTCATGGGCAACGGCTCAAACAGGACTTCGGTAACCGAGGACGAGATTCAGGTCGCCCTGAAGGATATCGATGTTTCTGACGAGCAGCTCACCGCGGTGTATTCCGCGCTGCGCAACAGCGGCATCCAGATTATCTCCGCGAGCGGAAACGACGACGCCCCCATGGACGTCGACGATGACGATAACGATACCGATACCGACGATTTTGATGACGACGACGAGCACGATTCCGGCTCGCTCGACGATCACGAGCTCAAGATGGCCCGTCAGGCCGACGCCGAGATGGGTTCTTCCAAGAGTAAGAAGAAGCGCACCGTGCGCACGTCCCGTTCACGCTCCCGCGTGCGTGGCATCGATGCCTCCACGGTGATGCTGACCGGCGATCCGGTTCGTATGTACCTCAAGGAGATCGGCAAGGTCGACCTGCTGACCGCTTCCGAAGAGGTCGATCTGGCTATGAAGATCGAGGCCGGTCTTGAGGCCACCGAGAAGCTCGAGGCTGCCGATGCCGGCGAGCTCGAGCTCACGCGTGCCGAGATGCGTCGTCTTGCGCGCATTGAGAACGTGGGCCTCGAAGCCAAGCAGGCACTCATCAGCGCAAACCTACGTCTGGTCGTCTCCATCGCCAAGCGCTATGTCGGCCGCGGCATGCTGTTCCTTGACCTGATCCAGGAGGGCAAC
>CALEXE010000026.1:0-38825 GCA_937925265.1 uncultured Collinsella sp. | reverse complement strand
GCGCCAGACGCCGCCGATCGTCGCCGTGCAGAATATATTAGAAGAGAAATTGCAGACGATCTTCGGCGACACCATCGAGCTCGCGGCGGCCGGCCGCACAGATGCCGGCGTCCATGCCTACGGGCAGGTTGTCAACTTCTTCACGGACGGCCGCATCCCCGTGGACCGCATCGCGCGCGCGGCCAACAGCCTCTTGCCCGATGACATCGTCGTGTGGGCGGCGGGGGAGGCTGACACAGACTTCAGCGCGCGCCACAGCGCGAAGAGCAAGACGTATGTCTACCGCATCCAGCAGGGTGAGGTGCCCGACCCGATGACGGCGCGCTACGCTTGGTACATCCGGCGGCCGCTCGACGTCGCCGCCATGCGCGAAGCACTCGCCATGATCCTCGGCACGCACGACTTCTCCGCCTTCCGCGCGAGCGGCGGCGCGCCGATGAGCCCCGTGCGCACGATGTACGAGGCGACGATCGAGCAGGCAGCCGGTCAGCAGCTCATCTGCCGCATCCACGGCAGCGGCTTTCTCTACCACATGGTCCGCAACATCATCGGCACCCTCGCAAACGTCGGCCTCGGTGTCCTGACGCCGGCGCGCTTCGGCGAGATCCTCGAGGGCCGCGACCGCACAAAGGCCTCGGCGACCGCGCCGGCCTGCGGGCTCTACCTCGAACACGTCGACTACGGCGAAGCCTTTCATTTTTAAGTATATCCACATGTTGAGCGCCGCTCTGTTCGCCCTTGCATCAACTCTTGAACGCTTGGGGGAACGGCAGCGGCGCTCTCTGTCTGTGACGTCTAGACTTGCGAATGACTCGCAGATGGGTTAGAATAAAATGTGACCCTCTAAAAGGTCAATAGGTAACTGGATTTCATCCCGTTTCCAGAATCAGTCCAAATCAATCCATGACACTAGGTGGTGTGAATATGAAATCAATTTTGAACGTAGGGATTGATGTCGGTTCGACGACGATCAAGCTCGTCGTTCTCGACCATGAGAAGCATATCCTTTACAAGAACTATGCACGTCATTTCTCCGAGATCGGCAACGCCCTGCAGGAGAATCTGACGCATCTGAAATCCATCGTCGGTGAGAAGAAGTTCTCGTTTGCCCTGACGGGTTCGGCCGGCATGGGCATCGCCCAGCGCATCGGCCTGCCGTTCGTGCAGGAGGTCATCGCCTGCGCCGCAGCCGTCAAGGAGCTCATCCCGCAGACGGACACCGTCGTCGAGCTCGGCGGCGAGGACGCGAAGATCACGTATTTCGGCGACGCGCCGGAGCAGCGCATGAACGGCGTCTGCGCGGGCGGCACGGGCTCGTTCATCGACCACATGGCCTCGCTCCTCTCGACCGATGCCAAGGGCCTCGATGACCTCGCGGCCAAGGGCAAGCAGATCTACACGATCGCTTCGCGCTGCGGCGTCTTTGCCAAGACCGATATCCAGGCCCTGATGAACGATGGCGCCGAGAAGGCCGACATCGCTCTGTCGATTTTCCAGGCCGTCGTCAACCAGACCATCGGCAATCTCGCGCAGGGCCGTCCGATAAGCGGCCACGTCGCCTTCCTCGGCGGCCCGCTGCACTTCCTGCCGGAGCTGCGCAAGCGCTTCATCGAGACGCTGGAGCTCGACGAGGAGCACGTCGTCAAGGTCGACTACGGCAACTACTTCGTCGCCATGGGCGCGGCGCTCTCCGACGAGGCGGAGGTCATCGACGTCAATCGCCTCGAGCAGAGCATCGCCAAGGCGAAGGAAGCCGCGGCGAAAGAGACGCGCAAGGCCGACTTCACGCTGTTTGAAGACCGTGCCGACTACGAGGCCTTCAAGGCCCGCCACGACAAGGACAAGGTCAAGCGCGGCGACCTCAGCTCGTACCGCGGCCCCGTCTACATCGGCATCGACGCCGGCTCCACGACGACGAAGATCACGGCCATCGGCAAGGACAAGGAGATCCTCTACACCTCGTACGGCAGCAACCAGGGCTCACCCCTCAAAACCGTCGTCAAGGAGATGAAGGGGCTCTACGCGGCCCTGCCAGAGGGCGCAACCATCGCGGGCTCGATGACGACGGGCTACGGCGAGGCCATCGTCAAGGCCGCGCTGCATGCCGACGGCGGCGAGGTCGAGACGTTCGCGCATTTGCGGGCGGCACAGGAATTCTGCCCGGAGGTCACCTTCGTGCTCGACATCGGCGGCCAGGACATGAAGTGCTTCTTCGTCAAGGACGGCAGCATCGGCAACATCACGCTTAACGAGGCGTGCTCGGCCGGCTGCGGCTCCTTCATCCAGAACTTTGCCGAGGGCCTGCACATGACGCCGGCGGAGTTTGCGGCCAAGGCCATCGACTCGAAGGCGCCGGTCGACCTCGGCACGCGCTGCACGGTCTTCATGAACTCGAAGGTCAAGCAGGCGCAGAAAGAGGGCGCCGACGTCGCCGACATCTCGGCCGGCATCGCGTTCTCCGTCATCAAGAATGCGCTCTTCAAGGTCATGCAGCTCAAGGACGTCCGCGAGCTCGGCGACCACATCGTCGTGCAGGGCGGCACCTTCTACAACGACGCTGTGCTGCGCTGCATGGAGAAGCTTTTAGACCGTGACGTCATCCGCCCCGATATCGCGGGCCTCATGGGCGCCTACGGTGCGGCCATCCTCGCGCTCGAGGAGGCCGAGAAAGAGGGCAAGCAGCAGTCGAGCCTGCTGACGCCAGCGGAGCTCGACCACTTCGCCGTCGCGACGAGCTCCTACCGCTGCCGCGGCTGCGGCAACAAGTGCCTGATCACGATGCAGAAGTTCCCCGACGGCGGCAAGTACTTCACGGGCAACCGCTGTGAGCGCGGCATCGGCGGGCAGAAGAAGGAGTCCGACACGCCGAACATCTACCAGTACAAGTACGAGCGCCTCTTCCAGTACTACGAGCCGCTCGAGGAGCCCACGCGCGGCACGATCGGCCTGCCGCGCGTGCTCAACATGTATGAGGACTACCCGTTCTGGTTCACCTTCTTCACGAAGCTCGGCTACCGCGTCGTGCTCTCGGGCAAGTCGAGTGCCAAGATGTACTTCAAGGGAATGGCGACCGTGCCGTCTGACTCGCTCTGCTATCCGGCCAAGCTCGCGCACGGCCACATCATGGACCTCATCGAGAAGGGCGTTACGAAGATCTTCTACCCGTGCGAACCCTACAACATGGTCGACGACAAGCACCCGTCGGAGAATCACTACAACTGCCCGATCGTCGCCTCGTACGCCGAGAACATCCGCGGCAACATGGACATCCTGCGCGAGAAGCACATCGACTTTCTGCAGCCGTTCTTGCCGATCAACGACGAGAAGCGCATGGCCCAGCGTCTCTACGAGGAGCTCGGTGCCCATGAGGGCCTGACGAAGGAAGAGATTGCTGCGGCCGTCGACGAGGCCTACCGCGAGCTCGCGCTCTACCGCCAAGATGTGCGCGACTACGGCGCGAAGATCCTCGAGCGCGTGGAGAAGTCGGGCGAGCAGGTCATCATGCTCGTCGGCCGCCCGTACCACATCGACCCGGAGATCAACCACGGCATCCCGGAGATGATCCAGAGCTATCATCTGCCGATCATCTCGGAGGACGCCGTCTACCACATGCCGGTCAAAGCCGCGAAGCTCAAGATCGTCAACCAGTGGAGCTACCACGCGCGCCTCTACCATGCGGCGCAGTTCGTCGCTGAGCATCCGAACTTCACGCTGATCCAGTTCAGCTCGTTCGGCTGCGGCCTCGACGCACTGACGACGGGTCAGGTCAAGGACATCCTCGAGTCGCACAACCGCATCTACACGATGATCAAGCTCGACGAGGTCTCGAACCTCGGCGCCGCGCGCATCCGCCTGCGCTCGCTGATGGCCGCGCTCGCGCGCCGCAAGACCGTGCCGTATCAGGAGGTCAAGCCGATTGAGCGGCCGCACTTCACGGCCGAGTGCAAGAAGACGCACACGATCCTCGCGCCGCAGATGGCCCCAATCCACTTCGAGCTCATCAAGTCGGTCATGCGCGACTACGGCTACAACCTCGTCGTGCCGGAGATGCCGGACAAGGCGGCCATTGACCTCGGCCTGCGCTACGTCAACAACGACATGTGCTACCCGTCGATCGTCGTCATCGGTCAGCTCATCGCCGCACTGAAGTCGGGTGAGTACGACCCCGACCACACGAGCATCGCGATGTTCCAGACCTGCGGCGCCTGCCGCGCGACGAACTACATGAGCGTCCTGCGCCAGGCACTCAAGTACGCGGGCTTCCCGCAGGTGCCGGTCTTCGCCGTGCACGGCCTGCCCGAGGAGACGGATTCCTTCCGCCTCACGCGCCCAATGCTCGTCGCCGCCATCAAGGCCGCCATCTTCGGCGACCTCCTGCAGAATGTCAAGAACCGCATGATGCCGTACGAGCTCCAGAAAGGCGAGACACAGCGCCTCTTCGACAAGTGGATGGCAGCCTGCAAGGACGTATTGAAAGACGGCGGCTACTTCAAGTTCCAGCGCACGGTCAAGCAGATCGTCAAGGAATTCGACAACATCCCGATTGATGAAACCCTCTGGAAGCCGAAAGTCGGCATCGTCGGCGAGATCCTCGCGAAGTACCATCCGGTCGCGAACAACCACATCGAGAAAGTCCTGATGGAGGAGGGCGCGGAGGTCGTCATGCCGGACTTCGTCGACTTCTTCCTCTACTCGGCCTACGACCCAATCGTCAAGCACCGCCTGCTCGACGGCAAGAAGAGGAACAGCTTCTTCGGACGCATGTTCATCAACATCATCAACTTCTACCGCGCGCCGATGCGCAAGGCACTCAAGAACAGCCGCCACTTCCTCGCGCCGCACAAGATCGACGAGACGGCCAAACTCGCCTCGCGCCATGTCAGCCTTGGCAACATGGCCGGCGAGGGCTGGTTCCTGACCGGCGAGATGGTCAAGCTCATCGACGAAGGCGTGCCCAACGTTATCTGCCTCCAGCCGTTCGGCTGCCTGCCGAACCACATCACCGGCAAAGGCGTCATGCACGAACTGCGCGAGAGCTACGCAGGCGCCAACCTCACCGCCATCGACTGCGATGCCGGCTCCTCCGAAGTCAACCAGCTCAACCGCATCAAGCTCATGCTCGCCGTAGCAAAAGAGCGCGGGCCCAAGCAGGAAAACGAGGCCGAAAAGAGCAGCGAGAGCATGCGAGGGTGATTACCGGTGCTGGATTCGTTGAATTGAGCAGCGGTTGGCAAAGGGCAGGATTACCGGTGCTGGATTCGTTGAAGCGAGGGGCGTTTGGCAAAGGGCCGGGGGGACATGTTCCGGCTTCGTCGCTCTGCTAAAATGGCCCCTATGACGCGGCTCGCAGCAAAGGCATTTCGCCGCCTGCCGCGGCGTTCTCACATTGCGATTTGAGGCTCATGAAGTATCAGGGGCCATCCCTGCGGGCAGCCGCGCCGCTCCTGCAGGCGGAACATATCCCCCGACCTCAGCTCAGTCCGTTTCTTTGGGCAGCCGCGCTGCTCCTGCAGGCGGAACATGTCCCCCGGCCTCAGTTCAGTCCGTTTTCTTAGAGTCCGTCCTAGCTCCATTTTGCAGATGGAGTGGGGCGGGCTCTTTTTTTCTCCCCATCAGGTTCCTTGCCTCGTTTGTCGACTGAGCGGTACTCGCACTCGCTTGCAGGCCGTAACTGAGGGAGGGGGCATGTATTTCGCCTGCAGGAGCGAGAGCGATAGCCCGCAGGGCTGAGCCCTACCGCTATGTTGCCTTAGAAGACGATGTCAGAACGCCGCGGCAGGCGGCGAACTCACATCAATGGCAATCCGTGGCATAGGGCTCATTTAGCGACAGCGACGAAGCCGAAATACATGCCACCTCCCTACGATACGAATTCAAACTCAATGCCACGAACTATTGCTCGTCTATCCGCAAGGACACCTGACCCATTTCTTGACATTTTTTCCATCTGCCGCTATGATGGAAGTGTAAAAATCCTATCTATCTGTTTGTGACGGGAGACGATAACAAATGAAAGAGTACAAGCCGTTCAAATCCGGAAAAGTTCGTGAGGTCTACGATGCTGGCGACAGCATCATCATGGTTGCGACGGACCGCATCTCCGCTTTCGACCATATCCTCAAGAACCAGATCACGAAGAAGGGCAAGGTCCTGACGCAGATGTCGAAGTTCTGGTTCGACTTCACGAAGGACATCATTCCGAACCACATGATCTCGGTGGACAACAACGACATGCCGGAATTCTTCCGTCAGCCGCAGTTCCTCGGCAACAGCATGAAGTGCAAGAAGCTCACGATGCTGCCGATGGAGTGCATTGTCCGCGGCTATATCACGGGCAGCGGCTGGGTAAGCTATCAGGAGAACGGCACGGTCTGCGGCATCAAACTGCCGGAGGGCCTCAAGGAATCCCAGAAACTGCCGGAGCCGATCTTCACGCCGAGCACGAAGGCAGAGCTCGGTGACCACGATGAGAACGTCTCGCTCGAGCAGGGCGCTGCCGTCTTCGAGAAGGAGTTCCCCGGCCACGGCATGGAATACGCAGAGAAACTGCGCGACTACACGATTGCCATCTACAAGAAGTGCGCTGCGTACGCACTCTCGCGCGGCATCATCATCGCCGACACGAAGTTCGAGTTCGGCCTCGATGAGGACGGCAACATCGTCCTCGGCGACGAGGTCCTGACGCCGGACAGCTCCCGCTTCTGGCCACTCGAGGGCTACGAGGCCGGCAAGCCGCAGCCGTCTTACGACAAGCAGTTCGTCCGCGACTGGCTCAAGGCCAACCCGGACAGCGACTACAAGCTGCCGCAGGACGTCATCGACAAGACGATTGCCAAGTACGTCGAAGCTTACAAGATGATCACGGGCAAGGACCTCGACTGACCCTTGCTCACTCGTTTGCATGCTCCCGGTTCATCCGGGGGCTTTTGCTTTTGCGCAAGGACATCTGTCCTGTTTTCGGTTGACAGCCTAGTTTTTTACCGTTATCATTGATGTAGAGAATGAATGATTGCTTGAGTGTATATAGGAGATGATATCCATGAATGCCAAGAAAGTAGCTGTGATTATGGGAAGCGACTCTGACTGGCCTATCCTGAAGCCAGCCGTCGAGCTCTTGAAGCAGTTTGGCATTGCTGCGGAAGTGACGGTCGCCTCGGCACACCGCACGCCTGCGAAAGTACGTACGTTTGTCGAGTCGGCCCCCGAGAAGGGCGTCGGCGCCTTCATCGTCGGCGCAGGCGCTGCAGCACACCTCGCCGGTGTCGTCGCGAGCTACACGACGCTGCCGGTCATCGGCGTGCCGATCAATGCGACCTCGCTGAACGGCATGGACGCACTGCTCTCGACGGTCCAGATGCCGTCGGGCATCCCGGTCGCGACGATGGCCATCAATGGCGCAAAGAACGCCGCCATCTTCGCCGTCGAGATGTTCTCGATTGCCGATGACGACCTCAAGAAGAAGCTCGCCGACTATCGCGAGGAGATGGTCGCGGGCGTCGAGAAGAAGGCCGCGCGCGTCGCTGCTCAGCTCTGAGCCGCGCACCGCGAAGAGAAACCAATTAGAGAAAGAGAAAAGGAAGAAGCAGAACAACCATGTATGATAATGGCTACAACCCAGAACCGAAGTGGAAAGAGGAATGCGGCGTTTACGGCGTGTACTCCCATACGGAAGATGTCTCCGGATTGACGTACCTCGGCCTCTATGCCCTGCAGCACCGCGGGCAGGAGAGTGCCGGCATCGCCATCACGGACGGCGCCTGGATGGATGTGACGCGCGGCATGGGCCTCGTCAACGAAGTATTCCGCCATCAGGTCCCGCACATGGAGAACCAGTGCATCGCCGTCGGCCATGTGCGCTATTCGACGACGGGCTCGAGCCTGCTCGCCAACACGCAGCCGCTGCTCGTCAACTACGCGGGCGGCAAGATCGCGCTTGCCCACAACGGCAACCTGACGAATGCCGCCGAGATCCGCCATGAGCTCGAGCAGCAGGGCACGATCTTCCAGACCTCCATCGATTCGGAAGTCATCGTGAACCTCATTGCGCGCTCCCACAAGGAGACGATCGAGGAACGCATCATCGAGAGCCTCAAGATGGTCAAGGGCTGCTACTGCCTGACGATCATGACCGAGGACAAGCTCATCGGCGCCCGCGATCCGCAGGGCTTCCGTCCGCTCTGCCTCGGCAAGACGGAGGAGGGCAGCTGGATCCTCTCGTCGGAGACCTGCGGCCTCGACGTCGTCGGCGCAGAGTTCGTGCGCGACGTCCTGCCGGGTGAGATGGTCGTCATCGACAAGGACGGCCTCAAGTCGTATCCGTTCGCGACGGACGAGAAGAAGGCCGGCTGCATCTTCGAGTACATCTACTTCGCGCGCCCCGACTCCGTCATCGACGGCCAGAGCGTCCACGAAGCGCGCTTCCAGATGGGCCGCGAGCTCGCGCGCGAGTCGGGCTTCAAGGGCGACATCGTCATCTCCGTGCCGGACTCCGGCACGACGGCCGCGACGGGCTTTGCCTATGAGTCGGGCATCCCGTTCGTCGAGGGCCTCATCAAGAACCGCTACATCGGCCGCACCTTCATCCAGCCGACGCAGAAGAAGCGCGACACGGCCGTCAAGCTCAAGCTCAACGCCATCCGCTCCGTCGTAGAGGGCAAGTCGGTCATCATGGTCGACGACTCCATCGTCCGCGGCACGACGAGCGGCAAGATCGTCCGCATGCTGAGGAATGCCGGCGCGACGGCCGTACACGTCTGCATCAGCAGCCCGCCGATCGGCTATCCCTGCTTCTATGGCATCGATACCAGCGTGCGCAAGGAGCTCATCGCCGCGACGAAGTCCGTCGAGGAGATCCGCGAGTTCATCGGCGCCGACTCCCTGCACTTCCTGAGCATCGAAGGCCTCAAGAAATGCGTGCCGAACCTCAAGGCCGATGACATGTGCTACGCCTGCTTCAACAGCGCCTACCCGATTGAGGACGGCGCCAAGCCGGCCGGCAACAGCAAGTACGTCTTCGAGCAGCGCAAGTGCTGAGACGCGTGCAAATCGCGAGAATATCGGAATATCGTCAGATAGGAAAGGAACCAGAATAGCAAAATGGCAGAACAACTTACCTATAAGGATTCCGGCGTCGACATCGATGCTGGCAACTACTCCGTCAAACTCATCAAGGACAGCGTCAAGGCGACGTATCGTCCGGAGGTCCTCGGCGACCTCGGCGGCTTCGGCGGTCTCTTTGCGCTGAATTCCGGCAAGTACAAGGAGCCGGTGCTCGTCTCCGGCACCGACGGCGTCGGCACGAAGCTGCGCCTGGCCTTCATGCTCGACAAGCACGACACGATCGGCCAGGACGCCGTTGCCATGTGCGTCAACGACATCCTCGTCCAGGGCGCTGAGCCGCTCTTCTTCCTCGACTACCTCGCCGTCGGCAAGCTCGACCCCGAGCAGGTCGCCGCTGTCGTCAAGGGCGTCGCGAACGCCTGCAAAGAGTCCGGCTGCGCCCTCATTGGCGGCGAGACCGCTGAGATGAGCGGCTTCTACCCGGTCGGCGAGTACGACATCGCCGGCTTCGCCGTTGGCGTTGTCGAGAAGTCGAAAGTCATCACGAGCGAGCGCGTCAAAGAAGGCGACGTCCTCCTCGGCCTGCCGTCCTCCGGCGTCCATTCGAACGGCTATTCCCTCGTGCGCAAGATCTGCTTCGAGCACAAGGGCTTCAAGGGCGACGAGTACATCGACGAGCTCGGCAAGACCATCGGCGAAGAACTCCTGATGCCGACGCGCCTCTACCCGAAGACCTGCCTGCCGCTGATTGAGAAATTCGACATCCACGGCATGGTCCACATTACGGGCGGCGGCTTCTACGACAACATCCCGCGCGCCCTGCCAGAGGACATGGCCGTCGAGATCGACAGCTCCGTCTGGCAGATGCCGACGATTTTCCGCCTCCTGCAGCAGTGGGGCAACGTCGACTGGCATGAGATGTACCGCACCTTCAACATGGGCATCGGCATGGTCATCATGGCGAGCCGCGAAGAAGCCGACAAGATCAAGGCCCACCTCGAGGCCGAGAACGAGACGGTCTACGAGATCGGCCGCGTCGTCCGCGGCAACCACGATGTGACGATCAAAGGCGGCGTGTTCGATGAGTAAGCAAGTATTAGGCGTGCTGTGCTCCGGCCGCGGCACCGACCTCCAGTCCATCATCGACGCCATCGGCCGCGGTGAAGTAGATGCGACGATCGCCCTTGTCCTGACCGACAAGCCCGACGCCTACGCCCTCACGCGCGCCGAAAAAGCCGGCATCAAAGCCGTCTGCATCGACCGCAAGCAGTTCGACGGCCGCCAGCCCTTCGAAGAGGCCCTGATCAAGGCCCTCGACGAAGCAGGCGTCACCCTCGTCGTCCTCGCCGGCTTCATGCGCATCCTGACCCCGTACTTCGTGCGCCACTACGCCGGCCGCATCATGAACATCCACCCGGCCCTGCTGCCGAGCTTCCCCGGCGCCCACGCCCATCGCGACGTCCTCGCCTACGGCGTCAAAGTCAGCGGCTGCACCGTCCACTTCGTCGACGAAGGCACCGACAGCGGCCCCATCATCCTGCAAGCCGCCGTCCCCGTCCTCGACGACGACACCGAAGAAACCCTCGGCGCCCGCGTCCTAGAGCAGGAACACATCATCTACCCCAAAGCCATCCAGCTCTACTGCGAAGGCCGCTTGAAGGTCGATGGTCGCCACGTCCGCATCTTACCAGCCCAGAAGTGACCAGAAGTAACTAGGGCAGAGGCGAGATATGTAGGAAGTAACTAGGGATGAGGTGAAATTTTTCGCCTGCAGAAGCGAAGCGATTGCCCAAAGGGCTGGCCGACAACGGAACCTAGCAAAATACCCCGATGTCAGAACGCCGCGGCAGGCGGCGAACCAGCTAAGAATGCACCGACATCCTAGTCGGCCATTTAGCTGAGCGCCGAAGCCGAAAAAACTCGCCCCTGCCCCTTACCCGATGTAAACAGAAAGAGGTACAAAACCATGCAGATCAAACGCGCGCTCATCAGCGTATCGAACAAACAGGGCGTCGTCGACTTCGCCCGCAAACTCCACGAAGCCGGCGTCGAGATCGTCTCCACGGGCGGCACGATGAAAGCCATCAAAGAGGCCGGCATCCCCGTCACCTACGTCAGCGACGTCACCGGTTTCCCCGAGATCATGGACGGCCGCGTCAAGACCCTCAACCCGTACATCCACGGCGGCATCCTCGCCGTCCGCGACAACCCCGAGCACGTCCGCGAGATGGAGGAGCACCACATCACCGGCATCGACCTCGTCGCCGTCAACCTCTATCCGTTCAAAGAGACCATCGCCAAGCCGAACGTCACCCTCGCCGAAGCCATCGAGAACATCGACATCGGCGGCCCCGCCATGGTCCGCGCCGCTGCCAAGAACTTCAAGTTCGTCACCATCGTCACGAACCCGGCCCGCTACGACGCCATCGCCGAGCAGGTCACGAAGAACGGCTGCGTCGACGACCGCACGCGCATGGAGCTCGCACAGGAAGCCTTCGCGCACACGGCCGCTTACGACACGATGATCAAGGATTATCTCGCCGAGCAGCTCAAGAAATAAGAATACGAGCCTTCCCCCGCAGGCACTTTTCACGCGCCGGTGGGAGAGGGCCATTTGCGTTTTACTGGAGGAAGTAGCATGAACATCTTAGTCATCGGTTCCGGCGGCCGCGAGCACACCCTGGCCTGGAAACTCGCCCAGTCGCCAAAAGCCACCAAGCTCTACGCCGTCCCCGGCAATCCCGGCATGGCCGATATCGCCGAGTGCATCGGAGGCGTCGACATCTGCGATAACGAAGCCCTCGTCAAGCTCGCCGAGGACAAAGCCATCGACCTCGTCGTCGTCGGCCCCGAAGTCCCGCTGACGAACGGTGTCGTCGACGCCATGAACGCCGCCGGCATCAAAGCCTTCGGCCCGCGCAAACTCGCCGCCGAGATCGAAGGCTCCAAGTCCTTCTCCAAGAACCTCATGAAGAAGTACGGCATCCCGACCGCCAAGTACGAAGTCTTCACCGACGCCGACGAAGCCCGCGCCTACATCAAGAAAGAGGGCGCCCCAATCGTCATCAAAGCCGACGGCCTCGCCGCCGGCAAAGGCGTCATCGTCGCCATGACCCTCGAAGAAGCCCTCGATGCCGTCCATGAGATCATGGACGACGCCGCCTTCGGCAAAGCCGGCAGCCGCGTCGTCATCGAAGAATTCATGGAAGGCGAGGAGGCATCCCTCTTGGCCTTCACCGACGGCAAGACCATCTACCCGATGGTCAGCTCCCAGGACCACAAGCGCGCCTACGACGGCGACAAAGGCCCGAATACCGGCGGCATGGGCACCTACGCACCAGCCCCCGTCATGACCGACGAGATGGTCAAAGTCGCCACCGAGCGCATCCTGAAGCCAACCATCGCCGCCATGGCTAAAGAAGGCCGCCCCTATAAAGGCTGCCTCTACGCCGGCCTCATGATCACCAAAGAAGGCCCCAAAGTCGTCGAATTCAACGCCCGCTTCGGCGACCCCGAGACCCAGGTCGTCCTGCCGCTCCTCGAGAGCGACCTCGTCGACATCATGCTCGCCTGCACCGACGGCCACCTCGACGAAGAACACATCGAGTGGAGCAAAGGCGCAGCCGTCTGCGTCGTCATCGCCTCCGGCGGCTACCCCAAAGCCTATAAGAAAGGCTACCCGATCGAAGGCCTCGAGAAAGCCAAAGCCCTCGACACCCTCGTCTTCCACGCCGGCACCGCCGAAAAAGACGGCAAGATCGTCACCAACGGCGGCCGCGTCCTCGGCGTCGTCGCCAAAGCCGACGACATCCGTACCGCCGTCGACAAAGCCTACAAAGGCGTCAATGCCATCACTTTTAAAGACGCCTTCCACCGTAACGACATCGCCCACCGCGCCCTCGAACGCCTGGCCAATAAATAAACTCCAGATAGCAAAAAAGACACGGCCCACAACCGTGTCTTTTTTATTGGCTTTTACGACGTAAACAAAAAAGCCGCCAGCCAAAGCTGACGACTTGTAATTTCAATGGTCGGGATGACAGGATTCGAACCTGCGGCCTCATCGTCCCGAACGATGCGCGCTACCAAACTGTGCCACATCCCGTAGTCACAAGAAACATTATACGAAGAATTCACCCCGTTGTCAACACCTTCCTCAAAAATATTTCGCCCAAGAGAAAAAATATGTTCGCAGCCCAAGAAAACAGCGCCAAAAAAGAAGGAATTTCCCCACCCGAGAACGAAATACTCCATATAATCAGAAAGTAAATCAACTTCGCATAGGAGGGGTTAATATGGGCAGAATCCAGAAAATCTTAGTACCAGTCGACGGTTCCGTCAACGGCTGCAAAGCCGTCGATGAAGCAATCTTCTTCGCCGAGAAATGCAAAGCCGACCTCGACTTCGTCTACGTCGCCAGCAACATCAACAAAGACATCCCAAGCCACATCGTCTTCGACCGCATCTGGGAGAAACTGCCAGACGACATCAAAGCATCCAAGCATGTCGAGACCGGCAACATCCCGAAAGCCATCATGCGCGTCGCCGCCGAAGAGCATAGCGACCTCATCATCATGGGCAGCCGCGGCCTCGGCCTCTTCAAAGGCGCCCTGATCGGCAGCGTCAGCCAGAAAGTCGTCGAAGAATCCCCAATCCCGGTCATGGTCATCAAATAACCAAAGACCGCGATCACAAGTCCACACAAGTCATCAACCGCCGCCTCCGTGACGCCAACCACCACGGAGGCGGCCTTTTCTTTCCCTTCAGCGGGCCCTGTGGTATAATCAAGTTGGTCATCATTTTTCGATTATCATAGGAGAAACACATGCATTTAAAGACTTACCGGACGTCGATCCTCTTGGGCGTCACGTTCACGGTCCTGCTGTCGACGTTCTGGTTCTTGCCGCAGCTGGCGTTCATCATCTTCATCTCACTCTTGCTGCAGCTGCTCCTGACGCCGCTCGTCGACCGGCTCGAGTGCCATCTGAACCGCGGGCTCGCGGCGGCCATCGTGCTCGGCACCTTCCTCCTGATCTGCCTCGGGCTCGTGCTGCTCGTCTCGAGCACGTTCATCCCGACGTTCACGCGCTTCGTGACGGACTTCCCGCAGATCACGGAGAAATTGCAGCAGATGCCGCTGATCCACGACAATGCCTACCTGACGGATGAGTTTGAGCAGTTCTGGCTCGAGCTCAAGGCGGCGAGCGTCGATGCGCTCAAATCGTCGCTGACGGTCTTGCTCTCGATCTTCAGCAAGTTCATCGACATGGTCATCATCCTCTTTGTCACGTTTTACCTGCTTAAGGACGGCGATGACATCAAGGTCTACCTTGCGAGCCTCTTCCCGAACCGCGACTACAGCCGCGTGCTCGCGCTCTTCAACCGCATCCTCTCGGCGCTGCGCACCTACATCTGCAGCCAGCTCGTCATCTGCTGCCTGACGGCGACGGTCGTCTTCCTCTACTACACGGCGCGCGACCTGCCCTACGCCTCGGTCTTCGCGATGGTCTCGGGCATCAGCGAGTTCGTGCCGGTGCTCGGCCCGACGGTCGCCTCGATCTTCGGTATCCTGCTGACGGCGACGGTGGACCCGTGGATTGCCATCCAGACGGCAGGTTTTTATCTCATCCTGACGCAGGTCAACCACAATGCCGTCTATCCGACGCTCATAGGCAAGTCGCTCAATCTGCATCCGGTCGCCATCATTCTCGGCATCATCCTCGGCGGCGAGGTGCTCGGCGCCGCGGGCATGTTCCTCGCGGTGCCGTTCATCGTCATCTGCAAGCTCGTCATCGAGGATATCTATCAGGACCGCATGGAGACCATAAAAAAACTCCGCGCTTCCCGCTGGCTCAGCAAGGAGAAACACGAAGAAAAGTAAATCCGTATAGAAAGAAAAGCAGCGCTTCCCAGCCGCGGCGAGGCATCCGATGATCAGATGCCTTCGCCGTCGAGGCCGGTGAAGCGCTGTTTTTCGGTGCGCTCGAGCTGCAGCAGGCGACCCTTGCGGATGATGAGGACGAGCTTGCCGTACTGGAGCAGGCCAAAGTCCTTGCGGATGCGCGCGGCGAGGTCGGCGAGAGTGCGCTCCGTGTAGGCGTTCTCGCCGTCTTCACTCTCCTGCCAGCAGTCGAGGCGGCGCTTCTCGCTCCACTCGACCTGCATGAGGACGCCGTCCTGCGCGACAAGGACAATCTCGCCGTAGCGGATCGTGCGCAGGCCATGGAGGATGTAGGTCATGGCTTTCTGAGGGATGTCGCCGGGAGCGAGACGAGGTGCTGGCATGGAAAAGTCTCCTTTAAAGTATAGTAAACAGATATGTATTTACGTGTTACTTTTATCATAGTATATGTGCGGGGAAAAGTCAAGAGTGGGGGAGCTCCTGCAATTTTTGCGCCTATGTAACTCAGTAACAGAACGCCGGGCGATTCTCTGCTATACTGAACTCAGAAAGCAAGAGAGCCGCAAGCGGGCGGCAATACTTCGATAGAATGACAGATGGAAGGATAGTGGTTTTATGACGAAGGAACGTAGGACAAAAGATGTCATCATCATCGGCGCGGGCATGGCCGGGCTCACGGCGGCGCTCTACGCGGGGCGCTCGAACCTCTCGACGCTCGTGCTCGAGAATGCCATCGTCGGCGGGCAGATTGCCAATGCCGTCGGCATCGAGAACTATCCGGGCTTCACGAGTGTCAGCGGCAGCGACCTCATGGCGACCGTCCAGCAGCAGGCCGAGAATGCCGGCGCCGAAGTCGACGAGTTCGACATGATCGAGCGCGTAGACCTCAAGGGCACGCCGAAGATCGTCGAGACCCAGAGTTACATCTACGAGGCAAAGGCCGTCATCATCACCTCCGGCATGGAGCGCCGCAAGCTGCCGCTCAAGGAAGAAGCGAAGTACAGCGGCCGCGGCGTCCACTACTGCGAGCTCTGCGACGGCCACATGTATCAGGGCAAGACCATCGCCGTCATGGGCGGCGGCAACGCTGCCGTCGACGCCGCGAACTTCCTGACGAAGTACGCGAGCGAGCTCTATCTGATTCATCGCTCCGCGCTGCGGGCCGACAAGATCTCACAGGACAAGCTCTACGCCAATCCGAAGGTCAAAGTCCTGCTCGAGACTGAGGTCCGGGCGCTCCACGGCGAAGGCAAACTGACGAGCATCACCATCTACGACAAGGCGAAAGGGGAGGAGCGCGAGCTGCCCGTCGACGCCATCTTCGTCAACATCGGCGTCGTGCCGAACACCCACCTCTTCGAGGGCCAGGTCAAGATGACAGAGAGCGGCCGCATCCTCGCCGGCGAGGACTGCCGCACCAATCTCCCCGGCGTCTTCGCCGCCGGCGACGTCCGCGAGAAAGAAATCCGCCAGCTGACAACAGCAGCCGCCGACGGCACCACAGCCGCCCTTCTCGCCGAAAAGTACATCGAATCCCTATAAGCCGTCCCCATCACGAATTAGCAATCATCATCTATGTATAGGAGGAATCCCAAATGGTCAAAGTCTATTCCATCACCCAGTGCCCCTGGTGCGACAAAGTCAAGAAATACCTCAAATCCAGAGGCGTAGTCTACGAAGAGCACAACATCGAGCTCAGCGACGCCGACCGTGACGAGTGCTACAAGATCTCCGGCGACCTCATCGTCCCCGTCACCACCGTCAACGGCAAAGACTTCGTCGTCAGCTTCGACAAAGCCAAGCTCGACGCCTTGCTCGGTCTCTGATTCCACAATCACAAATCTTCTCTCTCATAACAAAAAGCCAGCGATTTTTAGCTGGCTTTTTTCATCTGCACCGCATATAATGGAGCGTGAGAACATAGAGCATTTTGCTTTTCAAGCAGGTGAGATAGATGAAAGAAATACAATCAAACCATCTCCATGAATGGCACCAGAAAGCTCAGGGCATCGTCGAGTACGCCCTGATCCTAGCCTTCATCGTCGGCATCGGCGCCGCCATCTTCGCCAAGGGCGGCCTGGCCGAAGCCGTCAGCGACGCCTACTTCCAGATCTCCAAGACCATTGCCTATGCGTTGGATAACACGACCGCCGGCCATCAGCGGTTTGCCCAGAACCAGCTGGAGCAGGGCCTCAAGAATGCAATAACATCCGGCAAGGTGGTCCTGGGCAACGGAGGTTGGGTAGAGCTCGATTTACAGACTGCATTGCACGATACAATCAAACAACCTGTAAATGGAGGTGCCGACGGGGATGTGTATGTCAATGGCAAAGGGTACAAATACTTCACAACGCTCTGGGATGCAGCAAACCTGAAAACGAATCAAATTCAACTCGATGATGCCGATAAAGGGAATTGGGCAGGTGTGCGAATTGAGCGCTCCGGTGACACGTATAATGTATATTACTTTAACGGAAAATCAGCGAACGTAACGACTGATGCGCCTAAATCTACATATACGAATACGCAAGCGATGCAGAATCTCTTCGGCAACGGTCAAGCCCCAAAGACATGGACCCCATAAAGCCTTCCCCGCACACGGGGAAGGGGAATCGCGAAGCGGTGGAAGAGGTCTTCATCTTGCATCTCTCTTGCTCGCATGACGTTATATTTATTATAAATACCAAATAATAATATTCGTATTTTTAATAAATTTCGCTGTTCACTCTTTCTCGCATCAAGCGCAGCCGGAGCTGCGGCGAGCGCTCATCGAAAGGGCTACTACAGCGGGGCGTAACGCTACACCCTCTATCCCGTTTGCATTCACATTCGGGAATACTTTTCGCATGATCTGGTAAGCACCATTAACGTCGGCATTGATTTTCCGACCATCGTTTGCCTGGAACAGGCCGCGATGAACGCGGCGCGATTTGTCATAGCGGTCTTTGGTCGGAGCCTCGCCATCCAAGAACGACGTGCCACTCGTATAGCTTTCTTCAGTCAGCACGACCTTCATGCCAATCGACTCAGCCTTGTACTGGATCATCTGGATGAAGCGGGCGAAAGGCAGCTGCACGAAACTCTGGTTGACTTTGCGGCCGAGGCTCACGTCCTGCTTCCAGCCCTTATTCTTACCGATGACCAGTACCGACACATCCTGCTCCGCGCACAAGTCGATGACCTTGCGGCTTGCCTTGTGCAGGTAATCCTCGACCTTACGATTCCGCTTCGCTGTGAGCCGCGCGATTCGCTTGGATGAATGGCGTCCATTCATCAGCTCACAGATGCTCCTGCGCTTGGCCATCTGCTTGTTGTAGTACTGGTTGACTGACTTGAGCGGTGTCCCCTTGAGGAGGAACGGTCGCTCGCCTGTGTTCCAGGTCAGTGCCGCGAGATTGTCGACGCCGATATCAATGGCGGCATACTTTCCATTGTCGGCTTTCTCCTCGGCTTCCGGCAACTCATAGACGAGCTCCAGATCAATCTCATCACCATGCGGGATAATGCGTGCTTGCTTGAACGAAGTATCTGGTTGACTGGCGAAGATGGCCTTTACCGTGAATCCTTGAAAGACTCTTGGAAAGCGGATGACTCCGTCCTTGAGCTTGCAGTTCTGGTTTGTCAGCACCAGCGGGAAATAGCCATCCTTCGGCTTGTACTTTGGCAGCTTTGGCCGTCCCTTGTACTTCTCGGGATGCGCTTTCCAGTCCTTGATGGCCGCGAAGAATGATGTCCAGTTCTTGTCCAAGATGCGGAGTGTCTGCTGTGCCGTCTGTGCAGTCGGCATCTCCCGATAGTCGGGGTACTCTGCGTCAGCCTTCAGCAAACGGTCGACTTCGCCATAGCGCAGCCATTTGCCATCGTCGATGAATGTCTGACGAATCAGGAAGTTTCCGTGATTGTAGAGGTTTTTGGAGCGATGGCAGAATCCGCGCAACATGGCGTAGAACGGTGAAGAAGGTTTAAGCCGGTGGTGTTCCACTCGTTTCATCATCCTCTATCGCCTCCTTGATCTTCCGCAGTCTCCTGCGGCTTTCATACAGCTTCATGGAGTAGCAATGCAACAGGCTTACGGTATCCTCGAACACTTCCTGCGAGTCAAGCTTTTGGAACTTGTAGACATCTTCTTCATTGTAGTCATAGTGGCCATTGGGCATAACGTGGACACGGATAATCCCTGTCTTGACGTATTTCGTGAGCGTTGGCCTAGAAACCTGCAAGACACGAAGAACATCTTTAGCAAACATATGGGACTCGCCTCCCTTCTATAGATAATTATAACATATTTTAATATAATTATCTATAGATTTGGTATGGTTGTTTTTATATCTTTACTATATAGACATAGAAAAAGAGACCACCGTAGACGGTTGTCCTCTACGATTCAGTCAAGATGACCGCATAGCGTGGGAACTAGGGCGGTCATTTTTTTGTGCCGATATCTTTGCCGAGGGCATAGCCCAGGGAAAAGCAGGCAAAAGTCAATCCTGATGGATCTCAGCTTGCTGCTGGCGCAGGGCCTGGATGCCGAGCTGGAATTCTTCGAAGGTCAGCTTGAAGTACGGCAGGGTCTGCAGGAGCTTGTAGACTTCCTGCTGAGACTTGGCGTGCTCGAGTTGCTCGCCGATGCCGTCTTCTGTGAGGGCGTGGAGCAGGATGTGGGTGATCTGGTCGATGGCGCGCTGCTCTTTGCTGACTCCGGCCTCGTCACTTTCGTGGATATCATGCATTTCACTCATTTATGGTATCTCCTTTTCTCATAATCGTGATGAATTCTCATAAATCTACTGAATCTGCCATTTTTTGCGGGCCAATCCGCTTGAACGCGTTTGCGCGCATGCACCATCTCATAGTATAATAAGAAGATGGTAATACATACAATGAAGAGGTGCTCAAATGGCAGATCGATATTATACGTTACACATTGCAGGCTGCACGCGCAACCTGCCCATCCTCAATGTCACGGACAAGCTGGCCATCGCGGGCTTTGTCATGCTAGGCGATGTGGAGCTCACGGACGCCTGTGCGCGGGAGCTCGCGAAGAAGGTGCCGCCCGAGACGGATTACGTGCTGACGGCGGAGACGAAGGGAATCCCGCTCGCAGAGGAGCTCGCCCGTGCGCTCGGCATGGACCGCTACATCGTTGCGCGCAAGTCGGTCAAGGCGTACATGGAGAACGCGCTCTGGGTCGACGATGTCTCGATCACGACGAAGGGCACGCAGAAGCTCTGCCTCGACGGCACGGACATCGAGCGCATCAAGGGCAAGAACGTCCTGCTGCTCGACGATGTCATCAGCACGGGTGGCTCGATGAAGGCGCTCGTGGAGCTCACCGAGAAGGCCGGCGGCAAGGTCATCGGCCAGGCCTGCGTGCTCGCCGAAGGCGATGCCGCCAAGCGCGACGACATCATCTTCCTCGAGCCGCTGCCGCTCTTTGATGCAGAATAAGCTCGCATATATGAGAAAACCCGCAGTACTGCGGGCTTTCTTTTTTTATGCAATTTCGCATTTCAATTGTCAGAACTTGACGGATACGCCGACGCCGACGCCGTTCTCGCGGCTGCCTTCATCCGGCTTGAAGTTGTGGTAGTTGACATTGAGGTCCACATTGAGCAGCAGGTTCTTGTTGACGCCGACCTGCGTCTCATTGAAGTCCTTGCCTGCAACATAGGAGGCATAGGCGTCGAAGCCCAGGACCTTCGGCGTGCTCACAGCGACGCCCGCAAAGGCGTTGTCCTTGTCGTTCGGCAGGTTCCAGCGGTAACCGCCGATGACCTTGAGCTCGGAGCCGATGATATCATACTGCAGATAGGCGTCCTTGTGGTCGCCCTTCTCATCGCGGTCGGCATACTGGAAGCCAGCCGTTGCCTTGTTCGTCACTTTGTGCTCGATGTAGCTCTCCTTCGTGCCAACACCGATAGCCGTCTCATGATTGGCCATCTGGTTGATCGGAGCTGCCATCGCATAGGAAGAACTGACGAGGAGCAGTGCCGCCGTCAACAGTGCTGATTTTTTCATGTAGGTCCCTCCAAAATAAAATCCTGTCATAGTCAATGTCATACTTATACAAGAGAATTTTACATGATTTTCGCGAAACTGTCAAATTTGCCCGCGTGCCGGAGATTTTGTTCACCTAAAAAGGAGATGCAATTTGCATCTCCTTTTTGCTATCTATGCAATTGAGCAACTGACCTGGCGCCGACAGCAATCAGAGCTTCTTCTCCGTCAGCACCATCTCGAGCGCGTTGAGCACATTGTCGATGTCTTCTGCCGTGATGACGAGCGGCGGCTGGAAGGCCATGACGTTGCGGGCGATGCCGTTTTTGCCGATGATGAAGCTGCGGTCCTTGAGGGTCTCGAGGACGTCGTCGAGTTCGGCGGCGGCGGGGCTCTTGTCGGCGTGGACGAATTCGGCGCCGGTCATGAGGCCGAGGCCGCGGATGTCGCCGATGATCGGGTGCTTCTTCTGGATCTCGCGCAGGCCGGCGCGCAGCTGCTCGCCGCGCTCCGTTGCATTCTTGCAGAGGTCGTGCTTCTCGATGTAGTCGAGCACGGCGAGGCCGGCTGCCGTCGAGACGGGGTTGCCGCCGAGCGTCGAAGCGCCCGGACGTGTGTAGGTGTCGGCAATCTCCGCCGTCGAGATGAAGGCCGAGATCGGCGCGCCGTTGCCGAGTGCCTTGGCCATCGCCATGATGTCCGGCGTCACGCCGAAGTGCTCGATGGCAAACAGCTTGCCCGTGCGCGCGAAGCCCGTCTGGACCTCGTCGATGACGAGCAGCGTGCCGTGCGCCGCAAGGATCTCCTTGACGCGCTGGAAGTACCCCTTCGGCGGCACGACGATGCCCGCATTGCCCTGGATCGTCTCCGCGATGAACGCGCCCGGATGGCCGGCCGTCGAGGTCTGGATGACGTCCTCGACCATGTTCGCGCAGGCGAGGTCACAGGTTTCGCGATTCTTGCCGAGCGGGCAGCGGTAGCAGTACGGATTCGGCGCGAAGTGGATGCCGCCTACAGGCTCCGGGTCCGTGCGCCACATCTGGATGCCCGTCACGCTCATGCCGAGCTTCGTGCGGCCGTGCAGGCCATTGCGCAGCGCGATGATCTCGCTGCTGCCTGTGTAGATGGAGGCGAGCAGCAGCGCACCCTCCGTCGCCTCCGAGCCCGTCGAGCAGAAGAACGATTTCTGCAGCTTGCCCGGCGTGACCTGCGCGAGCTTTTCCGCGAGGTTCACGAAATTCTCCGTCAGGTAGATGTTGCAGACGTGCTGCAGCGTGCCGACCTGCTCCTGGACCTTCTTCGTGATCTCCGGGTTGCAGTGGCCGCAGTTCATGACCGACACCCCCGCGAAGCAGTCGAGGTACTTGCGCCCCTCGCTGTCGTAGAGGTACTGCATCGAGCCACGGACGAACTCGCGCGGCTCCTTGTAGAAATGGCCGAGGCACGGCATGATGTACTTCTTCTTCTTCTCGATGATGGCCTCAGGGCCAATGTATGTTCGTTTTGTTTCTTCAGCCAAAGTAAATCCCTCCTAAGATATATGCGATAAAGCAACAGTGCGAAACATCACAGCTGCATATTTATTAAGGAAGTGCTCAGATTGAATTGCGACTCTGGCGGAACCGGTACGTCCCGATGCTCCATTCGCGCGGGCTCATCTTCTGCACCTGCTCAAACGCCTCATGGTCAAACGCCTCTTCCTGCGATTTGCCAGCGGCGAGTGCATCGAGCGCCTCGCGGTAGAGCTTCGTCACGCGGCCCGTGAGCTCCGGTGAGTAGTCCTGTGCCTCGATGCGGTACGAGGCCAGCCCGTTGAACTTCGCGAGATAGGGGTAGAGGCAGAGGTCCTTGGCGAAGTAGAGGTGATTGCGGCCGTACTGGTCGATGCGGATCGCGTGCTTCTCGCCAGCCGTGTCCAAGAGGGCATAGTGGCGGTCGAGCACCTCCGGATTGTCGAGCTCGTTGAACTCCGGCAGGCTCATCGCCGGGAAGTCGTGGTCGCAGATCATCGACTCATACGAGCCGTGCACGACCGTCTCGAGCGGCAGCTCCGCGCTCTCCACGATCTCGCGCAGCTGCTCAAACGACAGCTCGTACGACGTCGTCGCCATCGTAAGGCCGTTCTCCTGCAGGAACTTCGCCGCGAGCTGGTTGAAGAGGTTAAACGACACATCCGCTTGCACCGGCAGGTCCGTGATAGCCTTCGCAAGCTTCAAGGAGCCGAGGTTGCTGACCATCAGGCCGTCCGGCTTGATGTCCTTGAGCGCCGTGAAGAACTGCTCGAGCTCTCCGCACTCGCGGCGCATCGTCGTGCGCGGCGTATTGACGACGACGCGCGCCTTGCCCTTCGCATAGGCGAGAATCTCCGCATAGTCGCCGAGCTTCCACGGGCGCAGCGGGCGGAACGCCTCGCCGCCGACATAGATGGTATCCGCACCATTGTCGATGGCCGCCTTGGCCGACTCGACCGTATTGACGCGCACGCTAAGTGTGCGGTGCGGCGCATTCGCTTTCTCGATATCGCGCTCCTGGCGCAGTACCTCATCCTGGAAGCCCGCTTCCTTGACCGCATGGCTGAAGAAGCGCGGCTCGCGCTCGCCCGTGAAGCCGATATCCTTCTTGCCCGGCTGGCCAAAGGCAAACGTCGTCGTGAAGTCGCGCGCGCGGTTGTCGTAGAGATTCTTCCAGCCTTCTTCGTCCGTCGTGTAGCCGTTCGGGTCCGCGATGTAGGCGTCGATTGCCTTGCGGTACGTCGAGACGATGCGGCGGATGAAGCCCGCCGGGCGCATGCGGCCCTCAATCTTGAAGGAAAAGACGCCCGCCTGGATGAGCTGCGGGATCGCGCGGTACATGCACATGTCCTTGAGCGCGAGCTTGTAGGCGCCCGGCCCGTCCTCGTCGAGCACTTCGCCCGTCTTCTCGTCGATGAGCTGGTAGGCCCAGCGGCACGGCTTGAGGCAGCGGCCGCGGTTGCCGCTCTGGCCAAACAGCACGCCCGAGTGGATGCACTGGCCCGACTCGCTGATGCACATGTCGCCGTGCATGAAGTACTCGACCTCGATGCCCGTGCGCTCGCGGAAGAGATCCATGTCCTGCGATTTCTCCGTCCACCACGCGTTGGGCTTAAAGGTCATGCTCTCAACGACATGACCGACAAACACACTGTTGCGCAGCTTGGAAAAGTCGGTGTTCATAATCACGATGGACGCGAGCACCAAAACGATGCCCAGAACTTTGATCGCGCCGGCGGGCTCGGCGTAGACACCAATGCCCAGCAGTACGGTGACGACTGTCTCGAATGACATTACGACGGGAACTTTCGACGTCTCGAGCCCCATGGACAGACCCTGCATATATAAGATGTAAGCCACGGCTGTGGGGATGAGTCCAAAGCCAAGGAACAGCAGCAGCAGCTGTGGCGACATTGCCGCGGCGACATCCGGCCACGGAGCCGCGATAGCTGCCATAACCGCACCGCCAAAAACAAAGCCCCAAAACGTGACAGCCAGCGGGTGGACCGTCTTGGTTGCTATCCGGCTAAACACCGCGAGCGACGCACCACAAAGGCCTGCAATCACGCCCGACGTGACGCCCCAAACCGAAAAATGAAAACCGGAAAGGTCGCCATTGGTCACCGCAAGCACACAGCCAACGATGTTAAAGACAATGGCAACGAGCTTGTTGAGGGTCACGTCCTCGCGATAAAGGACGCGGCCGAGCGCGACGCCAAACACCGGCGACGTGTAGAGCAGCACCGATGCCGTGGACATGCCCACCTCGCGCATGCACTCATAATAGCAGGTGTTGGCGGCAGCCAAACCGACGATACCGACAAGCGCGCAGGAAACAAGCTCTTTAGGGCTTGCCTTGAACAGGGTCAGCGGACCCTGAACCACGGTAGACCCCTCACCCGGACAGCAGCCCATAAACATCAGGACCGGCGCCAAGATAAGCGCTCCGACCAACAAGCGAAAGGCAGCCATGCTCGGGGACGAAACGCCCATGGCCGAGATGCCGTTTACAAAGATTCCGATGCTGCCCCACATAAGCGCGGCGATCAGCACCAGCACATAGCCCAGATTGCTCCTCTTCAACGCAGCCTCCTCGGTATTGTTTCCAATATGTTTCGTACTACGTTATAGTCGTTATATACATTTTTCAAGACACAAATCGCCGAACGGAAAAGTTATCCGTTTTCCTCCGTCCCCAGCGGATTACTTGGCGGTTGCGGTGGAATAGTTCCTAAATAGAGGCTCACGCTCCCAAACAGGAACTATTCCACCGCAACTCATGAGGGGTATTGGGCTGTTAGGCCGCTCTATCCCTTAGTAATCCAGCTTCCACATGTAGCGGCGCGTCATGTAGTCCTTGTGGGTGACGGCAGAAAGCGCACGCATGTACACGTTGTTGAGGATCGGCGCAAAGATCAGGTGGTTGAAGTACTCGCTCACGCTGTCCTTGATGTCGTTGAGGCCGAGCTCCTTGGCGTCGAGCTGGTAGACGCGCTCGCCACCGTACTGGTTGACAAAGCGAATTCCGCGCTCGTCGTTGCAGCGGCTGCGGCCGACGCTGATGAGCTGGAACAGCGAGGTGCGCTTGTCCAGAATCTCGAAGGGGCCATGGAAGAAGTCGCAGGTGTTGATGGTGCAGGAGTCGATCTGCAGCATCTCCTGCACGTTGCAGATGCTAAAGACGTAGGCGGCACCAAAGAGCGGACCCTGAGCCATGACGTTAATGCAGGGCTTGTCGGCGTTCTGCTCGGCCCACTTGGCAGCGAGCGGACGGGTGTACTCAACGGCCTTGCGATAGATGGGATCGACCAGGTCAAAGGCTGCCATAGCGGTCTCGTACTCGGCATAGCCCTCGGTCTGCTGCGTGAGCTCCATAGCGATCATGGTCACGACGGCGGAGTTGGTGCGGCCCATGCAGGACTCGTCGACGGCCAGGCTGTCGTACTGGATCTTGTAGTCGCAGACCTCGGTGAGGGCGGACTCGTCAACGTAGATGGCGATGGTGCTGGCGCCGTGGTCCTTGGCGACCTGGGCGGCAACGATAGTCTCCTTGGTGCCGCGCATGGACACGACAACGGCCAAGGTGTTCTCGTTGACGTAGGCGGGCGTGGCGTGCACGAACTCGTTGCTGGTGTAGCTGGAGCTCACGACCTGCGTGGCCTCGTGCTCCATAAAGTACTGGGCAGGATAGTTACCGCCGTTAGATCCGCCGGCGCCGATCCACACAACGCGCTTGATGCCGCCCTTGTCTGCCTTGTCAGCCAAAACCTGGGAGACGACATCCTTAACCTGTTCCTGAGTAGTCATCGCGCATCAGCCTTTCTTCTCATTTGATGCTCTTGACGGCATACAAGTTACATACATGTTTTAGCGATGTCGACTAGTTGTATGCTATATTTGTCTTAGATTTTTTGCTGATACGGTTTTCGATAACTCGTTACCAGCAGTTTTGTTGTTATATTGGATACATGCTTGATTAGGTAAGCATACAGGTTAGATACAGGTTGATCGCATGAGCGCTTCATCGAAAAAGAAACTGACCCAATACGAGCGTCTGGCGACCACACTTCGCGACCGCATCGCTGCCGGCATCTACGCCTGCGGAGACAAGCTGCCGTCCGAGATGGAACTCATGGACGAATCGGGTCTGTCGCGTAGCACCGTGCGCCATGCCCTTAAGGTGCTCGTTGATGAGGGCCTGGTACGCACCGAGCGCGGGCGCGGTGCCTTTGTGGCCGACACGCCGGCGCTCCACAAGAACAGCCTGGTGTTTTCGAGCTACACGGCACAGGTCCAGGGCCAGGGCATGAAGCCCACCACGCGCACGGTGGACTCGGGCTTTGCCAAGGCAACGGGCAGCGTGGCCAAGTTCTTTGACGCTACCGTGGGCAGCAAGCTCGTCAAACTTGTCCGTCTGCGTTATCTGGACGATGCGCCACTGTGCCTGGAGACCACCTATTTGCCGCCAAGCTTTGGATCGCTCATCGATCGCGATATCAACGGTTCGCTCTACGCCACGCTGCGCCAAGAATTCCATCGCGCGCCGGCACAGGGGCATAAGACCTTTGAGGTGTGCTATGCCTCGCAAAACGAGGCGTTTTTGCTCAACGTTGAGCGCGGGCAGGCACTGATCCTTATCACTGACTACGTCTACGACACCGACGGCCGCCCGCTCCATGTCTCCAAGCGCATCCAACGCACCGACCGCGCCAAATACACCGAGCCCATCGGCTAACCACCACAATGGGGATAGGCACCTTTGTGGTGGTTTTAGGCGAGGAGGTCGGGGAACCAGGTTGGTTTGGGCTGGTTGGGCGTGCGCTCGGCTAGGACCAGCTCCATCCAGCACATGTCGTACCAGCGGCCGAACTTTTGGGCGCAGCGGTCGAAGGCGCCCACCAGGCGATACCCCATATGGGCATGGAAGTCCTGGCTGTTGTGCGTCAGGTACTCGTCGTCTTTGTCGTGCGGCACGGCAATGAGCGCGCACATGTTGGTGATACCCATCGCGACCAGGCATTGCTTGAGCGCATCGTGCAGCTTGCGGCCCAGCCCGCCGTGGCGCACGTCGCGTGCCAGGTAAATCGACGTCTCGACCGACCAGTCGTATGCCTCGCGGCTGTTGAGCGGACTCGCATAGGCATAGCCTACCGGGCGCCCGTCCAGCTCCATCACCAGATACGGATAGCGCTTGAGCGTACGCTCGATGCGCCCGGCGAACTCCTCAACGCTCGGCACCTCGTATTCGCAGGTAATCGCCGTCTGGCGCACATACGGCTCATAGATGGCAAGCAACGCCGGCGCGTCTTCGGGCGTCGCCAGGCGAATCGCCGGCTCGGACATCTCGGTCATACAACCCTTCTCTCTCAAAAACAAAGGCCGCCTTGCGCCAAACCCAGCGCAAGGCGGCCCCTCGTCATTACATCAGGCTACAGGACAGCCGCCAGCGCGTCGATGTCCTCCTGCGTCGTGGCCCAGCTGGTGCAAAAGCGCACCACCGTGTGGGTATCGTCGTACTTTTCCCAGTACTCGATCGCCGCATGCTCGCGAATGCGGGCCATGTCCTCGTTGGGCAGAATCACGAACTGCTGGTTTGTGGGCGTCTCCAAAAAGAACTGGTAGCCGCGCTCGTGCAGCACGCGACGCAGCGCCTGAGCGGTCTCAATCGCCTGGCGACCAATCTCAAAATACAGGCCATCGGTAAAGAGCGCCTCAAACTGCACGCCCGTCAGGCGGCCCTTGGCAAGCAGCGCGCCGTGCTGCTTAATGCGCGGAATGGGGTGAGCCGGAGCGTGCATGCCGCAGAACACCACGGCCTCGCCGCAGAGCGCGCCGCACTTGGTGCCGCCGATGTAGAACACGTCGCACAGCTGCGCCAGCTCGGGCAGGGTAATGTCGCACTCATCGGCCGCCAGTGCATAGGCCAGACGAGCACCGTCCACAAACAGCGGAATCTCGCGCTTCTGGCACACCGCGTGAATCGCCGCGAGCTCGGCCTTGGAGTACAGCGTGCCGTACTCGGTCGATAGACTCACGTACACGGCGCCCGGGAACACCGTGTGCTCGTAGCTCTCGTTTTCGTAGAACACCTGGATATAGTTCTCGAGATCCCCGGCGTGCATCTTGCCCTCGTAGCCGGGGATGGTGAGCACCTTGTGGCCGCCAAACTCGATGGCGCCCGCCTCGTGGCAAGCGACATGGCCGGTCTCGGCGGCAACGACGCCCTCGTAGGGCGCGAGCAGCATGTCAATCACCGTCGCGTTGGCCTGCGTGCCGCCCACCAGCAAGAACACGTCGGCATCGGGGGCCTGACAGGCCTCGCGAATCAGCTGCTTGGCACGCTCGGTGTGCGCATCGGTACCGTAGCCGGGCTGCGGCTCCATGTTGGTATCGACGAGCGCCTGCAGCACTGCCGGATGAGCACCGTGGGAATAGTCGTTGTTGAACGCGAGCATGGCAATCCTCTCTAGCCGGGCATGGGCCCGATGATTTAAACGCCGCTATTGTACGCCGCCCGGATAGGCAATGCGCGCGGCAAGGCACTCAAGTGCCAGCACCAGGGCAAAGCCGCAGCTCACGTCAGTCAAAAAGTGAGCACCGATCACAATGCGGCCAAAGGCGACGAGCGCCGCAACCGCAGCCGCGACCCAAAAGACCACGCGGCGTCGCGACGGCTTTTCCTTAAAGGCCGTCGCGGGAAGCCCGGCGAGCATAAGGCCGATCGCCGCGTGCGCCGTGTGTCCGCTCGCAAACGACTTAAAGCCGTCCTTGATTACGCCGGCCGCAATATAGCTCCACTTGTCGGGGTTGCCAATCACCCACCACGGCTGAAAATTGAGCCCCGGCGTGACCTCGATCACGCGCATGCGCGGGCGCGACCACAGCGGCTTGACAACCACGTTGAGGATGATGGCCTGAGCGACCCACACGGCAAGCACCATCAGCGCCCAGCGCGCGAGCTCGTCGGAGTCGGTGTCGCGCGTGAGGCGATAGACGACAAGGTTGGCAGCGATGACCAGCACAAACGTCAGCACCAACTGGACAGCGATGAGTTTGCCGCCAACCTTCAGGGACGAGACGATCTCGTAGCCGGCCAGGCCAACGTTGACGAGGATGCCGAGCACGGCGAGCCATTTACTCCCCCTGGAGTCGGGGCACACCGCACGCACGAGCATAACGCCCGCGATACTCGCCGTCAGCTCGAACGGCAGCTCGCCGGCAGCCTCGATAAAGCGGCCGTACATGCTGCCGATGTTGAACAGCGCGCTCGAGATCTGATAATCGAAAAAGCTGCCCACGCCCAGACAAAGGCACAGGACAACCGCAATGGCAGCGGCGTCTTTCTTATAGATGTACCCGAACATGCTTTCCTTTCCATCGGGCGAAGGGTCGACCCGCAACGTGGTGGGACAAAGTTATCAGTAGTTTTGTCCCAGGGTCGCTTGCGTTGACAGGCTCGATGCGACTATCGCACCTGGGACAAAAACTACTGATAACTTTGTCCCACCGACTTACTTGTTAGTCATCGTCAGTAGCGCCCAGCTGCTGCAGCAGCATGAGCGCCGCGGCCACGGGGCCGGTGCCGTCGTTGGCGTCGAGACCGCGACCCAGGCCGCTGCCCGCACCGGCGCCCGCCTTGTAGGGCACCGACAGCTTGCGGCTCTTGGGGAAGTTCACCGCACCGTAGCGGGTCTTGAGCTCAAAGGCCACCTTCTTGGGCACGTCGACGCCCAAAAACGTGATGCGCCCGCCGCTGAGCGTGACGCTCTCGAGCCCCAGGCGCTCGCCGCGAATGCGGATGCGCGCGCGGTTGAACAGGTTGAGCCCCGCCAACGGCAGCTCACCGTGCGCGGCCTCGGTCTCTTCCTGTACCTCGTCGATGCTCTCCAGGTCCTCGGCCGCCGCGAGCTTGCGGTACACGAGCACGCGCTGGTCCACCGCCGGCAGGTACTCCTCGGACAAGAAGTAATCGGCCGGCAGGTTAATGCCCACGCTCGCCGCCTCCACGCCGGCGTCGTCATCGCCGCGCGCCTCGGCCACGGCCTGGCCCAACATCTGCGTAAACAGGTCAAAGCCCACGCTCGACAGGTTGCCGTGCTGCTCGGCGCCCATCAGCGAACCGGCGCCGCGAATCTCCAGGTCGCGCATGGCGATACGCATGCCGCTGCCCAGGTCCTGGAACTCGGAAAGTGCAGTCAGGCGCGCCGTGGCCTCCTCGGTGAGCGGCAGCTCGCCCGGGAACATAAAGTACGCGTAGGCCTGCGTGGCCGAGCGACCCACACGGCCCTTGAGCTGGTAGAGCTGTGCCAGACCCAGGCGCTGCGAGTCCTCGATGATGAGCGTGTTGGCGGTCGCGTTGTCGATGCCGCTCTCCACGATGGTCGTGGCGATGAGCACATCGATCTTTTTGGTCGCGAACTCGATCATCACGTCCTCGACCTCGCGCGGGCTCATCTTGCCGTGCGCCACGCCCACGCGCGCCTCGGGCGCGGCCTCGTGCACGCGTGCCACAGCGTCATCGATGGTCTTGACGCGGTTGGACACGTAGTACACCTGTCCGCCGCGACCCACCTCCAGGCGAATCGCCGCGCTCACCACGTCGGGGTCGTACTCCCCCACGTGCACGATCACGGGACGGCGCCCGGTCGGCGGCGTGGTGATCAGGCTCATGTCGCGCACGCCGCTCGTTGCCATCTGCATGGTACGCGGGATGGGCGTGGCCGAAAGCGTGAGCACGTCGATCTGCTCGCGCAGGTTCTTGAGCTGCTCCTTGTGCTGCACGCCAAAGCGCTGCTCCTCGTCGATGATCACCAGGCCCAGGTTCTTGGGGTTCACATCGGCCGAAAGCAGGCGATGCGTGCCGATGAGCACATCAATCGTGCCCTCGGCAAACGCCTTGAGTGCGCGCTTTTGCTGCGCCGGCGTGCGAAAGCGGCTGAGCACCTCGACCTCAAGGCCAAACGGGGCAAAGCGTTCAAAGAACGTCTCGTAGTGCTGCTGGGCCAGAATGGTCGTGGGGCAGAGCACCATGACCTGGCGACCGGAGTCCACGCACTTAAACGCCGCGCGCAGGGCGACCTCGGTCTTGCCAAAGCCCACGTCTCCGCACAGCAGGCGGTCCATGGGCTTGGGCGCCTCCATATCGGCCTTAATATCGGCGATGGCCTCCAGCTGATCGCGCGTCTCGTCGTAGGGGAAGCTCTGCTCCATCTCGATCTGCTCGGGCGTGTCGGGCGGGCAAGCGATACCGGCAATCGAAGAGCGGCGCGTATACAGATCGACCAGGTCAAACGCCAGCTTTTTGGCGTTCTTGCGCGCCTTGTTGGTGGCACGCGTCCAGTCGGCGGTGTTGAGCCTGGTCAGGCGCGGCTTGTCGCCGTCGGGACCAACGTAGCGCGTAATGCGGTCAACCTGCTCCAGCGGCACGTAGAGCTTGTCGCCATCGGCGTATTCCAGCAAAAAGTAGTCGCGCTCCTTGCCGCCCACTTCCTGGCGCGCGATCTCGCTAAAGAGCGCGATGCCGTGAGTGGCGTGCACCACGTAGTCGCCCGGCTTAAACGGGAAGGTGATCTGCGTAATGTCAACCTTGCGGCGGCTGCGCGCGCGGTTGGCGTCCATGCGGGCGTTGAGGTCGGCAATCGAGAACACGGCCAGGTTGGCATCGGGCACCACCACGCCCTGCGGCAAGGCGGCATCGACAAAGGTCACGCGTCCGCGCGAGATGGTGGGCACGGCGGCACCGGCGGCAGCCTGGGCGGCACCTGCCTCGAGCGTGCGGGCGTTGAGCGCGTCGGCCTTGCGTTCGCGAATTGCAGCATGAGCATCCTGGCGGACAGCACGATCGGCAGAATCTGCCGCTGCCACGCGCACACGGTCGCCAATAGCGCCCGCGTTTTCGGGCGCGGCCGTCAGCGACTCCTCAAAAGTAATACCCTCATCGCCAAAGGTGAGCTCCATCGACTCGCGCGCACCGCGGTCGGGGATGGCAAACACGCAGGCATAGCGCTTGCCCACGACCTCCTGGATGCGCGTCATAAAGCGATTGTCCGAGCCCGCGATGGCCGGCTGCTCAATCTTGAGCTCTGCCGTCACCGCACCGCCGGCACGAATCAAGCTCACATAGTTCAGGCGCTGCTGAGCACCAAAATCGAGCTGCTGGGCACGTACATACAGGCCATCCAGTCGGTCGACCCCCGCCTCGCCGGCACGCGCCTCGATATCCTCGTAGGCACGCAGGCAATCGTCGAACAGCGAGCGCGGCTCGGACAGCACCACGAGCGCCTTGCCGCTCACGTGCGCCAGCGGGCTCACGGTCTGGCCGTACATCACCGGCAAAAAGCGATCGAGCTCGGGCGTGACGATGCGCGCATCCACCATCTCGAGCAGCGCCGCCAGTTTGCTGTCGTCCTGGCTGGCACGATAGAGCGCCACATGCATGTTGTGGACGGCGTCGTCGGTAAGTGCGAGCTCGCGACAGGGGAAGATCTCGATGCTGTCCTCGTTGCCGATGGTCTGGCCCGTGGAACTCACCATGCGGCGGATGCGGTCGATCTCGTCGCCGAAAAATTCAATGCGCACGGGCGCCTTTTCCTGCGCGGGAAACACCTCGACGGTGTCGCCGTGCACACGGAACAGGCCGGGCGCGTCGGCGGCGCCGGCATTGGTGTAGCCCATGCCCACCAGACACTGCGGCACCTCGTCAAAGGGAATCTCCTCGCCCACCGCAAAGGTCGTGGACTCCCAGTAGCGGCTCTCGACCGGCGGCACGCAGCGCAGCAGTGCGCGGGCCGAGGCGACCATAATGCAGTTGTCGCCGCGCACGATGCGCCCGAGCGCCTCGCAGCGCTGCGCCACCACGGCGTCGTCGGGCGCCTGCTCGCGCCACGGATAGTCCTTGCGCTCGGGGAAGCGGCACACGTGCGCCAGCCCCACATAGGCGGCAAGGCTGCGAGCGGCACGATCGGCCGCGTCCTCGCCGCTCACAATGTAGACCGTGGGGCGCGGACGGCGCGCAAACTGGGCGGCGGCCATAAGCGTGCGACCCGACTGAGACACGGCCAGCGTCACGTCCTCGCCAGAATCGAGCCCGGCCTCGACGGTCTGCAGCGCCTCGGCAGTGTAGAGCTGCGCGGCTATACGGTGAATGAGCATGCTGTTCCTCCGGCATCGCAACGCCAAAAGCCCGCCGGGGCAAGCTCGGCGGGTCGTACGTCAAATACATTGTCTGTCATGGTAGCGCATGGAGAGAACTCCGGCTCAAGGGCAAACCCGGCCCCGCAAAAAACGCCAGACGAAGATGCGTTCCGCCCTACCCCGTCACGCGCACGCTGGGGCACAAATCTGCCAGCGGACACTCGCCGCACTTGGGTTTGCGGGCGTCGCAGATCTCGCGACCGAAGGTAATCCACTGATGGTTGACCGACTCCCAATACTCGTGCGGCAAAATCTTGAGCAGATCCTGCTCGGTCTTGAGCGGCTCCTTGGCATGCGTCTTGGGACTCAACATCAGGCGGTGCGCAATGCGGTTGACGTGCGTGTCCACCGCAATGCCCTCCACGATGCCATACCCCACGTTGAGCACGATGTTCGCCGTCTTGCGTCCCACGCCCGGCAGCTTTACAAGCTCCTTCATGTCGGCCGGCACCTCGCCGCCATAGTCGGCGACGATCATCTGCGCGGCCTCGACGGCATGCTTGGCTTTGCTCTTGTAGAAGCCAAGTGACTTGATGGTGTCTGCCACGTCAGCCACGCTCGCCCCGGCCATGGCCTCGGGCGTGGGCCACTGGGCAAACAGCCGCGGCGTCACCTTGTTGACCTGCGCGTCGGTCGTTTGCGCCGAGAGTAGCACCGCGATCAGCAGGCGGAAGGGATTCTCGTGGTCCAAAAAGCACTCGACCGGGCCATAGCGACGGTTGAGGCGCTCGCACACCTCGATGGCGCGCTCGCGCTTGGCGGCATTGGTCTCGCGTGGCATAACGACTCCTCAGCTCAACGGCACAATAAACTTATGGGCACAATTGTCCCACGTCCGAGACGCTTACGCCTCCAAGAATGCGCCGGTCTGACGGCTCCACAGGCTCGCGTACTCGCCACCCGCCTCGACGAGCTGCGCATGCGTGCCGTCCTCGACAATCTCACCATCGGCCAGCACCACAATGCGGTCGAGCGCCGCCACGGTGGACAGGCGGTGCGCCACCACAATGGAGGTACGTCCACGCATCAGGTTTTCGAGCGCCTCCTGCACCAGCGCCTCGGACTCGCTGTCCAGGGCAGAGGTCGCCTCGTCGAGCACTAGAATCGGCGCGTCGGTTAGGATGGCGCGGGCGATAGCCACGCGCTGACGCTGGCCGCCCGAGAGCTTGACGCCGCGCTCACCCACCATGGTGTCAAAGCCACGGGGCAATCGGTCGATAAACTCCAGGGCATTGGCCAGGCGCGCGGCCTCGCGAATCTGCTCATCAGTGGCGTTGGGACGACCGTAGGCAATGTTTTCGCGAATGGAGCGGTGGAACAGCAGCGCCTCCTGCGGCACGTAGGCAACCTGGCGGCGCAGGCTTTGCTGCGTGCAGCGCGAGACATCCTGACCGTCCACGAGCACGCGGCCGCCCTGAACATCGTCCAGGCGCAGCAGCAGCTTGGTGAGCGTCGTCTTACCCGAGCCCGATTTGCCCACCAGGCCCACGCGCTGGCCCGCCGCCACATGAAGTGTCAGGTCATCGAACACGTTCTCGCCCGCCGCAGCGTCACGGTACGCAAAGCTCAGGTGCTCAAAATCAATCGCGCCCTCGCTCACCTTGAGCTCGGGGGCATCCGGGTCGTCTGCCACCAAGCGTGGCTCGTCCAGCACGCGCGTCATCTCGGCCGCATCGCCCAAAGCGCGGTTGATGCGCTGCATCATGGAGCTTACGTAGTTCAGGCGCATGGTGAGGTTATAGGTGTAGGTAAAGATCATGACGAGCGAGCCGGCCGAGATGCCAAACCACGCATTGCCGCCCGCCACGAACACACTCACCACGGCCATGGTGATGACGATAAGGCCCGAGGTCGTAAAGTTTCGCTGCATCATGGCGTGCATCGAGACCGTCTCGGCGTCGCGCGCGGCGCGATCGGCGGTATCGAACAGGTCGCGCTCAAAGTCCTCGCGCCCGCAGGTCTTGACGGCCAGGATGTTCGTGACCGCGTCAGACAGGACACCCGAGAGCTTGTTTTGTGCAGCAGACGTCGCAGCCGAAAGTGGCATGATACGTTTGTACATAAGCCAGACAAACGCAATGTAGACGGCCATGATGCACACCAGGATCACGGTAAATGTGGGCACCACCGGAGCGAGCGCCGCCACCGTGCAAATGACCGAGGTGATAGTGGGGATGAGCGAATACACCGTCACGTCCACCAGACCCGTATAGCCGCTCATAAAACGGCTTGTCTGGCTCACAAGCGATCCGCCAAAGCGGCTGGTATGGAATGTCATGGATTGGTTGGAGAGCGTGTCGAAGCACAGACGCGCCAGGTGATAGTTGCCCGCAATCTCGAGCTTGTAGACGGTGTAGTCCTGCAGCTTGGAGAGGATTTGACCCACCAGGTTAACGAGCACGAGCGCCAGGATATAGGGGCCGAAGACCTCAAACACCTGGTCACCCGCCACGGGACCGGCTTGAATGCGGTCGACAATGAGGGCCATCACATAGGTATTGGCAAACGTCAGCAAAAAGATGTAGCCCGCCGACGAGAGCACCGAGAGAAAGACAATCAGCGGCTGTGTGCGCGTGACACCCCAAAACCGCTGCAACGTGCGGCGCACGGTGGAGCGGCTGAGCGGGCTGGTGCTTCTCTGAGACATGGGCTTCCTTTCGCATCTGATAGGGCGAAACGCCATTGTTGCACATTGAAGCGCACTTCAGGCAAGCGCGATGCGAAAAGCGGTGGGGCACCCGCGTTTACGCCGGCGCCCCACCGTCCGTTGCGACTAGTCCTCGTCTTTTTGGTCTGCGAGTAAGCCTGCGGACTCCAAGCCCAAAATCTCGTCGGCCTCCCGCGCGTCTTCCAGCGCGTCGATGTCCTTGAGCTTGCGCTCCATGACGTTGGTGCGCGTGGTGATGATGCCCTCGACCGTTTTGCCCGCGGTCTCGATCTGCTGCTGGGCGCGGCGCAGCGCCGCCTGATAACGCGGCAGCTCGGCCTTGACGGCAGAAAGCACGCGCAGCACGTCGTCGGTGCGCTTTTGCAGCCTAAACGTCTGGTAGCTCATCTGCAGACTATTGAGGATGGCCGCCATGGTGCTGGGACCGGCTACGTTGACGTGATAGTCGCGGCCCAGGATCTCGATAAGCCCGGGGCGGCTGACGATCTCGGCGTACAGCCCCTCAAACGGCACGAACATGATGCCAAAGTTGGTCGTTGCCGGCACACTCAGGTACTTTTCGCAGATGTCCTTGGCCTCGCGTTTCACCATCGTATCGAGCGTCTTGCGCGCTGCGGCGACGGCCTCAGCGTCACCAGACTCCTGGGCGTCGAGCAGATGCTCGTACGCGTCGCCCGGAAACTTGGAGTCAATCGGCAGCAGCACGGGGTCGCCCTCGTCTACCGGCAGCCTGACAGCAAACTCAACGCGTTCCGAGGCGCCGGGCTTGGTGGCGACGTTTTCCAGATATTGGTCGGGCGTAAGGATGTCCGCCAGGATCGCGCCCAGCTGCACCTCGCCCAAAATGCCACGCGCCTTGACATTGCCCAGCACGCGCTTAAGGTCGCCCACGCCGGTGGCGATAGACTGCATGTCGCCCAGGCCCTTGTACACGGCCTCGAGCTGGTCGCTCACCTGCTTAAACGATGCCGACAGTCGGTCGTTGAGTGTGCGAGAGAGCTTCTCGTCCACCGTCGCGCGCATTTGGTCGAGCTGCACGTTGTTGTCTTTGCGGATGGCGCCCAGCTGAGCATCGACCGTCTCGCGCACCTTGTCCAGGCGATGCTCGATGCCTTCGCGGTTGGCGCCAAGCTGTTGGGCCGTCTCGCGGCGCAGGTCATCCATACGGTCGCCGGCCTGCGAGAACTCGCGCGCAATGGTCAGGTAGCGCTGCTGCTCTACGGCGGCGTCGGTCGTCTGCTGCTGCGCGATGGCATTTGCCGTGCGGCGGGTTTCGGCCAACGCGACGTTCAGGGTGTCGAGCGTGCTGTTGGCCTGCTCGAGCGCTGCCAGCGTTTCCGCGCTACTGTCGCCACGCTCCCGCAGCTCGGCACGCAGGCTCTTGAGCTGGAGGGCGCAAGCCACAGCAACCCCCACCGCCACCAAGGCGATCACAACAAGCACAATATCAATAGCAGACATAAACTCCGCCCAACAAACCCAATCGAGCACCAATCAAAACCGCGATCAATCTTACCCTGTCAAACGCAGCTCATGTCCAATCGAGCGCAGACAAGTTACCTTTGCGCTATGGGTGCTGGTCCGCTAGCTCTCCCAGCTGGCGCGGATGGTTGCTGCGACATCCCCCAAGCGCTGACCAAGAGCTGCCAAGTGCTGAAGTACCTCATTGGGCGAGGCGCCGTTGAGGATGCACGTGAGGGCATATGAGGCCAAGAAGATTGTCGCGAGCCCCAGCGGAATCAGCACGATCATCGCCAGCGTACGCAGGCGCTGGGCCCAGCGACGGTGACGCGCACGACGTTTATCGAACGCGAGCTCCTGTGCATATGAATCCTGCTGTACGGAATAGGCCTCTGGCGCCGATTCACACCCGGGCACAGCTGCAGGTACAGCAGCGGGCACGACATTTTGCGCAAAGGGCTGGGCTGCCGCCCCTTGCATTTGCATCTCCATGAGCCGTTGCTGCTGACGCAGCATGCGCTCAGCTTGTTGCTGCGGAGTCTCAAGAAACAGATCCATGCTGGCCTCCAAAATCGGAGCATTCGACGCTTACGACCAGCATCCCGCACCGCCATGACCGCGACAACGCAATCGCCGGCAATAGCCACAAAGTTTCTTTTGCTCAAAAGCTGTCGAAAAGCTCAACAACTCCTCTACCAGCACTTTCTCTGAGCTTTTTTCGCCAGCAATCTTTTGGCCTTCCACCCTTACGCCAACTGACCAAAATCTAACCAAAAGCTTGACGAAAATTGTGAAGACAGGGACCCCACATAAACAAACGTGCCGCCCCAAAAGGGCGGCACACAAACTTAATTATCAGCTTTTCTGCAGTGAGCACGCGACGACCCAACGCCGGAGCTCGGGGCGGGAGGCCGTGTTGCCTTCCCTCAACGCGACCCTGCGAAGCCGTGAGCGGGAAGGGAAGGCAACACGGCCTCCCGCCCCGAGCTCCGAAGACGGCGAAGACAGGCTACATGCCCGCGAGACCTCGAGC
>CALEXE010000025.1:0-5025 GCA_937925265.1 uncultured Collinsella sp. | reverse complement strand
GGACTTGCAGCGACGGACCTCGGGACGCTCTTACACCACGTCTGCGCGCGCCACCGACCAGATTTCAAAAATCTATGATTATGGGTTAAAGGTTGCGAGTGGGACCTCAAAGCTACGATGTATTGATTCTAAGATCGGCCTCTATGAACTAAAAGGGTTTGACGGGGCAAATCGAGAGATGATTTATGCCATATGTCAGGGCGTAGACAAAATTGTTCTATTGTTTTGGTTTAAAGGACATCAGGGATCAGGAAATATCAGTAAAGAAATCGAGCGGGCCAAGCGATTAGCCGTAATAGCACGTCAACTTCTGGAATCTGAGCGTTGACTTTTATACTTGGCTTTCGAAACGGAGAACACAATGAATAAAGTAGATTTATCTGATTTTTACGCCGAGACAGAAACTAGCGAAACACGCGCTTATGAACACGCGCTAGATATCGAGTTTATTGTTCATCGCGAGATGAAGCATCTGGGTTTAAGCAAAAGCGATTTGGCAAAGCGTATGGGCGTGAGCCTTCAGTCGCTTTCGAAGCTGTTGAATTCTCAGCCCAATATGACGCTGAAGACGATCGCCAGGTTCGAGCTCGCTTTAGGTATCAATATCGTTCCTAAGGTTACCGTTAGCTATTCTAAAGAGCTACCGTTTCTTTCATCCAACAATTCCGTGCGAGAGCAATGGTCTTTTAGGAACGAGCGTCCGTCCTCGCATGTGAATCTCGAGATGATTTCCGGAGGTTTGGCAGCATGAGTGGGGATTTTATTGCTCCGATTCAAGTCGTTCATTTGTTCGTCGTTGACTCTGATTTCCATATCGAGGATTCGCCCTCGGATAACATGGAATTAAAAGTTGACGTTAGCTACCAAGATGTCCATCTTTCGAAAAAAGGTAATGATGCACGCGCAAGTCTTAAGATGTGCGTAATTGGCAGCCTCCTTGACAGAGACGAAGGTGCGCAGGAGAAGATGCACGCTGGCGTTACAGTATCCATCTCGGTTTCAGCGCAAATGCCAATGAACTCTCCCGATGACGAGGCGCGTCACTACCTTCTTTCAAATGCTATTTCGATGGCATATGCCCATGCAAAGAGTTATTTGATGGTTGTTACTGGACTTTCGCCCATGGGAACGCTTACATTGCCTGCCATTCTCCCTGCAGAGCTGTCAGCAGATTGCGATGTGCCTTTTCAGGGCGAATAGCATTTCTTCGATGAATCTAAGTCGAATGAGTTACCACTCCCACATCCTCTAAAAAAGTTCTTAAAACAGCCTTAAAGGTGCTCTGGCTCGCGTTGACAGCGTAAAATACGCATGTTTGACTATGAACAAAGTGGATTTTAGGGGAGGGGTGCGCCATGGAGGTGCTGGTTGTTGGCAACACCGCATATGTTGACGATGACTTTTGCGCCAAGGCATTCCCTGGGGACCACGTTAAGGTTGTAGCCGCGCAGGACGCGCGCCGCGATGAGTCGTCGCCCCATGCCTCTTGGAAAGAGTTGCTCCAGCATTTGGAGCAGGCCTACGAGTTCGACCGCGTGGTCTACCTGTCTAATTACCTAACCCCGCATACCGATACCGTGGGTGATATCGAGCTGCTGCGCTCGGTCTTTCGTACGTGCGCGGGTCGCCGGATCCAGCTGTTGTATATAGCAGGTCCCGCGGGTGCCGAGGGTGCCGCCGATGCCGCGGGGCGAACGGGCAAGGGCATTATCGCGCACGCAGCCAACGACCTGTGCCGCTACTACGCTGCTCGCGAGGGCGTTCAGACTAAGATCCTGCGCGTGCCGTTCCTGTATACCGCGTCTGCCGCGCTGGAAGACCCGTTTTTGGTGCCGCTGTTCGACGCGTGCTCAACCGGATCGGCCGCTCTGCAGGGCGCGCAGGATGCGGCGTTTCCCCTGCTGTGTGCCGAGGAGCTTTCGGTGCTGGTACGCCGTATCTTCGACAGCTGGAATGGTAACTTTGAGACGCTCGACGTAGTCGATACCTTCCATCACACGGTGGGTGAGGTGGGCGAGGCCCTTCAGGCACTGTTCCCAGGACTCTCAGTTGCCTATGGCGATTCTGCCGGCTACGCCCTGCCTGCCAGCGACGTCGCTCGCGTGCGCTATGGCTGGTTTCAGCGCTACGACTTGCTACGCGACCTCTCGACCATTCAGGCTCGCTGGGATGCTGGTCGTGCAAAGAAGGTCAACCCCTTGCGCGCGGCCATCGACCGCATTCAAATGCGCACGCTGCCTGTCAAATGCCTGGAGTCGGCAGTCGCCTGGGTGCTCTTTGAAGTGCTGGAGCGCTCGTTCTCTCAATCGACCCAGCTCAACGTGCTCGATTATCGCCTGCTCTACGTGGTGCTCATCGGCACGCTGTATGGCTTGGACTTTGGCCTGGTTGCGGCGCTGCTGGCGTCGGTGGGTTTGGCTGCGAGTTACTTTACTTTGTACGGCTATACCTTCCAGGGCCTGTTCTACGAGCCGTCCAACTGGCTGCCGTTTATCGCGTACTTTGTTGTGGGTGCCGTGTGCGGCTATGTGCAGCTGCGCAACAGCGAAGCCATTAGGGCGGAGCGCGATCAAAACGAGCTCGTGCGCAACCGCAATACGTTCCTTACGCAGCGCTACCATGACGCGATCGAGGACAAGCGCGCGTACAGGCGCCAGATCGTGGGTCGCCACGACAGCTTTGGCAAGATCTTTGCCGTGACGCAGGAGCTTGACGTTCTCAACCCACGCGACATCTATCGCAAGTGCTGCGAGCTTCTGGGCGAGATCCTCGAGAACGATTCGGTGGCGATCTACCATGTTTCGGGCGGGGCATTTGCACGCCTGGTGGCAGCAAGTCCCGCGATTGCGGAAGATGCCGCACGCTCGCTCACGCTTGAGCAGCTTGCACCTCTTTTGGGCGACGGGGGTCGTTCGAATCTGTGGGTGAACCGCGAGCTGACGCCGGGGCTTCCCATGTTTGGATACACGATCGAGCGCGATGGGGCACCCGCCGTGTTGATCTTTGTGCGTAGTGCGGCCGAAAACCAAATGACGCTCTATTACCAAAACCTGTTCCGCATCTTGTGCGGCCTGGTCGAAAGCGCGCTGGGCCGTGCCTTTGACTATGAGGCGGTGGCACAGGATAAACGCTGCGTTGACGGCACTTGCGTGCTCAAACAGGCTGCCTTTGGCCAAGAGCTCGCGGCCGAGCAGGCGCTGGCAGATGGCAAGATGGGCAGCTTTTTGCTCCTGCGCGTGGTACCGGGCATGGAGCCTGTCGGCGAGCTGGTGGGCGTAATTGGGTCGGCAATCCGCGAGAGCGATGCGGCGGGCTTGGTCGACGGCGACGTGCTTTACCTGCTTATGCGCCAGGCAAAGGCGTGCGATCTGCCCATTATCCGCGAGCGCCTGAGTGCAAAGCAGCTTGCGGTGGAGCCCGTCGACGGCGAGGACATCGTGGCGCTGCTGCGGCATATTGCTGACACCGGTGACGGTGAGGGGGGTGCCGCTTGATCTCGCTTGTCGTTGCCGCCGTCTTGTTGCTGATTCATGCGCTGGTTTGCCTGGTGCTGTGGACGCTCATGAAGCTGGGCCTGCTGCCGGTGCGCGGGCACATGCTGGCTGTGATAGTGCTGGTGCCGCTGTGGGGTCCGTTGCTGGTGGTTCTGCTATCGGTCCGCAGCGCGGTGTTTGGCGAGGGGCTGAAGGAGTCTGCGCTGGAGTCGCTGCGCTTCAACGACGACCTGCATCGCAGCATCCTAGTGCACGAACGTGATGCCGATGCAGGCGTAGTGCCGCTCGAGGAGGCGCTCATCGTCAACGACCCGGCAGAACGGCGCCGCCTAATGCTCTCCATGCTCACCGAGGAGCCCGACGCGTACTTGGCGCAGCTTCAGGCGGCTAAGCTTAACGACGACGTTGAGGTGGCTCACTATGCCGCGACGGCGGTGGCGCAGATCTCGAAGGAGTCCGACCTTAAACTGCAGCAGCTGGAGCGTGCCTTTAAGACGGACCCGAGCGCGCAAAACCTCAACGAATACTGCGATTTTCTTGGTGAATACTTGGGCTCGGGCCTGGCCGAGGGGCGCGTGGCTCAGATTCAGCGCCAACAGTACGCGCGCCTGCTTGCGCGTCGCTGCGAGCGCGAGGATGCCCTTGAGCTTCGCATTCGATACGCGACGGCGCTGGCCGATGTCGGACAGATCGACGAGGCGCAGGCCGTGATCGACCAGTTGGTGCTCGATGTGCCCGAGGAGCAGGAGGTTTGGATGCTTTGCCTGCGCCTGGCGGTGATGCGCCGCGACGGTGACGAGGTCCACCGCGTGATCGATGCGATTGACAAACAGCATGTATACTTGAGCGCCGCCAACCGCGAGGAACTGGCGTTTTGGCGCAACGGAGAGGAGGCCCGGTGAGCGTGGTACAGCATATCCGCGACCGTGCGGGCCATTTTCGCTGGATGGGGCTGCTTGTGGTGTGGGCGGTCTTTATTGCCATGGCCGCCGTGCTGCTGGTGGAACGTGCCGGCGTGCAGTACAGTGCGGGCCAGCATAAGCTGGGGATGCTTGCCGCCAACGATGCGGTGCCGGCCTCCTCGGCGATGTTTGGCCAAAAGCCCACGTGCCTGGTCATTACCGATTCCGACCAAGCTGGCGTCGAGGACGTAAAGGAGCAGTTTGACCAGATCCTGCTCGACATGAAGATCGCGCACCGCGACGTGGACCTTGCGCTGGACGGCGCGGATGCCATTCCCTCGCTGACCTCCTACGATCGCGTGGTTTTGCTCATGCCGTCGCTCGATGGGCTCGGTACGCACCTGAGCGACATTATGAGTTGGGTGAGTGCCGGCGGTTCGCTTATGCTCGCCATGCCTCCGGATAACTCGGGCTATCTGCAAGTGATTGCTCCCAAGCTTGGCATTGAATCTGCCGGATATGACTATGTAAAAGCCGAAAGCATTGTGCCGAGCGAGGACTTTATGCTGGGCGGGGGAGAGCGCTACGAGCTCTCGGACCCCTTTGATTCGTCGCTTTCGGTTTCGCTG
>CALEXE010000024.1:0-1825 GCA_937925265.1 uncultured Collinsella sp. | reverse complement strand
CGCTGCCCGAGGCCCCCGTGCCCGACTACGCCGACGAGACCGTGTCCACCAAGGTCGTGAAAATCATCCAGAGCTACACAGGCGTCGTAGACAAGATGGTGTGGAGGAAATGCTAGTGTCGCAGACCCAAGGGCTCACGACCGACGCGCTCGTCGACGAAGCACTCGCTCTGGGTGAATGTCTGGGACGCCCGCTGCGCTACGTCCAGCTCAACAGCTTTTACAACGGTTCCACCGGTACCATAATGCGCAACCTTCACCATGAGCTGACTGAGCGCGGGGTTGACTCTTACATCTTCTGGGGCCGTCGCCACAACACGATAAGCGACCATGAGCAGTGCTGCGCTTCGAAGGCCGGCTACCTCTCCCACGGCGCCATGACACGTTTGCATGACCGCATGGGCTTCTACTCTAAGCGAGATACCGCAAAACTGCTCAAGCGCCTGGACGAGATCGATCCCGATGTGGTGCACCTGCATAACATACACGGCTATTACGTGAACATAGAGATGCTGTTCTCTTGGCTCGCCTCACATCGTTGCCAGGTTAAATGGACGTTGCACGATTGCTGGGCCTTTACGGGCCATTGTGCACACTTCACATATGTGAAGTGTGCACAATGGCAGTCTCATTGCGCGTACTCGAAATGCTGCCCGCAGCTGGACACCTATCCCATAACGATTTCAAAAACCAACTGCGCGAGAAACTATGAAGATAAGAAACGCATCTTCACGAGCGTACCGCCTGAGCGGATGACGCTAATAACACCTTCACAGTGGCTCGCGGATTTGGTCGGGGAGAGCTTTCTCAAAGATTATCCGGTGGAGGTCCGTCATAACGTCATCGACACCGACGTTTTCAAACCCACCCCAAGCGATTTCCGCGAGAGATACGGTATTGGCGACCGGTTTATGGTGCTAGGCGTTGCGAGCCCTTGGACCAAGCGCAAGGGACTTCCTGATTTCGTCCGCTTAGCCGAGGAACTTGACTCTGACAAGTTTGTCGTAGCGCTCGTCGGCCTTTCGGATCGGCAGCTAAAGGCGCTTCCCCGGGGCGTTGTTGGCCTCAAACGTACCAACTCTCCCCAGGAGCTCGCCGGCATCTATACAACGGCGGACGTCTATTTCAATCCTACCGTAGAGGACAACTATCCGACGGTCAACCTTGAAGCCGAGGCCTGTGGCACTCCTGTTATAACTTACGACACAGGTGGGTGCAGGGAGACGCTTCATCGTGCTGATTCAAGTTTCGTTGCCGGCTTTGATCAAGCACTATCCATGATAGAGAAAGGCTTTTAATAATGAGGGTCGACAAAGTCGTTCCTGCTGCTCAGGGATATAAACGCGTAGCGAAAATACCTTTAAAGGGCGTTCTCCTTGCAATAAATAAGTTATCGAACAAAACTTATAAAAAGCTATACCCTCGCTACTTGGCGTGGCTAGGGGTCAACATCTCGGATAAGTTCTCCGAGTACGGTGATCCTTGGATAAGCCCTGAATGCCGCTTCGATGCGGCGGGCTACAATCTCATCACTTTGGGCGATGGAGTCACCATCAGCTATGGAACGTCCATCTTAGTCCACGACTACAGCATCGACAAGGCGTTGTATGCTCGCCGTGGGACTCATGGTAAGCTTCTTAAGTCTGTGACTATTGGCAGGAACTGTTTTATCGGCGCAAACACAATGATTCTGCCTGGCACTGTTATCGGTGATGACTGCATCATCGGGGGGGGTCGGTTGTCAAAGGCCGCTTTCCGGTTGGATCGGTCGTATGCGGCAACCCGGCTCGCGTTGTTGGAACTGTAGATGAGTTCCTTGAAAAGCA
>CALEXE010000023.1:0-21813 GCA_937925265.1 uncultured Collinsella sp. | reverse complement strand
ACGTCTTCGTCTTCGATACCGAGGTCTACTCCAACACCGGCGGTCAGGCCTCCAAGGCCTCGAACCTGGGCCAGGTCGCTCAGTTCGCCGCTGCCGGTAAGGTGACCAAGAAGAAGTCTCTGGCCGAGATCGCCATGAGCTACGGTTACGTCTACGTGGCACAGGTTGCCATGGGCGCCAACCCGGCTCAGACCCTCAAGGCCATTCACGAGGCCGAGGCCTACGACGGCCCGTCCCTCATCATCGGCTACAGCCCCTGCGAGATGCACTCCATCAAGAAGGGCGGCATGCAGAACTGCCAAGCCGAGATGAAGAAGGCTGTCGAGTGCGGTTACTGGAACCTCTTCCGCTTCAACCCCGAGGCTGCTGCCGGCAAGAAGTTCTCGCTCGATTCCAAGGAGCCCGCGGGCGGTTATCAGGAGTTCCTGATGAACGAGGCCCGTTACGCTTCGCTGACGCGTTCCTTCCCCGAGCGCGCCGAGGAGCTCTTCAAGGAGAATGAGCAGGCCGCTATGGACCGCTACGCTCACCTGCTGAAGCTCAAGACGGTGTACAACGAGGCCTAGGTCTCCTACCGCAGGATCTGAGGGCTGACCTTCGCGGACGTCCTCGGACATGAAAGAACCCCCGCTGCGCACTACGTGCGGCGGGGGTTCTTTCGTCCTGCGGAGTGTCCGCGAAGGTCAGCCCTCAGATCCTGCTACGACTACGTCCTCGGATTGTGTGGGCGGATGAAGGACGTGGTTGTGGGGGCTTTTGTCCCCTTCGCTGTTTCGCGGCTTTGCCGCGAAACCTCGCGCCACTTTGGAGATAGATGGGGGACTTGGCTGTTGCCGCCTTTTCGGAGCTCTTCTTTATTCCTTATGCTGGATGAAAAGCCCCTTGTTTTTGCAGGGGTGCATACTCAACTTATAAGTGCATAGAATCTCGTATAGTGCGAGTAAGATATTGCGCTGTCCGTTTTGTGTTTAGCAGAGATGTAGTTTGCATAATCCGACATAATCCTCGCTGCATTTAAATAAAGTTGCACGTAAATGGCGTAGATATGTCTGAGCTGGGGTTCTGTACGCTGAGCGGATAAAAACGACCGTTCACCGTTCCGCTATTTTCAAAATGAATAAAATGAGCGATAAAGAGAATATAAACCTTAATAAACTCGCGTATCGCACGGACGCGGGTTATTAATGGGTTGTAGGCCTTTTACAGAAAGGATTCCAGCAATGTCTAAGCCTCTTGGCAAGCCCGATCGTATTGTCGTCGCCCTCGGCGGCAACGCCCTCGGCAACAACCCCGTCGAGCAGATCGAGGCCGTGAGCAACACCGCCCACGCGCTCCTCGGCCTCATCGAGCAGGGCAACGAGATCATCATCACCCACGGCAACGGCCCGCAGGTCGGCATGATCCAGAACGCCTTCGCCGCTGCCCACGACGCCATCGGCACTCCCGAGATGCCGCTGCCCGAGTGCGGCGCCATGTCCCAGGGCTACATCGGCTACCACCTGCAGCAGGGCATCGGCCGCGAGATGCACAAGCGCTATAAGCGTTGGCACGCCGCCACCGTCGTCACCCAGATCGAGTGCGATCCGGACGATCCCGCGTTCAAGAACCCGACCAAGCCGATCGGCCCCTTCTACACCGAGGAGCAGGCCAAGGAGTTCATGGCCGAGGACCCCTCCAAGGTCTTCGTCGAGGATTCCGGCCGCGGCTGGCGTCGCGTCGTCGCCTCCCCCGATCCCAAGAAGATCGTCGAGGCTGACTCCATCCTCAACCTGCTCGACAACGAGTTCATCGTCATCGCCTGCGGTGGCGGCGGCATCCCCGTCGTCCGCGACTACGAGAACAAGGGCTGCTACAAGGGCGTTCCCGCCGTCATCGACAAGGACCTGGGCGGCGAGCTGCTGGCCGAGGACTGCGACGCCGACGTCCTGTTCCTGCTGACCGCCGTCGAGCATGTCGCCATCAACTTTGGCAAGCCCAACCAGGAGGAGCTCGAGGACATCACCGCCGACGAGGCCGAGCGCCTGGCCGACGAGGGCCAGTTCGGCAAGGGTTCCATGGAGCCCAAGGTCCGCGCTGCCATCAAGTTCGCCCGCTCCCGCAAGGGCCGCACCTGCATCATCGGCGCCCTGGACAAGGCCGCCGAGACCATGGCCGGCCTCTCCGGTACCCGCATCCACGAGTAGCCCCTACTCCGTTGCCTCTCCCGTGGGCGCCAGGCAAGACGCCCACAAACTAGCCTCTCTTCATGAGCCCCGCAGTCCGCTCCGACTGCGGGGCTTTTGCTGTTGAGGTGACTGTTCATGAGGAGTGCCGCGCGCCGCACCCAAATCACGAGAGTGGATAATCTCCCACTTTGAGCCTGCATACAGGCCAAAAGTGGGAGATTATCCACTCTCATTCCGGGTAGTCATTGGGGACGTTCTTAAGCGACTAGTCAAACAAGAACGTCCCCAACGACTACTCATTTAAGTCTGTCCCCAATGACTGCACAATGGCTGGGAAGGCGCATCCCACACCGACGCATTGCCTTCGGGCCCTCTCCCCAGGCTCTCCATAGCTCAGCTGGACTCCCCGCAACCTGTTCCGAGTTGGCGGAACGAGCGCGACGTGGAGTGTCATTCTTTACCGCGTTAGACTAGACGCAGGGAAAGGAGGAGGACATGGATGCTCGCGTCAAGCAGCTTGTAAATATGATCGAGGACGCTCAGCCTGTCGCTGTCGCGGTACTTGCCAAGCGTCTCGAGGTAAGCGAGCGCGCCGTGAGAAACTATATCCATCGCGCAAACGACAGCCTTGCAGGGGTTGCACGCATCGTTGGCAGCAAGGGGCAGTATCGTATCGATGTTGCACGTGCAGATGAGCTTGCTCGCTTGCTAGACGGTGCGGCTCTGGCCCATCCGGGCATTCCTGATACGCGCGATGGCCGTGTGTCCTTCCTTCTTAACGACCTCCTCATGCGGTCCCAGTGGGTGACGATTGAGGAGTATGCGGATTTACTCTACGTTTCGGCGCGGACTCTGTCCAATGACATGCGTCTGGTAGAGCAGAAACTCGCCCAATTTGACTTAACGCTCGAAAAGCGCCCACGCTACGGAATCCGCGTTGCGGGCGGGGAGTCACAACGGCGCCTGTGCCTGGCCTCGCTGGTGAGGCCCGTGTTGCCCGACACCGACGATGCAAAGCTCGCCGAGCGCCTGCGGGCCATCGCCGCATGTGTGGACGATGCCCTGACGGCCTCGCCCGTCACGGTGAGCTCGCTGGCATCCCGCAATCTCATCATGCATCTTTACATTGCTCTTGGCCGCATCGAGCAGGGCTGCTATGTCCCAGCTGCAGAATCGGACGTTCAAAAACTGGAGGGAACGCGCGAATACGCCGCGGCTTTCCAGATTGCCGCAAACATCAAGGATGCCCTGGGCGTGAGCATGCCCCGAGAAGAGGTTGCCTTTATCGCAATCCATTTGCTCGGTAGGGGCACGGGCGTGCCCGAGAAGGGCTCTGCCGTTATCTCGGACGAGATGTGGGAGATTGCTTCCGAGATGGTACGTGCGGTCAACGATGAGTTTAGGTTTGACTTTAGCGGCGATCTTGAACTTCGCATGAACCTTGCTCGGCATATCGGCCCTCTGGGCTATCGCCTTGAATATCACATGCATATGGATAACCCCATGCTGCCCGATATCAAGACGAGGTTTCCGTTGGCCTATTCGATGGCAGCTGGCACCTCGCAGGTACTCGAGCGTCATTTTGGCAGCCAGCCCTCTGATGAAGAGCTCGGCTACATCGCCATGGCATTTGCCCTGGCCCTCGAGCAGCAAGCCGACCAGCCGCGTCGCAAGCGCATCCTGATCGTGTGCGCCTCGGGAGCGGGAAGCGCCCGTATGCTCGAGCACCAGTACCGCAAGCAGTTTGGCATGTATATCGATTCGATTGAGACATGCGATGTCGCCCGCGTGGGAACGTTCGATTTTTCGCACATCGACTACGTGTTCACAACGGTGCCGCTCAACGTCAAGTTGCCCGTGCCCGTCCGCGAGGCCGATTTCTTCTTGGAGACGAGCGATGTCAACGCTATCCGCAAGGTGCTGAGCGACGACACTGCGCAATCGGACTCCGTGAGCTCTTTCTTTAGCCGTGCCCTGTTCTTCAACCGCGTTGAGGCGTCGTCGAAGCAGGCCGTTCTCCGATATCTCTCCGAGCGCGCCGTCGAGAGCGGCCGTGTCGATGCCCAGTTTGCCCAAGAGGTCGCCGAGCGCGAGAGCGCGAGTGCCACCTCGTTTGGCAATGGGGTAGCCATGCCCCATGGGATGCATCCCTTGAGCGTCGAGGCCTTTGTTACCGTGGGCCTGCTCGAACATCCCATTCTTTGGGACGAATACGGCCATGAGGTCGATATCGTCTTTATGGTGTCGTTTGCCCGGTCGGGCGGCGATGAGGCGCGGATCTTGAGCTCACTGCTCGCCGAGATCTTTATGGACCGCCAGGGGGTCGAGCGCCTACGCGAGCGCCGGTCCTGGCATGAGCTGATGGCGCTTGTGCAAGCGCATACGGCTTAAGACTTCTTTTGTCGATGACCCTGTCAGTCTACCTGCAATAAACCTCGAGGATTGCGGGCGGGAGATAGGCGTTTCGAATATTCAAGTACAAACCAAACATCACGGGAGAGGAGACCGTTATGGACGATCAGGGAACCGAGATGGTTTCGTTTCAGCTGGTCGCTGCAGCGGGAGAGGCACGCAGCCTTGCCTTCGAAGCCCTTGAAAAGGCAAAAGCGGGGGATTTTGACGCCGCCGCCAAACTCATGAAGCAGTCAAAGGATGCGGGAATCAAGGCTCACCACATCCAAACGCAGCTGCTTTCGACTGAGGCAGCGGGCGAGCATCTGTCGGTGGATGTGTTGCTGGTCCATGCTCAGGACCACCTCATGTGCTCCATGCTTGCTCAGGAGCTCGTGCAGGAGCTGATCTGCCTATATGAGCGCACTGCAACCAAGAACGCCTAGCGGCGTGCGGTGACTATCCAACCAATCAATGCGAAGGGAATCCCTTATGAAGATCCTTCTTGTTTGCGCAGCTGGTCTGTCTACAAGCATTCTGATGAAGAAACTCGAGAAATATGCGGAGCAAAACGGCATCGAGCTCGATATCGATGCGGTGGGTATCGGCGAGTATCAGGAGACGTGCGCCAATTATGACGTGCTGCTCTTGGGGCCGCAGGTGTCCTACCAGCTCAACACCGTCAAGCAGGGGAGCGGTAAGCCGACCGCGGTCATCCCCGCACAGGACTACGGCATGGGCAACGCCGCCAACGTGCTGGCACTCGCCCAGTCGCTGTTGGGTTAGGAGGCAACCATGGAGAAGTTCATGACCCTGCTTCAGGAAAAACTGACCCCTATCGCCAATTTCTGCGGCACCGAGCGCCACTTTGCCTCCATGCAAAAGGGCTTTATGAGCGCGATCAGCTTCATCTTGGTATCTGCCGTCTTTATGATCCTCGCCAACCCGCCGGTCACGGCCGACCTGGTGGCGCAGGGCGGGTTCTGGTCCGTCTTTGGCCCTTGGCTCGATTTTGCGACGGCCAATAAGCTCACGCTGCTCATCCCCTTCAATATGACGATGGGCATACTGTCGGTGATCGTGACGTTCGCAATCGCCTATAACCTGGCGGGCACCTACAAGATGCCCAAGCTTAACGCCGGCATGACCTCGCTGGTGATGTTCCTGATCGCCGCGGCGCCGTCGTCCTACTACCAGCTTGCTGACGAGTCCGTGCTCCAGGCGGTCCCCTGCACCTATCTGGGTGCGCAGGGCCTGTTTACCGCCATCATCGTTGCCTTGGTCTCCGTCGAGGTCACGCGCTTCTGCCAGACCAAGGGCATCACCATCAAGATGCCCGATGGCGTGCCGCCGTTTTTGTCCGAAACCTTTGGCGCCATCGTACCTATGCTCGCCAACATCCTCATCTTCTTTGGCGGCAACCTGCTGATCCAGATGATCGATCCCGCGCTGTCCATCCCCTCGGTTATCGAGAAGCTGCTCGCTGCCCCGCTTTCCGTCGCAGTTGACTCTGTGCCCGGCGCACTGCTTATCTGCTTCATGACGCTGCTGTTTTGGTGCTTTGGCGTCCACGGCAACATGATCGTAATGCCCATCACCGCCCCGGTCTCGCTTGCCGCCTTTGCCGCCAACGCCTCGCTCTATGCTGCCGGGCAGCCGCTTGAGTTCCACCCGGTGCTCATGTCGTTGGCCATCAACCTCATCGGCGGCACGGGTAATACGTTCTCTTTTGTGGCGCTCTGCGCGTTTAGGGCAAAGTCGCAGCAGCTCAAGGCATTTGGCAGGGCATCGATCGTGCCGAGCTTCTTCCGTATCTCCGAGCCCGCGATCTTCGGCGCGCCCATCATCTTCAACCCGATCCTCATGATTCCGTTTGTGCTAGGCGGCATGATCTCGGCCCTGCTGTATTGGGGTGCGGTCTCACTGGGTCTTGTCTCTAACTTCTACATCTTGGTGAGCGGCACGTTCCCCATCTTCGTTCAGGGCTTTGTCCAGTGCCTCGACCCGCGCATCTGGGTGTTTACGATCGTTTTGATCGTGGTCATGGCTGTGGTCTGGTACCCGTTCTTTAAGGTGTACGATAACCAGCTCCTGGCTCAGGAGCAGGAGAACGCCGCGGCAGCTTCTGCCGAGGATGCTGAGTAGCATGAGTTACTTTGACAGAACGTCTGCCGCCGGTATGCCCGAGGGCTTTTTGTGGGGTGGTGCCCTCGCCGCCAACCAGGCCGAAGGGGGCTGGAACGAGGGCGGCCGCGGCATGTCGCACTCCGACCTGATCCCACAGGGTTCCGACCGCTGGGATGTAATGTTTGGCAGGCAAAAGCCCGTGGACGATCCGGACAGGCTGTATCCATGCCGCTGGGGCAACGACTTCTTCCATCATTGGCACGAGGATGTCGAGCTCTTTGCCGAGATGGGCTTTAAGTGCCTGCGTCTTTCAATTTGCTGGAGCCGTATTTTTCCCACAGGGATGGAGACCGAGCCCAACGGCGAGGGCTTGGAGTTTTACCGTCAAGTATTCGAGGCGCTGCGCGAGCATGGAATCGAGCCGCTTGTGACGCTGTCGCACTACGACTATCCGTTGGCTCTGGTCGAGCGCTATGGTGGCTGGCAAAGCCGAGAGATGATCGAGCGGTATGCGCACTACGTCGAGACCGTCGGACGCGCGTACCAGGGCCTCGTGCGTTATTGGCTTACGTTCAACGAGATCAACAGCGTGGCGCTGTCCTATCTCAACGCGGGTGTCACGCTCGAGGATGAGCGTGACCGTGCAGCCGTGACCGCGGCGTTCTCGCACCATATGTTTATGGCGAGCGCTCGCGCTGTCGAGATTCTGCACAAGATCGATCCCGCAAACAAGGTGGGTTGCATGGTCGCTGCCGGTGCGACCTATCCGTACCGTTGTGCGCCCGAGGACGTATGGCTTGCGTATGAGGAGGACCGCGGCCGCTACTTCTACACAGACGTGATGGCTGCGGGCGCCTATCCTGCTTGGAAGCTGCGTGCACTCGAGAAAGAGGGTGTTCACGTGCCCTTTGAGCCGGGCGATACGGAGTATCTGGCAGAGCATACGGTCGACTTCATCTCGTTCTCGTACTATTGCTCGCGCTTGGTGTGCGCCGATGATCAGGTGATCGCCGAGAAGGCGGAGGGCAACGTGTTCCCGACGTTGCGCAATCCGTACCTCAAGGATAAAGAGACTGCCTGGAAGTGGCAGATCGATGCGCTGGGTTTGCGCGTGACGCTTGCCGGCTACCACGATCGTTACCATCTTCCGCTCTTTATCGCCGAGAACGGTGTGGGCGGACTCGATGCGCTGGAAGACGGCAAAGTCCACGATGCGTATCATATTGATTACCTGCGCAGGCATATTCTTGCGCTGCGCGATGCAATTGTCGAGGACGGTGTTGACCTGATGGGATACACGCCGTGGGGCTGTATCGATTTGGTGTCTGCCTCGACGGGGCAGATGAAGAAGCGCTATGGCTTTGTTTATGTTGATGCCGATGATACGGGCAAAGGCACGTTCGATCGCTACCGAAAGGACAGCTTCTGCTGGTATCAAAAGGTCATTGCATCAAATGGCGAGGACTTGAGTTAACCCTTGCAAGCCTGCTGCCCCCGTGGCCCGTTTCGGCCGCGGGGGCTTTTGTTATTTACCTAGTCCCCGATGAGACCCTCATTCTGTGGGTAGTCATTGGGGACGTTCTTAAAAGACTAGTCATTTAAGTCTGTCCCCAATGACTGCGGAAACCCGGCACTTGGGGACGTTCCTTTTCTGCTGGCAGCTTGGAACAGTCCTTAAAGCCCGCATCAATCAACTGCGGAAAGCGCATCCCAGAATGAGCGTTCAACATGGGACATAGTTTCCCTTGAGGGCCTCAACCGGAAAATGCATCCCGGAATGTTGCCGGAAAGTGGAACGTAGTTTCCCAAACGGGCCGCTAACGGAAAGTGCATCCCGCTATTGAGCTCCAAAATGGGATGCGCTTTCCGTGTCGGCAGTTCCTGGCAGCCTGGGGCTACTCATTTAAGTCTGTCCCCAATGAGTGCAATGAGTGCCCAATGACTAGTAGTAGGCCCACATGGCTTCGATTTCGTTGAGGACCTCCACCACGCCCCAGCGGCGGGCGCTGCGGCTGGCCGAGTTGGGGTCGTAGACGCCAATCTGGTTGGCATCGTCGATGCCGTAGAGCACGATATAGTGGCCTACGTTGGTAAACGTGCCGGGGCGCACTGCGGCGATGACGGGCGCACCCGAGCGAAGTGCTTGGGTAATCGATTCGCGATTGTTATAGAGCTGTGTTCCGTTGAGCCCCAGCTGCCACGCACCGCCTGTCATAAACGACCACTCGGTGGCACCAGTGGGGGCATAGTTGCCCGCCTCGGAAAGGGCGCACATATCGACCGGCGTCATATCGGCGTGGCCAGTCTTAAAGATATAGACCATGGTGAGGCAAGTGGGACCGCAAGCGTTTTCGCGAATAGTGCCACCGGCATAGGGCAGCTCCGACCATGCGGGGTCAATTTGGTAGATGTGGGGCATGGTGCCGGCACTCCACTGCGAGCGCGGGGTCGAAAAAGCAAATGAGTAGCCGGGTGCGACGGGAGCTTTAAGCAGCTTGTCCTCGGCAGTGGGTTCAAGACCGGCTGATCCGTGGGAGATACAGGATCCCAAAAACACAAAGACGAGGCAGGCGGCAATGGAGCAAAGCGCAAGGCGTAGGCGGCGGGCCGGAAGCACGTGGCTTGTGGTATGCGACGCGGGGTGAGGGGCGGAATTGCCGCGATCGCGTTGAGGTCGCGAAAAGGAGCGTTTAACGTAGTAATCGGTCTTACGGCGATCGTAGCGGCGCGGCTGCGATGTGTCGGCCTGGCGTTGGCGTGTGCTCGTACTCACGCGGTCTGACTGCTGCACGGTACGGCTTTGTTGCCGAGAAGAAGCCCCGGGCTGCTCTTGGGGGCGCTGCTGGTTGCCGTTGTCGGAGGTGCTTCTGGGCGTTGGCGTGGTGCGGCCGGCAAGGCGCACGCTTTGTGGCCGTTGGTCGCCGTCATTGTATCCGTATGCCATTCGAATCACCTTGCCTCGTGTGTAACTTGTCTATCCTACATAAAAAGATGCGCGACACATGGGTATGTGCGCCAAAAGCCTGACAAATGGTATGAACGTTGCCGCGCCGCGCGCCAAGCGTCACGGCAACAGGTATTCAAAAGCAGACAAGATGAAAGCGTCCAAGACGAATGACGTCTCCCGCCGTTCGTCCCAAAAACGGCGCCGCTCGTTTTGCGGTTCTGCCTTCGGTCGAGCCGCAAGCGGCGCTGCTGTGCCAAGGCCGTATCTTAAAGCCACGAAATAAAAGCGCGCGGCAAAACAGACCGCGCAAGGGGTGACGTCAAAGAGGCGTCAATAAGGAAAGGAGGGGAACAATGGCGGACAAGAACGCAGAAGTTGCAGTCGAAGGTAACGGTGGCATGAAGAAAACGCTTTCGCTCTGGAACTTCTTCACCATCGGTTTCGGTGCCATCATCGGTACCGGTTGGGTTCTGCAGGTCGGCGACTGGATGGTCGTGGGCGGCGGTCCCGTTCCCGCTATGATCGCATTCCTCTTGGGTGCAATCTTTCTCGTGCCCGTCGGAGCTGTTTTCGGTGAGCTCACGGCTGCTATCCCCATCTCGGGCGGCATCGTCGAGTATGTCGATCGTAGCTTTGGCCGTACGCTGAGCTATATCACCGGTTGGCTCCTGGCCCTGGGCAACGGCATCCTGTGCCCGTGGGAGGCCATCGCTATCTCGACCCTCGTGTCCGAGATGTTCGGCAGCCTGCCCGGTCTTGAGTGGCTGCGTGCCGTCAAGCTCTATACCATCTTGGGCGCCGACGTTTACCTGTTCCCGACGCTGATCGCGCTCGGCTTTGCAACCTACGTCATCTTCCTCAACTTCCGCGGTGCCAGCTCGGCCGCCAAGCTCCAGGCCTTCCTGACCAAGGCCCTGCTCTGCGGCATGCTGCTCGCCATGGGCGTCTCGCTGTTCACCGGTTCGCCGGAACACGCCATGCCCGTGTTCTCCCAGGTCACCGGCGCTGGTGGCGGCAAGCCCGCTACCGAGGGCACCAGCCTGTTCGCCGGCATCGTGTCGGTCCTGGTTCTGACCCCGTTCTTCTACGCCGGTTTCGACACCATTCCTCAGCAGGCTGAGGAAGCAGCCGAGGGCCTCAACTGGAACAAGTTCGGCAAGATCATCTCCCTAGCCCTGCTGGCCGCAGGCGGCTTCTACATGGTCTGCATCTACTCGTTCGGCACCATCCTCGACTGGCATGAGTTTGTTAAGAGCCCGGTTCCCGCGCTTGCCTGCCTCAAGGGCATCAACATGCTTCTGTACCTGGCCATGCTCGTCATCGCCACGCTTGGACCCATGGGCCCGATGAACTCCTTCTACGGCGCCACGAGCCGCATCATGCTCGCCATGGGCCGCAAGGGCCAGCTGCCCGAGAAGTTCGCCGAGGTCGATCCCAAGTCCGGCGCTCCCAAGCTCGCCTGCGTCGTCCTGGGCGTCATCACCGTCATCGGTCCGTTCCTGGGCAAGAACATGCTCATTCCTCTGACCAACGTGTCGGCCCTCGCCTTCATCTTCTCCTGCGGCATGGTCGCCCTCGCTTGCCTGCGCATGCGCTTCACCGAGCCCGACCTGCCTCGTCCCTACGAGGTGCCCGGCGGCAAGTTTGGCATCTGCCTCGCTGTCGCTGCCTGCGCCGTCATCATCGGGCTGCTCGTGATTCCGTTCTCTCCCGCCTCCCTCAACATGGTGGAGTGGAGCATCGTGATCGGCTGGCTGGCCATTGGCCTGGCTCTTATGGCCTTTACCAATTCCCGCAAAAAGTAGCGCCTAGCCGGGGCGGATCGGGTGCGCGGGATCCTCTCTTCCGCGCACCGAACCCGGCACCACTTGGGTAGTTTTGTGAGGCCTTAACCCAACACGGCCTCGCCCACTATATGGATCCATAAGGAGGAACCATGTCCACTAAGTATGCAATCGTTGGCGGCAAGCTCATCGACGGTACCGGTGCCGAGCCGGTCGAGAACTCCCTCGTTCTCGTCGACGACAACGGCAAGATCGAGTACGCCGGCACTATGCAGGACCTTCCCGAGGGCGTTGAGGTTATCGACGCCGCCGGCAAGACCGTCCTTCCCGGCCTGATCGACACCCACCTGCACTTCTCGGGCAACCTGACCGACGATGACACCGATTGGGTCATGCAGCCGCTCCTCGAGAAGCAGGCCGTTGCCGTCAAGCAGGCCTACGACTGCCTCACCCACGGCCTCACCACCGTCTGCGAGATCGGCCGCTTTGGTATCCAGATCCGTGACTGCATCGACAAGGGCGTCTTTAAGGGCCCGCGCGTTCTGGCCACCGGACTCGGCTTCTGCCGTGTTGCCGGTCACGGTGACTCCCACCACTGCAGCCAGGAGCTCAACAAGGAATCGCATCCCTGGGGCGACCAGGTCGACGGTCCTTGGGATTTGCGCAAGGCCGTCCGTCGTCGCCTGCGCGAGAACCCCGATGCCATCAAGATCTGGGCTACCGGTGGCGGCATCTGGCGCTGGGACTCCGGCCGCGACCAGCACTACTGCTCCGAGGAGATCCAGGCCGTGGTCGAAGAGGCAAAGATGGTCGGCATCCCCGTGTGGAGCCACTGCTACAACAACCACGCCGCTGCCTACGATTCCGTTCGCTTTGGCTGCGAGCAGTTGATTCACGGCTTCGATATCGATGAGCGCACCATGGACCTCATGGCCGAGCAGGGCACCTTCTTCACCCCGACGATCGCCTTCCTGCCCACTTGGTACGCCACCTATCCGCCCGTCTACGTCCCCGAGCTGCACGACAAGTACGAGGGCACCCTGGTCGAGAAGGAGCTGCAGCGCAACTACGACTGCCTGCGCGAGGCCAAGAAGCGCGGCGTCGTCATGACGATCGGCTCCGACTCCTTCTCCTTCGTCACCCCGTACGGCACCTGCTCTATCGAGGAGATGTACGAGTTCGTCGACAAGATCGGCTTCACCCCGGTCGAGACCATCACCTGTGCCACCCTCAACGGTGCCAAGATGTGCCACATCGAGGACGAGACCGGTTCCATCGAGGCCGGCAAGTGCGCCGACCTGCTGGTCGTCAACGGTGACGTCGCCGCCGACATCCACGTGCTCAACACCGACAACATGGACGTCATCATGAAGGACGGCTGGATCGTCGAGGCTGGCACCTTTGGCGAGGCCAACAAATACAGCGCCTAAGATACCGTTTGTCGATGGCTGGATGTAAAACACAGTTTTTGATTGCATAATGCAATGGAGAGGGTCGCTTGCGGCCCTCTTTATTGCTATGGGGTGCGTCAGTAAGAAGGAGATGACGGTGGATCTCAATAGGCTGATTCTGGGCAAGAGCTACAACTCTACCAAGGTCTTTCGTACCGCTCAGCATGTGGTTCAAGCCATCTTGCTCGGTATTGTCGTTCCGCTGCTTATCCTGCTGCTCATCTGGGATCTAACCGATAATCCCAATCCCGTTCCGGCCGTTGTCGTCATTGCCGGCTTGGTCATGCTGTGCTTCTTCTTCTCGTACGTCTTTGTCGTTCCCGACGACCTCACATCGAGCGCTACCGACCGCACGCTCGCCATCGCGTCGAAAATATTCGCCTACACGTCGCGCGGCCTTACGCCCGAAGCTGCCCTGGGCGCCTCTAAGATCATCCTGTCCGAAACCATCGCCTCTGCCATCTGCTTTACCGACGGCAAGCAGGTGTTGGCAAGCTGGGGCGAGGACTCGGCAAAATGCCCCGCGGGCACCCCGGTGGTGCTGCGGACCACGCTCAATGTGATCAACAGCGGTGAGCAAAGCGTTTTCTCGCGCGATGCCTCGACCGAGACAGGTGGCTACTTTCCGCGCCTGCGCGCCGGTATTGTCGCACCGCTTACCGTGCGCGGGCATTGCGTGGGTACGCTCGAGCTGTACTATCCCCGCCTGAGCAGCATCGATATGCGCCAGACGGCGTTAGCCTCGGGCTTTGCCGATCTCATTTCCACGCAGCTCGCCAGCTTTGAGCTCGAGCGCCAGGACGAGCTTACGGCCCGCGTGGAGCTGCGCGCCCTGCAGTCGCAGGTCGACCCGCATTTTCTGTTCAATACCATCAGCACTATCGTGTCGCTCGTGCGAACCGAGCCCGACAAGGCGCGATCGCTGCTGATCGACTTTTCCAATTACTATCGTCAGACGCTTTCTGACTCCGATACGCTCACCACGCTCGAGCATGAGGTGGAACAGGGCACTCGTTATATCAATCTTATGCAGGCCCGGTATGGCGACGGCCGTCTGCGCGTTTCGGTCGACATCGACTTTGAGGTGCGCGACAGCATGGTGCCGCCGTTTATCTTACAGCCGCTGCTCGAAAACTGCATCAAGCATGCCCAGCGCGAGACCGAGCCGCTTTCTATTCGTGTTAGGGCTTTTGAGACCGATGACGGTCTGGAGATCATCGTCGAAGATGACGGCATCGGTATGAGCGAAGAAGTCTGCGCGCACCTGTTTGAGCAGCATCGCCGAGAGGAGCCCGAGAGCATTACCGCCGACGGCTCCATCAAGCGAGGCTGCGGCCTGGCGCTCTTCAACGTGCTTCAGCGCATCCATTTCTTTTACGGGGAAGATTCTGGCATGCGCGTGAAGTCCCAGGAGGGCGTGGGGACGCAGGTCATCGTCGAGCTGAACGGCGAGCCGCATGAGCCGGCGCCGATGAAGGTGTAGCGCGCGGTTGGATTGAGAGAAAAAAGAGGGGAAGCGCATATGTCCGAGGGATGGAACATCTTGGTGGTTGATGACGAGCCTCCTATTAGGGCTGAGCTACGTTATCTGCTGGAAAAGGATGCACGTGTGGGCCAGATTGCCGAGGCGGGCAATGTCACCGAGGCCGTGGAGTCGATTCTGTCGAACAAGCCCGACGTGCTGTTTTTGGATATCACGATGCCCGGCCGCTCGGGAATTGAGCTAGCCGAGACCCTGCAAAACCTAAAGACGCCGCCGGTGGTGGTGTTTGTGACGGCGTTTGCAGAGTTCGCGGCCGACGCGTATAACCTCGATGCTGTCGACTATGTCGTCAAGCCGGTCGAGGACGCGCGCCTGTCGAAGGCGCTCGACAAGATCGAAACCGCCCTGGGTGTTCGCCGCGCTGTCCATACCCCGCGCCAGCCCCTTCGCCTGACGGTGGACCGCGGGGGTAAAAAGGTGTTCATCCCCGTGGCGGATGTCTGCTACTTTGAGGCGCGTGCCGATTTTTGCAACGCCGTCTGCGCCGAGGGAACATATCTGATCAATGAGTCGATCTCTTCGCTCGAACGTCGCTTGGCCTCCGAGGGCTTTATTCGTGTTCATCGCAGCTATCTGGTCAATTTGGAAGACGTGCACAATGTTGAGATTGGCTCCACGGGGTTGATGGAGCTCAGGCTCGACCGCGTGAGCTCGACGGTGCCGGTGTCCCGTCGTCGCGCTGCCGAGGTTAAGGCGCACTTGGGGCTTGCGTAGGCGGTCCGCATGCCATCGTTTGCCACTGCAGGTTTGGCGTGACCGTGCGGTGGGCATAATGGGTGGCATCGAATGAAATCGAAAGGATCATTATGCCCGCGCTTATCACCCATCATCTGTTTGGCGAGGAAAGCATCGACCGTCTTCCTCAGGGCGTTATTACGTCCGACGAGGAGCGCATCGCCTTTATCCTGGGAAACCAAGGTCCCGACCCGTTTTTCTTCCACATGCTCACGCCGCGCATTTCCGACTGTACGTCGCTTGCTCAGGTCATGCACCGCTCGCGCATGTCGCGCCAGTTCTCGTGCCTGCGCGATGGCGTGTCGCACCTGCAGCCGCGCGATGCCAATCTGGGTCGCGCGTTTGCGCTGGGCCTGCTGTCGCACTATGTGCTCGACCGCAATGCCCATCCCTTTGTCTACGAGCAGCAGTTTGGCATTGTTGAGTCCGACCCCGAGCTCGAGGCTTCGGGCAGTCAAGTTCACGCCGTGCTCGAAAGCGACCTGGACGTGCTGATGCTGCAGCTTAAACGTGACGGGGCCACGGTCGAGGATTATCCGCCGGCGGGCGAGATCGTCACGACCGACCGCATCAATCGCGTTGCCGGCGTGCTGATGAGCTACGTCGCCGGGCGCGTGTACGGTATCGACATCCCGGCGGGGGAGTACGCCGGCGCCGTAGCCGACATGCAGCTGCTCTACCGTACTATCGAGCCGGCCGGTTCGGCCAAGACGCGCGCGATTGTCCTGCTCGAGGGCTTGGTGCACGATTATTCGCTGCTCGACGGCCTTGCGCACCGCGTGACGACCGAGCTGCCCGAGCGTACCGGCAACCTGGGCCACTTGGCATGGAAGAACCCCTTTACTGATGAAGTCTCGACCGAGAGTTTCCCCGAGGTCTTTGACCGCGCGCTGGTCGATTACGAGTGCACGGTCGCCCGCTTTATCGAGACCGGCGATATGGAAGCCGTGACCAACCACGTCAATTACAGCGGTCGCGTGCTCGGTGCCGACGAAGAGTTCGACCGCGAGGAGTAGGGCCCGTGCGTGCCCCTTTGCCGAATCCTTACCGGCGCCTCTGGACAATTGGGGTACGATGAACTAACTGCATATCGGGCAAATACGAAGGGTCCCTGTCCATGAAATACACCAAGCTCGAGCGTAACTGGGTTATGTACGATGTGGGCAACTCGGCCCTCGTGCTGCTCAATACCTCGGTGGTGCCCATCTACTTTAACGCCATCAATACCGGTGCTTCCTCGGCAGACCTGGTGGTCGCTTGGGGCAACGCTCAGACGATTGCCTCGCTAGTCATTGCCATGCTCATGCCCATTCTGGGCGCGCTTGCCGATTACGCTGGCAACAAGATCAAGTTCTTCTTGGGCTTCTTCCTCACGGGCCTGGTCCTTTGCCTGGCGCAGGCTATCCCAATGTCCGCCATGGCATTTTTGACCGTGTACGTGCTGTGCACCATCGGGCTTAACTCTTCTATGACGTTCTACGACGCCATGCTGCCCGACATTACCACCGACGAGCGCATGGACGCCGTGTCCAGCTCGGGCTATGCCTGGGGCTACATTGGTTCCACCGTACCGTTCATCATCTGCCTGGCGCTTATCATGGGTGGCCCCGCTCTCGGCGTCCCCACCATGCTGGCAACGCGTCTGTCGTTTATCATCACCGGTGCCTGGTGGCTTATCTTTACCCTGCCGCTCATTCGCACCTATAAGCAAAAGTACGGTCGCGAGCGCGGTCCCCAGGACACCATCGGCCACATCGTGGGCGGTGTGTTCTCCGAGGTCGGACACACCATGCGCGAGATCGCCCACAACAAGACCGTGCTGGTCTACATGATCGCGTTCTTCTTCTACATCGACGGTGTGCACACGGTCATTTCCATGGCAACCAGCTACGGCTCGGCTTTGGGTATCGATTCGACCCAGCTGGTGCTGGCACTGCTCGTCACGCAGTTTGTGGCCTTTCCGTCCGCCATCATCTACGGCAAGCTCGCCGGACGCGTGGGCACGCTCAACATGATTCTGGTGGCGGTCGCCGCCTACATGGGCATTGTGCTGTTCGCCGCGTTCTTCCTAAAGACCGCCTTTGAGTTCTGGGTGCTTGCCATTATGGTCGGCCTGTTCCAGGGCGGCGTGCAAGCGCTCAGCCGTAGCTACTTTGGCCGCATTATCCCTAAAGAAAAATCCAACGAGTACTACGGCTTCTTTGACATCTTTGGTCGTTATGCAAGCGTCATGGGCACCTTTCTAGTGTCGGTCGTCACCTCGCTGACCGGCAACCCGTCGCTGGGCGTCCTTTCCATTGGCGTGCTGCTGGTTGTTGGCTTTATGCTGCTGGTTCGCCTGTCCCGCATGTCTCAGACGGCAGAGCAGGCCGCATAGGAACTTGCCGGTAATTGCGTCCGCCGCGATACTCTTTTGGGGTTATCCGCAATAAACATTCTGACTTTCGAACAATGATTAGCCCAAGTGGGTATGATGGAGTCAGCTAGGTCGCGGGGCGTCGCCTGTGTTTGGCGGCGTCCCGTTTTTGTGTTGCAGGGAGGGTAAGGCATGAACGCCACGGTCGTGATTCCAACGTATTGGGCGGGCGATGACGCTCGCGCAAACGCCCCTGGCACCTATGACCATTCGACACGACTCAACGCCGACAATCCCGAACTCGACCGCTGCCTGGCCTCGCTTGAGCAGGTACGTGACATCCCGCGCATCATCCTTTTGGTGGTCTGTCCCGTTTCTGCCACAGCCGATGTGTCGCTGCGCGTGCACGAGATTGTCGACGCGCATCCCACGCTCAAGGTCACCGTTGTTACCAACACCCAGGCCTCGCGCATCGCAGACCGGGTTGCTCAGATCGCACCCAAGGGTTCGGGCGAGTGCGTGAGTCTGCGAGGCTACGGCGCCATCCGCAACATGGGGCTAGCCTGTGCCGCTGTGCTGGGGCATGACGCGGTTATCTTTTTGGATGACGATGAGACTGTCATCGACGCCGACTTTATGAAGCGCGCGACCTATGCGCTGGGCCAGCAGACGCGTCAGGGCCTGCCGATTTTGGTCAAGAGCGGTTACTTTTACGATCGCGACGGATCCCCGCTGGCGCCCACGGACAAGGTGGGCATCTGCCATCGTTGGTGGACCAAGCGCATCGAGTTCAACCGTTGGATGAAAAAGGCGCTCTCGGGCACCCGCATCTCGCGCTCCAACTACGTGTGCGGCGGCCTGATGGCCCTGCACGCCCGCGCCTTTACGCGTGTGGCCTTTGATCCGTTTATCACCCGTGGCGAGGATCTGGATTACCTCTTTAACATGCGCATGTTTGGCTATGACGTGTGGTTTGACAACGAGTGGGCCGTTCGTCACCTGCCGCCCGAGTCCGAGAAGCGCTCACCGCGCTTTATGCAGGATGTATACCGTTGGTACTACGAACGGGCCAAGTTGACATTCGCCGCGCATCAAAAGGAGCTCATTCCCGTTACGGCGGCATCGCTCATGCCCTACCCGGGCCCGTGGATTTCGCGCGAGCTCGACGACCGCGTGCGCAAGACCGCTATGGTCCGCAGCGTGTTTACCCGCGAGCATGAGGGCTACCTGCGCATCTGGCGCCATGGTATCGACGAGGCAAAGGCCTATGCGCGCCAAAACGCTGCAAGCTATCTGCGTTTCCAGAGCTTTTGGCCCAAGATCATGGACGGGCTTTGGCGTGACGCACAACTGATCAGTATCCTGGAGGGGGCCGAATGATCGACCGCCGCGCCCAGCGCGATAGTTCAATATCAATCTTTCGCATCATTGCCGTCGCCTGCGCCATTTGCGTGCTGGTGTACTTTATTTTTGCCCTGGTGACCGGTATCGAGCCGATCGCCACGGTGATTGCCTGCGCGCTGCTGTGCATCTTTCTGTGCATCTTTATCTTTTTGACGCTCAATCCCGATTCGGTGCGCTCCCAGTACACCGAGGAGACGCTCTCGGTGGCCTCGGCCATGCTCGAGGACATTAAGGGCGGTTTGACACAGGAATCGGCGCGTTTGGTGTGCCAGCGCATTTTGCCCGAGACGCGCGCCATGACGGTGGCCATCACCGACGAGGACAACGTGCTTGCCTGCGCGGGCGAGTTTGAGGAAAAACTACTGCCAGATTCTCCCATCCACACGCTTGCCACACGCTACGTTATCGAACATGGCATCGTGCAGTCGTTCAACCGTATGGTGGATGTCGTGGGCTCGGACGGCTCGCACAACCAAGTCCCCGCCGGCATTATCGCCCCCATCAAGGTGGGCGATCGTACCGTCGGTACGCTCAAGTTCTACTACAAGACCCCGCGCGCCGTCGACCGTACCCAGTACGCGCTTGCCTCGGGCTTTGCCGAGATCTTGTCCACACAGCTCGCCATCCACGAGCTCGAGGTGCAAAAGGAGCTCACGGCGCGCGCCGAGGTGCGTGCGCTGCAGGCGCAGATTAACCCGCACTTCCTGTTCAACACGCTGAACACCATTGCATCGTTTACGCGCACCGACCCGCTGCGGGCCCGCGAACTGCTTCGTGAGTTCTCATCGTTCTATCGTGCCACGCTCGACAACTCGGGATCGCTTATTCCGGTCTCGCGCGAGGTCGCACAGACCAAGCGCTACCTTACCTTTGAGAAGGCCCGCTTTGGCGAGGACCGCGTGCTTGCGACGTTCGATGTGTCCGAGGACGTGGAAGATACGCTGGTGCCGGCGTTCGTGATCCAGCCGATTGTCGAGAACGCCGTGCGTCATGGTATGGGCGATGACGACGCCCTGAGGATCGACGTGACCGTTCACCAAGACGGCGAGGATGCAATCTTGATTGCCGTGGCCGATAATGGCGTGGGCATGGATGAGGGTACCGCCGCCAGACTGTTTGACGAGCGCTCTGCCCGTCCCGACGCCAGCTCTCCCCAGGGTGGCGGCGCCGGTGTGGCCATGCACAATATTTCGGAGCGCATCCATCGCTTTTATGGGCCGCACTCCTATACGCGTGTCGAATCGGCGCCGGGCAAGGGCACCAAAGTGCTCCTTCATCTTGATTTGTCAGAGAGCATCTTTGACATTCAAGAGTAAAATAAAAGGCTACGGGCTCAACGTCATGCGACGGACGCCCGGCGTAGTTAGTTGACGAAAGGTTTTATCCCTATGCTGCGTGCGATGATTGTGGATGATGAGGCGCCGGCTCGCTCGGAGCTTCGCTTCCTGCTCGAGCAAACGGGCAAGATCGGCACGATCACGGAGGCGTCGAGCGTCCGCTCCGCCATCGAGATGCTTATGGAAAGTCGCGTGGATGTCGTGTTTCTCGATATCTCGATGCCCGGTGCCTCGGGCCTGCAACTTGCCGAGGCGCTGCATAAGCTCAAAAATCCGCCGGCGATCGTGTTTGTGACTGCGTATAGCGACCATGCGGTCGAGGCATTCGACGTCGATGCCGTCGATTATCTGATGAAGCCTGTCGAGGAAGCTCGCTTGGATCGCGCGATCGAGAAGGTCATGCAACGCGCCAAGCCGGTTACGGACAGCAAAGTGACCATCGAGCGTATCCCGGTGGAAAAGGGCGGCCGCAAGGTGCTCATTCCCGTGGACGACATTCGCTTTATCATGGCCAAGGACGATTACTCCTGCATCTATACCGTCGATGATCGCTTTTTGTCGACGACCTCGCTGGCGCAGTTTGAGGCCAAGCTCTGCGACTTTGGCTTCTTCCGTGTTCACCGCCGCTATATCGTCAACTTGGCGTGCGTTACGGACGTCGAGACGGTGCCCTCGGGCGCCATCCAGCTGGGCATTACGGGCGTCGACGAACGCGTACCGGTTTCGCGCCGCCGCGTCGTGCCGCTCAAGAAGGCCTTGAGTCTCTAGCACACTGGCCCCGCAGCCCTGTAGACCCATCGTCTGCGGAGCCGTGGGGCCTTTTTTGTATGTATCTGCCGAATCGTTTTTTGCGGAAGGGATCCCATGAACAGTGCAAGCGCCAAGCGTATCGACATCATCTCGGACACCCACGGCTATTTATCGCCTGCGCTCTTGGATGAGCTTGAGGGCGCAGACCTGATCATCCACGCCGGCGACCTCACGTCAGAGATGGACTACGAGCACCTGTGCACCATCGCCCCTGTGCGGGCCGTATTGGGCAACAACGATTACTACCGCGACTACGGCCCCGATGTAGACCGTCTTGCGCTCTTTACCTACGAAGGCCTCAAATTCGCCGTAGCCCACTACCGCGAAGACCTTCCGGTGGGATCCGTAGACGTAGCCATCAACGGTCACACCCACGTAACCAAAGAAGCCCAAGTGGGCCGCTGCTTAGTCCTCAACCCGGGCAGCGCCAGCTACCCCAGAGGCACCCGAGGCCCCACCATGGCCAGAATGCTCGTCAAAGACGGCAAGATCCTAAGCACCAAGTTTATTGACTTGGACTAACCGCAACAAAAACGGGGGATGCAGATGCGTCCCCCGTTTCCATTTGAGCCAAAGGCAGAGCTTCAGCAAGATCCTTAGACAAACCCCGCCGCGGAGAACGGGGCCGCCGAGCCGCGAAGCGGCGAGGAACAACAACGACTCGAACAAAGTGACGGCAGGGAGGGTCTCCGGGGCTGGGGGCGGGGGTTAAGTTTGTCGCGAGTTCCGCACGCAAAGGAAAGCACTTAATGTGCTTTCCGTC
>CALEXE010000022.1:0-7251 GCA_937925265.1 uncultured Collinsella sp. | reverse complement strand
GCGTCGTAGCCCTCGTCGGCGACCTTGTCGGCGAGCGCGGTCATCTTCTTGCCGGCCTCGTAGACGTTCTTGCCGTCCTCGACGTAGCCCTCCTGGCTAAAGTGCATGATCTCGATCTTCTCGGTTTCCTTCATTGCTTTTCCTTTCTGTCTTGCACGCGAATCTATACATCGCGTTTCTTTTCGATACCAATTATAGACATACACCTAACGTGTTTTTAATACCACTTTTCAATCTGCCCCAATCCTCGGTAAACGGTCGAAATTCTCTGGTGAGTGGTATTAAATTAGAATTTGATGTATAGCTAACGCCCCTGGCGTCTCCCTTGTGTGACAAAGAATAGCGTTCCTACCAGCGCAATAATGGTCGATGCCCCAAACAAAACCGTCTGGACGCCCAAAGCCTCCGCCAAAAACGGAGCCGCCAGCAGCGGCACCACGCCGGCGCTCATCAGGCCAAAACGCACAAAGCCGGTAATGCGCCCCAGGTATTTGATGTCGGCGCGCTCCTGAATCAAGATCATCTGCAGCGGTTCCAGGAACCCCCAGGCCAGACCGTTAATCGCCTGACCGGTAATCGCGACCCCCAGCATATCGGTGCCCACGTACACCATGGACCCAATGCCCACGGCCATAAGCGCGCCGAGCAGCAATCGCAGGTTGACATGGCGAGCAGAAAGCTTGGTCAGGATGAACGCACCCACCGAGGAAGTGAGGCCCACGACCGAGGACAGCCAGCCCAGCCAGACGATATCCACGTTGAGCACATCACGATAGAACAACGACTCCAGCGAATCGAACGCGCCAAACGCAAAGAAACCCAAAAAGCCCGAGATAAAGATGAGACGCAGGTCGTGGTCGCGAAACGTAAGTCGCGCACCCTCGGCCATGCCGCCCAGAATACCTCCCTTCGGCTTCTCCCCTTTTGGGGGAGCAACACGCTCGTGACAGCCCAAGGAGAGCACGGCCGCCACACCCATCATGCCCGCCATGAGCAGATAGACCGATTGCGTGGCAAAACAGCTCACGATGGCACCACCGAGCAGCGGGCCAGCGGTATAGGCGATATTGCTGTAAAACACCATGAGACCGTTCACACGAGTACGGCCCTCGGTGGTCGACTCTAGATATCCCGGAAACGCATGCGTGCAGGTGTTGATAAAGCCGCCCGCAAGTCCCAAGACGCACGCGGCAAACACAAGCCCGGGGACAGACAACGGCGCCAACCCCACGCCAAGCGAAAGCACCGCCGTAATCACGCACGTCACAAACGACGTCCGACGCGGCCCAAAGCGGTCGATGACCGATCCCGACACCATATTGCCCACCGACGTCATAAGATTGCGCACGAGCGTAATGGCGGCAACCAAAAAGGCCGTGCCGGCCAGATCATACGTGGCAGCACCGATAAGCCCCAAAAAGTAGACCGCGTTGTTGGCGCACCACTGCAGGGACTCAATAAGAATCAGCCTGACCTCTGCCGGCGTCAGGCGCATTGCTTCGCGATCCTTCGCGAACATACGAACTCCTTCTATACAAAAAGGGGATGGAGGGCATAGGCCTGCTCCATCCCCTTTCCAGGTTGAAACGAAAATCTATGCAGCCGGGCCCTTACGCCAGCACGCCGAAGAACGCGCCGACGATGCCCACGACCATGGTGGCCACGATCAGCGCCATGGGGTTGATCTTCTTGGACAGCAGCCAGTAGTACAGCCAGAAGGCGAGCATGCCGAGCATGCCGGGCATGATGCCGTCCAGGATGTCCTGGAGGGTCTGGGCGTCCTCGCCCGAGCCGATGGCCACCGGGATGCTGGCCCAGAACATGTCCTTGCACATGGCGCCCACGACCATGACGCCCACGATGCCCACGCAGGTCATGATCTTCTGCATGAGGCCGGTCCTCTGGGCCTCGTCCAGGAAGCCCACGCCCAGCTCGTAGCCCTTGACGGCGCCCCAGACGCGCAGCGCGAAGCCGGGGACGTTGTAGATGAGCAGGAAGGCGATGGGGCCGAAGGGGTTGCCGGCCTGGCACAGGCTGATGCCCACCGCGGCGGCGACCACGCGCAGCGTCGACAGGAAGATGGAGTCGCCGATGCCGGACAGCGGGCCCATGAGGGCGGCCTTGACGTCGTTGACGCTCTCGGGCTCGATCTCGCCGCGGGCGACCTTCTCCTCCATGGCCATCGCGATGCCGCCGACGAACGGGGCGAACTGGACGGTGATGTTGAAGAACGCGCAGTGGCGGTGCAGGGCCTCGGCGTAGTCGTCGGGGCGGCCGGCGTAGATCTTCTTGAGCATGTTGGCGACCATCAGGCAGAAGGCGATGTTCATCTGCTTGTAGTAGGTCCAGGAGAACTCCATGCCCAGGGCGCCGGTGTTGAGGGCGCTCCTGACGAGGTCGGAGCGCGTGATCTTGTTCTCGGGACTAGAAGTCATCGTCCTCATCCCCTTCCGCGGAGAGCTGGGGCTGGGCTCCGCCCAGGCCGAGCAGGTCGAACTTGTCGATGCCGATGATGATGGCGATCAGGGCGACGCCCAGGACGGGCACGTTGGCGTAGGAGCACAGCAGGAAGCCCAGGAAGTAGAAGGGCACGAGCTGCTTGGTGAGCACCAGGCGGCCGAGCATGGCGAAGCCCATGGCCGGCAGGATGTTGGCGGCAACGCCGCAACCGTCGATGATGAAGGGCGGGATGAAGTCGAGCAGACCCTGGATGGCGTCGGAACCCAGATAGAAGGCGCCGCCGCACAGCAGGAAGTACTCAACGCAACCCCAGATTCCAATTCCCCAATGAACGGCGTAGATGCCTTTGAGGTTTCCCTTGAGGGCGAACTTGTCTGCCATATCGACAAACACAGGGAACAAAGCATTGGTGATGTTGCCGATCGTCAGCGAAAGGACGGCGATGGGCATGGCGAGCGCGATGGCCGTCTCGGTACCCTGACCGAGCTGAATGGCAAACGCGCAGGCGAGCACGCCACCGACGGTTTCGTTAGGCGGTACGTAGGCGCCGATGGAGATCGAGCCCATGAACAGCAGCTCAAGGCTTGCACCTACGGCAAGGCCAGTCTGCAGGTCCCCCAGCACCAGGCCCACGAGCGGGCACAGGACGATGGGGCGGAACGCATAGAGGGTGCCGAGCTGGTAGTCGAGACATCCAAACGCTCCGACTAAGCCGACGAGGATTGCTTGGACAAGCATAGTTCCTCCCAATAAGGAATCTCGAACCGTCGTCCCTCCCGTCGCGCGCGTTGTTGATATCAATTCCGGGAGTTTGATTACACGGCTCGAAGCGTACCTGGTGTGCTGCTAACACCCATGCCAGGTACAAATGATTTGATACCAATTATAGGTATGCAGGTTCTTACTATTTAATACCACTCGCTCAGCGGGGTGTTTTTTACCGTAAACGGCAAACGCATCCCATCAGGCATGTTCCTTGTTTCGATGGCGGACAAGCGCCACCAGAAAGCCATCGCCAAAGGCATCGGATGCCAAGTTGGCTACAATTACCAAAACGATAATCGCCGCGCCCAAAAACTCGTTCCAGTGAAATACCTCGCCAAAGAGGAGCGCCGACCAGCAGGGGGCGAGCACGACCTCGCTCATGCAGACCAAGTTGGCCGCAAACGCGTTGGTGCGCGCAATCCCCTTGGCATACAGCACGCTCGCAAGGCCACTGCAAAGGAGGCCATGCACCAGCATGAGCCCCCACTCAAAGGGTTTCACGGAGTCTAGGGCGCCGGCAAAATAGACGATCGGCAGCATCGAGATACCGCAGGAGATAAGCGAGGACACCATGGGCGACGCATCGGGGCGAGAGTTCAAAAAGAAACACAGCCCAAAGGTGGCGCCCGAAATGACGGCAAGCAGGTTGCCGAGCATGCCCTCGGCACTCAAATCACCTAAAAAGAAAAGTCCCATACCCGTAAAAGCAACCACCACGGAGGCAATCTTCACAGGTGGGGGCAGCGTGTGAGTTGCGAGCGATTGATACACGATAACGAAAATCATCGAGGTGTATTGCAAAACGATTGCGTTGCCGACCGTCGTGAGCTGGTTGGCAAAGTTAAACGTGGTGCCCGTCACGAAGTTGCAGACGGCCACAAGGACAATAAGACGGCTGACGCGGAGGACAGGCCTGCCGACGAGCAGAATAAAGAGCGCCATAAAAATTGCCGTGACGGCACCGATCAATAGAGCTGACTGCGAATTGGCGTGAACGAGGATGCCGATAAAGCTCCACAAGAGCGCCGTGCCAAATAGATACATCGCCCCGCTCACGCCATTATCGGGTGGATTGTCAGATTGAATCACGAAGCACCTCCAGCTAGCTTTCGATAATAAAAAACGGCGACCGCAATGGGTCGCCGTTTCCCTTGGGGGCAAATAATAGGCCGGGCCCTTACGCCAGCACGCCGAAGAACGCGCCGACGATGCCCACGACCATGGTGGCCACGATCAGCGCCATGGGGTTGATCTTCTTGGACAGCAGCCAGTAGTACAGCCAGAAGGCGAGCATGCCGAGCATGCCGGGCATGATGCCGTCCAGGATGTCCTGGAGGGTCTGGGCGTCCTCGCCCGAGCCGATGGCCACCGGGATGCTGGCCCAGAACATGTCCTTGCACATGGCGCCCACGACCATGACGCCCACGATGCCCACGCAGGTCATGATCTTCTGCATGAGGCCGGTCCTCTGGGCCTCGTCCAGGAAGCCCACGCCCAGCTCGTAGCCCTTGACGGCGCCCCAGACGCGCAGCGCGAAGCCGGGGACGTTGTAGATGAGCAGGAAGGCGATGGGGCCGAAGGGGTTGCCGGCCTGGCACAGGCTGATGCCCACCGCGGCGGCGACCACGCGCAGCGTCGACAGGAAGATGGAGTCGCCGATGCCGGACAGCGGGCCCATGAGGGCGGCCTTGACGTCGTTGACGCTCTCGGGCTCGATCTCGCCGCGGGCGACCTTCTCCTCCATGGCCATCGCGATGCCGCCGACGAACGGGGCGAACTGGACGGTGATGTTGAAGAACGCGCAGTGGCGGTGCAGGGCCTCGGCGTAGTCGTCGGGGCGGCCGGCGTAGATCTTCTTGAGCATGTTGGCGACCATCAGGCAGAAGGCGATGTTCATCTGCTTGTAGTAGGTCCAGGAGAACTCCATGCCCAGGGCGCCGGTGTTGAGGGCGCTCCTGACGAGGTCGGAGCGCGTGATCTTGTTCTCGGGACTAGAAGTCATCGTCCTCATCCCCTTCCGCGGAGAGCTGGGGCTGGGCTCCGCCCAGGCCGAGCAGGTCGAACTTGTCGATGCCGATGATGATGGCGATCAGGGCGACGCCCAGGACGGGCACGTTGGCGTAGGAGCACAGCAGGAAGCCCAGGAAGTAGAAGGGCACGAGCTGCTTGGTGAGCACCAGGCGGCCGAGCATGGCGAAGCCCATGGCCGGCAGGATGTTGGCGGCCACGCCAAAGCCAGCAAGGACAAAGGGCGGGATGAAGTCGAGCATGCCCTGGATAGCGTCAGCACCCAGATAGAACGACAGCGAGCACAGCAGGAACGCCATGATGACACCGGTGGAACCGATCAGGAAGTGCATCGCATAGACACCCTTAAGGTTGCCCTGGCTGGAGAAGACATCAGCGCGGTCAACCAGGATCGGCAGGGCGGCGTTGAGGATGTTCTTGATGGCAAGGCACAGCGTGGCGATGGGCATGGCAAGCGCGATGGCTGCCTCGGTGCTCTGGCCCAGCTGGATAGCGAAGGCACAGGCAAGCACGCCGCCGATCGTCTCATCAGGCGGCACGTAGGCGCCGATGGAGATCGAGCCCATGAACAGCAGCTCCAGGCTCGCACCGATCGCGAGGCCGGACTGCAGGTCCCCCAGCACCAGTCCCACGAGCGGGCATAGGACGATGGGGCGGAACGCATAGAGCGTACCGAGCTGGTAGTCGAACTTACCAAATGCGGCGATAAGTCCGATGAGGATTGCTTGGGTAAGCATACATCCCCCTTTCCATATAGGACACTACGAAGAGCTCAGACTCTTCGAATTTAAACGCCTAGAGCACGCTGGCGCAGTCAACCTTGGGGTCATCGGCCAGGGGTCGAATCTCGACCTCAACGCCACGATCCAGCATCTCGCGCACATCGGCTTCCTCGGCCGCGGTCAGGAAGATCTGACGAGAGACCTGACGAGCGTCGGGACGCTTCTCGTCCTTGGGCTTGGTGTTGCCCAGGTTGACCGACTTGATCTGCGGGCAGCCCTCAACAAGCTGCTTTGCCTCAGCGATAGTGGCGACGCAGATGATCATCTTGTACTTGTCGGTCACGCCCGAGTTGATAGCTTCGATTGCATGCTCCATATCTTTGATGACGAGCTTGCAGCCGGCAGGCTTGCCCATCTTGAGCGTCGTCTTCCACACCGGATCGTTGGCGACCTTATCGCCCACGCAAAAAATGCAGTTGGAGCCAAGGCCCTGAACCCAGGAAACTGCGACCTGGCCATGAAGCAGGCGATGGTCAACGCGAAGTAGCTGAATCATAATGTGACCCCCCAAAGGTCTTGCGCCGTCTTACGGCATGTCAATAGGTGCTGCGGATTAGAACTCTTCTTCCTCGTCGTCATCAACCAGCAGGTCGTTGACAAACTTCACGCGCGTATCGTCCGCAGCGACGATGGCGCGAATCGTCTCCTCAACCGGCGCCGACTCGTCAGAGAACAGCAGCTGGATGAGCAGAGGAAGGTTCATGTTGGTAACGAGGTACGTGCGGGGACGCGTCTGGACGATCTTGGTGAACTCATTGTTGACGCTGCCACCAAAGAGGTCGGTGCAGACAACGACATCATCGTCGGCAGACATGCCCGCCAGCAGTTTTTGGGCCTCCTCGGCCACGTCCATGCGGTCATCGACGAACATCGAAAGATCGTGGACGTTGTCGCGAGCACCCGAGAGCAGCTCGACGCTCTCCTTGATGCCGGTAGCGAAGTGCGCATGGCTGGCGATGATGTACTGTCTCATTCTGTGTTCCTCTCAATAGCCCGGCACGTTCCCGCACCCGTTTTCTTTAGTAGTCGAACTGGTGATAGTAGCGACGATACTTAAGGTTGTGCTTGGTGACCGTCTCGTAGTAGCGAGCCAGGCGGTCGGTCACGAGCACCGTCAGAATCCACGGGGAGACGATGACGCGGAACTCGTCGTCAAGGCCGGGGATCGCGAACTCGGCGGTGTCGATGATGTTGATGTCGGTGTCGCCGGTCACGC
>CALEXE010000021.1:0-23288 GCA_937925265.1 uncultured Collinsella sp. | reverse complement strand
GATCCGGTCGCACGGAGAGCATTTCCCAGTTGACAAAACTATAGGAACACCCCCCCATTCAAATACAACAATTTTGTTAGTCTTGGTTAACTTTTAAGCCTAAAACGGGTATCCTTTGCGGCGTCAAGCAAACGGCACGCACACCGTGCCAGATCAAGGAGGCCCCTATGGCGCACCGAGCAGACCGACAGGCAATGCAACTTGTCCTTATCCGTCACGGAGAATCCGAGTGGAACAAACTCAACCTGTTCACCGGCTGGACCGATGTTGAGCTCACCGACACGGGCCGCGAAGAAGCCGCCGCAGGCGGTCGAGCACTCAAAGAAGCCGGTTTCGACTTTGACGTCTGCTACACTTCGCGCCTCAAGCGCGCGATCCACACCCTCAACATCGTGCTCGGCCAAATGGATCGCGAGTGGCTGCCCGTCATCAAATCCTGGAAGCTCAACGAGCGCCACTACGGCGCGTTGCAGGGTCTCAACAAGGCCGATGCCGCGGCGGAGCACGGCGACGAACAGGTACTCATCTGGCGCCGCTCCTTCGATGTCTGCCCGCCGGCACTCGAGCCGGACGACGCGCGCGATCCCCACACCCAGGAGCAATACCGTGATGTCGCGCCCGATCAGCTGCCCTATACCGAGTGCCTCAAGGACACGATCGCCCGCGCCTGGCCCTATTTCGAAGACGAGATTCGCCCCCAGATGCTCGCCGGCAAGCGCGTACTCATCGCCGCGCACGGCAACTCCCTGCGCTCACTCGTCATGAAGCTCGAGCACCTCACGTCCGAGGAGATCCTCAAGGTCAACATCCCCACCGGCGTGCCGCTCGTCTACACCTTCGACACCGATTTCAACGTCCTCGACAAGCGCTACATCGGCGACCCGGCGACCATCGCCGCCAAGATCGACGCCGTGGCCAATCAGGGCAAGGCGCGCAAGTAGCCCAAACCCAAATCCGACGCGTGGCGCCGCACGGCCCAGATGCGACGTCACGCCGCCCATACGCAGGAGCGCACCATGCTCAACCATCTCAAACATCATTTTGGCTCCCGACGCACCGGCGGTCACGGAGGTCTAGACATCGCGCGGCATATCGGCCCCGGGCTGCTCGTGACCGTCGGCTTTATCGACCCGGGCAACTGGGCCTCCAATATGGCCGCGGGCTCGCAGTTTGGCTACGCGCTGCTGTGGATCGTCACGCTGTCCACGATTATGCTCATTGTGCTGCAGCACAACGCGGCGCACCTGGGTATCGCCACGGGCACCTGCCTTGCCGAGGCCACGACACGTTACCTCCCCCGCTTCGTTGGACGCACGGTACTCGCCAGTGCCTATCTCGCGACTGTCGCCACCGCCATGGCCGAAGTCCTGGGTGGCGCGATTGCCCTTCAAATGCTCTTTGGGCTGCCCGTGCGCGCGGGTTGCGTCATCGTGGCGGCAGTATCGATGGCGATGCTCATGACGAGCTCCTACAAGCGCGCCGAACGCTGGATCATCGCCTTCGTGGGTGTGGTAGGACTCTCGTTTTTAGCAGAGCTCGCGCTGGTCAAAGTCGACTGGCCGCAAGCAACCGCAAGCTGGATCACGCCCAGTATGCCCACTGGCTCTGCCGCGATCATCGTGAGTGTCCTGGGTGCGGTCGTTATGCCACACAATCTCTTCCTGCACTCCGAGGTCATCCAATCCATGCACTTCGAAGGCCAAGGCGAGCAGGTTATCGAAGAGCGTCTGCACTACGAGCTCTTCGACACGCTCTTTTCGATGGGCGTGGGCTGGGCGATCAACTCGGCCATGGTCATCCTGGCCGCAACGACCTTCTTTGCGCACGGCATTGTCGTAGACGACCTCGCCGTCGCAGCGGCCACGCTCTCCCCCATTCTGGGCCCGGCAAGCTCGACCATCTTTGCCGTGGCGCTGCTGTTTGCGGGCCTCTCGAGTAGTGTGACGGCGGGCATGGCGGCGGGCACCATCACCGCGGGCATGTTCGACGAGGAATACGACATCCACGACCGACATTCCTCGATCGGGGTGGCGGCCTGTTTCGTCGGCTCAGTGGCGGCGTGCCTGGTCGTCCCAAATCCTTTTGAAGGTCTCATCTGGAGTCAGGCGCTGCTGTCGCTTCAGCTGCCGATTACGGTCTTTGTACTCATACGGCTCACCAGCTCACGCCGCGTCATGGGCAAATACGCCAACTCGCGCCCGCTCAACGCGCTGCTCGTAGGGATCGGTGCCATCGTGACGATTCTCGATGTCGTGTTGTTGACAGGGATGTAATGGAGCAGGGCACCTACCCAGGCAAACGTCTTGATCTGTAACATCTAGACCCGTTTTGAGCCGTTAGATGTTACAGATCAAGATCATTCCGAGGGACAGCTCCGTTTGTCTCAATCTGTAACAAGTGGACCCAATTTCCGCTTCTAGATGTTACAGATCGAGACATTTCTTCAGCTCCAACCTTTTATCTCAATCTGTAACAGATAGGCCCGTTTTGAGCCGCCACTTGTTACAGATTGAGACAAACGGTCGGCCGGACTCACGTCAGACAGGATCGGCTAACAGCAGCCGTGATCCCTTGGGGACGGAGGAAAAGGGCCCCGGCCGAGAATTCGACCGGGGCCCTTGGACAGAGCTCTGTATGGCTAATCGCCGTGTGCCTGCGAGCTACTCCTCGACGAGCTCAAACTGATCGGGACCGACGCCGCACACCGGGCACACATAATCCTCGGGCAGCTCGGGCGTATCGACCTCAACCTCGTAACCGCAAACGACGCACACGAACTTATACGTCTTCTTCTCCTCAGCCATGATGTTCTCCTCTCGAACGTGACTGGTGATGTACTTCGCTTATTAGTATATGTTCTCAATAATATAATGCAAGTGTTTTTAAAACATTTCTAGCCTTGATACGAGGACGCCTTCGGAGGCGTCTTGCCCTTCAGGACCTTATGGTAGTAGTCGTAGGTCAACGGCGTCTCGTCGCTCAGGCGCTCGGCGTCCTCGACCTCGCCGATAAACAGTAGATGCGTACCCACATCCACAGTGTCGATCAAACGGCAGCTAAACAGAGCCGCCGCGTGCTCGGACACATAAGGCATGCCCAGAGCCGTCTCGCGGGTCTCGTATTTGGCAAACTTGTCATAGTTGCTGCTGGTGCGAAATCCAAAGTTGCCAATGTAGAGCATATCCGCCGTCTGGTCGATCACGGTCAGCGCAAAGGCCTTGGCACTCTCGATCACGCCAGCGGTCACATTTTCCTTGTTTACGGCAACCGAGATGCGAGGTGGTGCTGCCGTCACCTGCACCGCCGTGTTGATGACGCAGCCGGCGCGCAGCCCATCTGCCGCGGCGCTCACCACATACAGACCGCTCGGCATGGTAAAGAATGCAGTTTTGTCCATAACAAGTACTCCCCTAACCCGGGATTGAACCTTAAGGCTGTATATACCCATAAAAAGCGGCGCCCATAACGGACGCCGTTTTTTGGAAATATATGGCAAAACAGCAAGGAAGACGGGGCGGGCGCGGTAGGGCACCTTCCCGTGAACTCGCTCCTAGCGGTTGCGTTCTTTAAGGGCGCGATCTATCTCGCGTTGGACATCACGCTTGGCCATGTCCTCGCGCTTGTCGTAGAGCTTCTTGCCTCGGCCCAGGCCCAGCAGCAACTTTACGCGGCCGTCGGTATTAAAGTAGAGCTCCAACGGAACCAGCGCATAACCACGGTTGCGAAGTTTGCCGTCGAGAAAGTCGATCTCCTTGCGATGCAGCAGCAGACGACGCCGACGGTCGGGATCGCGATTCCACACGCCACCATGGCTATAAGGGTGGATATGCAGGCCGACGAGCCAGCACTCACCGCCGCGGATCAGCGCGAAGGTATCGGTGATCTGGCAGGCGCGCTCGCGAATCGACTTGACCTCGGTGCCGCTCAGTTCAATGCCGCACTCAAAAGTCTCATCGATAAAGCACTCGTGATGTGCCGAGCGATTCTTGGAAATGAGCTTGCGTTCACGCTTACTGGGCATCGCCGGCCTCCTTGGCGCCATCGGAACCCTTGCCCGTAGCTTCGCGCTTAGCCTTGCGCTCGGCGTTGAGCTCGGCGTCGCTCTCGCGCACCAGCTTAATGATCGCCGCGCATGCCTCCTCGCCCACCAGGTCGCGGGCACGGACCGTCAGGCGCGTAGCCTCCTGCTTGTCGCCGTCGCTCGCAGCGTCGGTCGCACACATGATCAGGCAGATGGCGATCTCGGCCGAAGGTGAGGTCGGCACGCCCTGCAGGGCGAGCTCACCCATCACGTGGTCGTCGCTCTCATCGGCGGCATCCGGATAGGTGGTATGGATCTTATTGAGCAGGCGCGTCGTATGCGCATCATTGGGCGCCAGGCGCAGCGCCAGACGCGCGCAGCCCACGGCAGCCGAAATGTTCTCGGTCTCGGGCTCCAAGAAGTACTGACCCAAGTTGGTGTAGGCACGTGCGGCGCACTTACCGTCGCTCGCGCGCTCCAGCACCGAGAACGAGAGCGATGCCCACTCCTGCTTGTCCTCGAGCGCGCGGAACAGCTCGGCCAAGTCCAAGCGATAGTTGCAGTTCATGGGATCCCAACGCACGGCCTGCATCAGGGCATTCCGAGCACTCACATAATCCTGCTGGCGAATGTAGGCAAACGCCATGTCGGAGTACAGGCGGTCAAAGGGAACCTCGACCTGCACCAGCTCGCGCGGATCCTTCTCCACGCGGCGATAGGCCAGGCGCTCAAACTTGCTGTCGAAGCTAAAGTACTGGCGCTTCTCCTCCGTCTTGCATTCAGCGTCGATATACTCCTCGGCAAGCTCCACCAGACGCTCCAGCAGCGGCGTCGCCGTAGCCAGGTCGCCCTGCGCCAGATAGTTCTCGGCATACGTGATGTCTTCCAAGCTGATAGGCAGGTCCATGACAACTCCTCGGTCCGGGCGGCAGACTCAACGCGCGCCTTAAATATCGGTCAATACACAAAACCCGGGTCTCTTACGAGGCCCGGGCGTTCAATTTTGGTAGCCCGTACCAGATTCGAACTGGTGATCTCCGCCTTGAGAGGGCGGCGTCCTAAACCGCTAGACGAACGGGCCATATGTACCAAATGCAATGGCTGGGATGGAGGGAGTCGAACCCCCATTGACGGAACCAGAATCCGCTGTCCTGCCATTAGACGACATCCCAATGACTGCATCGCTGCGCTCGGCTGTGCCTTTGCGCAAGAAAGAAATATACGGGAAGTCCGGCCGTGACGCAAGCCCCAATTTTGACTTTTTTGAAATTCAGTCAAATACGGCCGACACGTGAAGGACCTGTGAAGCGCCAGCGACACGTACGGCGCCAAAGCCCGTAAAACATCCCGCATCTACCGCTGGTAGATTACAACAATGCAGCACTCACGGCTGATGGCACAATCGAACCGTCATCATTGCACGGATATCGAGGCGCCATGGACGAAGAGCTTGATTACCTATGGGAGACCCTGGGCCTCGAGATCACTGCTGACCTTTGGCCCGAACGGGACAAAATCCATCCCACTCTGCGCCCCGCCATCACGGTGATGCAGGCAAACTACCGCCGTGCATCCTTTTTGATCATGCGGATGTCATGGCACGCGGGACTCCCCGACCTTAAGCGAATCCAGGCAAGCCTCGTCGAGCTGTCCGGTATGCCGACTGTCATATCCGAGGCGCACCTGGAGCAGCGACAGCGCGAGCGACTGCAACAGCAGCGGATTCCCTTTATCTGCCCCGGCGTTCAGGCATATCTGCCCTTTATGGACGAGGAGTACTGGAGCGGCAAGCCCAACAAGCACGTAAAGGTCTACGATCCGCACGAATGGGCGCAGTTGGAGGACTGACTGGGGCAAGCCTGCCGGCGGAAAGTGCGTCCCAGATTTCAAGCTCAAACTGGTCCCCACTTTCCTATCGAGCCCTCAACCGGAAACCGTATCCCGTAATCGAAGCTCAAAACGGGTCGCGCTTTCCGCAGCCGCTACAGCAATGCCTCGGCCCAAGCCGATTCCTTAAAGCCAGGAATCGCAAAGTCGTCGCCCACCAGCAGTGGGCGCTTAACCAGCATGCCGTCGGTCGCCAGCAGCTCGTAGCACTCCCGATCCGTCATGCCCGCATCCAGACGCGCCTTCAGGCCCAGCTCTCGATATTTCATGCCCGACGAATTAAAGAAGCGCCGCACCGGCAGCCCCGAACGAGCAATCCAGGTCGCAAGCTCATCGGCCGTGGGATTGTCCAAAACGATATCGCGGTCGATATACTCTACCCCGTGTTCGTCCAGCCATGCCTTGGCCTTCTTACAGGTCGAGCACTTGGGATATTCAACAAACAGTACGGTCATGGAAATCCTCCGAATATAGATCGGCCAACGCAGACACACGCCACACGAGGCGCCTTCGCATGATGGGCCAATTGTAGCCCACGGGTCACACGCTAAACGAACCGTACCCCGAATCCGCGTTTGATGAACGGCAGCAGCTCCATTGCCTCGGGCGTGATATGGCCCGCAACGTTCATGCGCTCGTCACCGGGAAGATCGACCCGCGCAATCTCAAGCTCGCCTTCGTAGCGCCCATAGCCGCTATTGCTCACAGCGATCGACCCCGTCTTTCGCGGCAGGCCGGCACCGGCATCCATCGGCACGGAATCCGGCTTAAGAGTCGTACGCGACTCCTGAGACCTAAAGATGAGGGTGCTCGAATCGGGTCGGTCGTGATGAATCTGCCCCCGTACATAGGCATAACCGGGCTCCAGCTCGCATTGCAGGTCCACGTATCCGGCGGAAACATGAGCAAACTGCGTCCAGCCCGCATCGGAAAGATCGGGGTCGCCGACCAACACAATGTCGCAATCGGCGCCATGTGCAAGCTCAAGCATATTGAGAGCAACCTTTGACGCGCGACCGCGCTGCGCCTCGACCGTCGGCAGTCCCTCGAATACTGGCCCGCGAACGTTAGCATCACCCGGCACAAAAGCCATGATTTCGAATCCAAGCGCCGCAAGACGAAGATTCACCCGAGCAATGTCCTCCAGAGCTAAACCGGTATAAGGCTTGGGGTAAAAATTGTGGCAGGCGGCAAAACGAGTCACATCGGCACCGGCCTCACGCCACGATGCGATTTCATCAGAACTCACCGTCGATGCATTGACCACAATGCGAAATACACCGGACAGCTCCGCGACCCGCCGGGCGCTAAAGCCATAGTCCAAACGAAGGTATTCCAACCCCAGATCGCGCAGGTCCTCGATGCGCTCAAGCCCGAGCAAATCGCACGTGCGCGGCCCCACATCGGCAATGAGCGCAATGCCGTGCGCGGAAAGCAGCGACAGCACATGACGGACCTTATCGGTATACGCCGCTCCCCCATCCTCGGGAATATGCAGCGAGGTGAACGCATAGCGCGCACCCGCCGCGGCACCACGCTCAATTGTCCGCTCAATATCCTGCAGAGGGCTGGAAAGATAAATCGAAATACCCGTTTTCACGCTTCAACACTCCTTTAAAAAAGGCCGGCGGAGCAGTTAGCCCCGCCGGCACAACCATAGCATCAAGAAATCTGCCGCGCGCCGCGAGCCCTGAGCAACACGGCTCGCGATATCAAACTATTCGCCAAAGAACTCGTTGATCTTCTGCTCGTCGACGCCAAAGAACCACGTCAGGACAAAGCCGGCGGCATAGGCAAGCAGCATAGCGGCAACGTAGCCGAGCTGCTGGCCAGGAACGACGATCAGCAGGCCAAACAGACCGGAAACGCCCTGAGAAACCGTGCCGATGTGAAGCAGCGCCGCGAGCGCGCCGCCAAATCCGGCACCCAGGCAGGCCGTCACAAACGGACGAACGAGCGGCAGCGTAACGGCATACATCAGAGGCTCGCCCACGCCGAGGATTCCAACGGGAATGGACTCTGCGACGTACTTCTTGAGCTTGGCGTTCTTGGTCTTAAAGTACAGCGCCAGACCGGCACCGACCTGACCGCCGCCAGCCATCATAAGGATGGGGAGCAGGTAATTGATGCCCTTGGTAGCGCCGTCGGGATCGTTAAGCATAGCGTGGATCGGCGTGAGCGCCTGATGCAGGCCGACGGAAACCAGCGGCAAGAAGCCTGCCGACAGGATATAGCCGCCCAGGACGCCCAGCTTCTCGAAGATAAAGGTCAAAACGCTAAAGATGGCAGTCGTCAGCCATGCGCCAACCGGCTGGATGACGAGCATCAGAGCAAAGGCGCCGATGATGAGCACCAGCAGCGGGGACAAGAACGTGTCGAGTGCGTTGGGCATAACCTTGCGAATCTGACGCTCCATCCAGGCAAAAAATGCGCCAGCGATAAGAGCCGCGATCATGCCGCCCGCTGCGGGGTTGTACTGCGCATTGGTGAGCGGCAGCAGAATGGCAGTGGCAGGATCGGCCGCGCCAGGCGCAAGCAGGGGCATGGCACTGTTGGCGATACACATCATGCCGGCGATGCCGCCCAGCGCAGCGGAGCCACCAAACTCACGTGCCGCGTTATAGCCCACCAAGATGGGCAGATAGGCAAACAGGGCCCAGCCCATGGAACGAATGCCCTGGTACCACCACTCGCCTGCAAGCGCGCCTGCCGTCGAGACGTTAATGACGTTGCAGATACCGTTGATGAGGCCAGCCGCAATGATGCCGGGAAGCAGGGCGACGAAGACATTGGAAATCTTCTTGAGGAAGGCCTGAACCGGCTTGGACTCGTACTTTGCCTTCTGCGCGGCCTTGTTTGTGGCCGCAGCGTCAACCACGCTCTCGTCGGCAACGCCTTTCGCAAGGCCGGTGAGCTTGGAGAACTCCTCGAGCACCTTATTCACCTTGCCCGGCCCCAGCACGATCTGCATCGTGTCGTCCTCGACCAAGCCCATCACGCCGTCGAGTGCCTTAATACCCTCCGTGTCGACGCTGCCCGTGTCTTTGACGGTCACGCGCAGGCGCGTCATGCACGCCGCGTTTGCGAGCACGTTGTCTTTACCGCCCAAAAGGTCCAGCAGCTTTTGAGCCAGCTCTTTGTTCGTCATAACTCCTCCTTGTATTGGGTATCTCGTTTGGATGTCATATCAGCTCACGCCGCGCACCTATTGGGCATCGGCATTGCTCTTCTCATGGCCACTCACCGCAGCACGGACATGGCCTCGCGCTCGCTCAAGAGCTACCGCAGCCTGCTCGACATCGCAGTCCAGCAGTACCGAGACAATAGCGGTTTTTACGTGGCCGCCGGCATCTGCAAGCGCCTGAATAGCGCGCTCGCGCGTGCAGCCGGTCGCCTCCATCACGATGTTCTGGCCGCGCACCACCAACTTCTCGTTCGTCTGCTGCACATCGACCATCAGGTTTTGGTATACCTTGCCGATCTTGACCATGGCACCGGTCGAAATCATGTTGAGAATGAGCTTTTGAACCGTTCCCGCCTTGAGCCTCGTTGAGCCGGTCAGCACCTCGGGACCGGGCACGGGTTCAATGGCAAGATCTGCGCTCTCCCCGATCTTCGACCCTTGGTTGCAGGCAATTGCAATGGTCTTGCACCCAGTTGCCCTGGCGTTCACAAGGCCGCCCACCACATAGGGAGTACGACCGCTTGCCGCCAGGCCAACGACAAGATCCTTGTCCGAGAGTCCACGCCCCCGCAGGTCGCTCGCGCCGAGCTCCTCACTGTCTTCGGCACCTTCGACAGCCTTGATAAACGCCGTCTCGCCTCCGGCAATGAGCCCGACAATCAGATCGGGTGACACGCCAAACGTGGGCGGACACTCCGAAGCGTCGAGTACGCCCAGACGACCGCTGGTGCCTGCGCCCATGTAAAAGACGCGCCCGCCGCGCTCGAGTGCCTCAGCAGCCCAGTCGATTGCTGTGGCAACCTGGGGCAACACCTTCGTGACCGACTGGACGGCACGAAGATCCTCATCATTCATCGTCGTGACGATTTGCAGCGATGTCATCGTATCGAGGTCCATAGACCTTTGATTACGCTGTTCGGTCGTGAATTTTGTTAAATCGAGCATTTCATTCACCTCATCTTTCCTGTTTCTCGATGTAGTTTTGCTTAATGACATGCGTCGCCCGTTCGTAGTCGCTGGCAACGTAAGCAGCGTACAGGGCATCGACAACCATAAGCTGGGCCATACGCGAAGCCATGGCACCGCTGCGGACCAAGGGCTCACTCGCAGCGACGCCGAGCACGGCATCGGCCATGGTGGCAAGCTTGGATGATCCATCTACTTTGGTCACGGCCACAACGGGACAGTTGTGACGTTGGGCCTCGGCGGCGCAGTCCAGCACCTCTTGCGTCAAGCCCGAGTAGCTAAAGGCGATTGCCATATCGCCCTCATGCATGTTCTTGGCACACAAGAGCTGATCATGCCAGTCGTCGTACAGATGGCACTCTTTGTCGACACGCATGAGCTTTTGCGCCAGATCGTGCGCGACCAAACGAGAGGCACCGATACCGAACAGATTGACCGCGCGTGCCCGCTTAAGATAGGCCGCACATCGCTCCAAGACGGTGTAATCGAGCGTTCGCGCCGTCGCTTCGATCGTGCGCACGTTGCTTTTCATCACCTTCCCCACGATACGTTCGACGCTGTCATCCATGGAGATGTCCTCGAGGGCAACGTCTTTCTTGTCACCCAAGAGCGCCAGCTCGGCAATCAGTTCGCGCTGGAACTCCTTGTAGCCCGCAAAACCCAAGCGCTTGCAAAAGCGCAAAATGCTCGAGGGCGAGGAGAACGTGGCATCGGCAAGACCGCGGACGGACAGCCCGACCACCTCGTGCGGATGAGCGCTTACATATGCGATGACATTGCGTTCCGCCGGGCTCGCGCTGAGCTCACGCTCGCGAAGCCGCAAAAGCAATCCGTTTGCCATCTCAAACACCTCCGTTGAGAAGAATTAAAGACCAACGAACGATTCGTACCGGATACAAACAGCTTTTACGGTACATTGTGCCGCATCGTGGCGCACAAAGGGCGAGCGTTCTACCGCTCGCCCCTCAAATCCGACCGCTCGGAAATACGCGCGACACAAAATATTTCAACGAGGTCGCATTATCGGTAACAGGGCTGTTACCGATACCGCCTCGCGTGGGCGCCAATCGGACGTGCCGCAAACCCCTACCCCGCCTCGCGCATCCAGCGATCAAACGTCCCCACGCACACGCCCAGGCACTTTGCTGCCTGGCTGCGGGTAATATCGCCCGCCTCATAGCTATCGCGTACCAGATCAAACTGAGGAGGGCACGGCTTGCGAGGTCGACCGAAACGGACCCCTCGCGCCCGCGCCGCCGCAATTCCCTCCGCTTGGCGCCGATGGATATTCTCGCGCTCCACCTGCGCCACGTAGCTCAGCAGTTGCAGCACAATATCGGCAATCAGGGTATTAGTCACATCCGGCGTGCCGCTTGCCCTGGCGCGCGTGTCAAGCAATGGCATGTCCAACACCACAATGGCAACCCCGAGCTCCTTGGTAATGCGACGCCATTCCTCAAGAATCTCGGAGTAATTACGACCAAGTCGGTCGATAGAAAGCACCACCAGCACGTCCCCGTCTCCCAGGACGTGCAGCAGCTCGCGATAGCGCGGTCGATCGAAGTCCTTGCCGCTCGCATGGTCGGCATAAATATTCGCCGAGCCCACGCCATAGGCGCCCAGCGCATCCAGCTGCCGATTAAGATTCTGATCGCGCGAACTCACCCGCGCATAACCATACACCGTCGCCATCTCATCCCCGCTTTCTTGTAAACCTGCCAAAAAGGGACAGGTTTATTTTGGTAGGTTTTATCTCTCAAATAGCAGGTAAGCGGGCGGCCGAGCAGACGGCAAGGTAGCCACGATTCAAATGCGGAGGGCGGCCCCGAAAGACCGCCCTCCGCTCTCCCGCCATGAGTCGAGATTTGGCTAATGGATAAGCTTAAAGTCCAAGTGCCCGCGCGTGGTATTGACGCGCGAGACCTCGATGATCACGCGCTGCCCCAGCTCGTAACGAGTGCCCGTGTCGGCACCTGTGAGCGTGAGCGCGTCCTCGTCGAACTCGAACCACTCGTTGCCCAGGCTCTTGATCGAAACCAAGCCTTCGACCTGCGTCAGGTCCAAGCGCACGAAGAGGCCCATGCTGCTAACCCACGAGACGGTTCCGGCATAGCGCTCGCCCAGACGGTCCTCATAGTACTGGGCAATCTTGATCTTTTGCGTCGCATGGCTAGCGGCATCTGCCGCGCGCTCGGCATCGCTGCATGCGCGGCAGATCTGCGGCAGAATGCGCGGCAGCGACTCGCGCCCCTTGCCGATCAGCCGCGGCGTACGGACCAGGGCGTCCTTGCCGCCGAGCTGCTCATAGGCCAACTGCAGTTTGAGCACGCGGTGCACCACCAGATCGGGGTAGCGACGGATGGGACTCGTAAAGTGACAGTAGCACGGCGCGGCGAGCGCAAAGTGGCCCTCGTTGCGCGGCTTGTACAGTGCGCGCTGCATGCTGCGCAGAAGCAGCGTGTTGACGAGCGGTGCGTTGGCCGTACCGGCGGCAGCATCAACTGCAGCCTGTAGCTCATCGGGACTCCCCAGGGCGATACCGGCAGCACGGCGATCGTCGATGATGCCTAGCTGCGCCAGCGCAACTGCGGCACCGTGCAGGCTATCGGGGCTCGGATCCTCATGCACGCGATAGCAGGCCTCGATATCACGGTCTGCCAGCCACTCTGCAACGCACTCGTTGGCGAGTAGCATGGCTTCCTCGATAAGCGACGTGGCACACGAACGCTCGCGCGCCACAATCTGCACAGGTACTCCGTCCTCATCCAATAGAGCGCGAATCTCGGCCGTGTCAAAATCGACTGAGCCGCGGGCACGACGAATACGACGGCGAAGTTCGGCGAGTTCGTTGGCGGCGACAAGGAAATCGCCGAGGTCGACGTTATAGCCGCGAGCAGTTTCCTCGCACGCAAGACCGCGCTCAAGCGCCTCCTCGCGCGAGGCCTCAGCAGCCGCAACATCCTCAGCGGCGCCTTCCAGCACCGAATACTCAACCGCGCCGGCACGCACCAGCAGCGCCTCGGCGCCGTCATAGTCCATACGCACACGCGAGCGAATCACGCTGGGGTAAGGATCGTAATGCCGCACGCGACCCTGCGCATCGAGCTCAATGTCAACGGTAAACGCAAGACGGTCCTCGTCAGGGCGAAGCGAGCATAGGTCACAGGACAGGCGTTCGGGCAGCATGGGAAGCACGCGATCGGCCAGATACACCGATGTCGTACGATGGCGAGCCTCAAGATCGATATGCCCGTCCCAAGCCACATAGTGAGAAACGTCAGCGATATGCACACCCAGCTTGTAGCCACCCTCGGGCGTGCGCTCAAGCGAAATGGCATCGTCAAAGTCGCGCGCGTCGACCGGGTCGATCGTGATGACAAAGCGGTCGCGCAGATCGCGACGGAGCGGGTCCTTAAGCGCCGCGGACACATCGAGCGAAAGCCCCTCGGCCTCGTCCAGCGCGGCCTCGGGATAGCTATCGGTATAGCCGTAACGCGCCATCACGTATTGAACGCCCAAATCGGGCGCGTCATCTCCGCCAATGCGGCGTTCGATCGTCACGGTGCCCGATTCCAGGCGCGTCGGATATGTCAGAATGCGCGCGACGACCGCATCGCCCGGATGAACGCCCAAGCGCTCCGCCGAGGTGTCCTCCGGCAGAACAAAGAAATCGGCCTTAAGGCGAGAATCAAGCGGCTCGATCACCCCGAGCGGGCCGGCGGTCTGGTACGTGCCCACCACACTAATGGCCGCACGCTCAACGACGCCCTCAATTACGGCGCGCCGCTCGCCATGCGGGCTGTTCTTAATGCTTACGGCAACGGTATCGCCGTCCATAATCTCGCGCTTGCCGCGGCCCATGACCTTGTAGTCGCCGTTTTCGGTTACAACATAGGCGCTATGCTCATGGAGCTGCACGCGTCCGGTCAGACTCGGGCGACGCTCGCTGCGCACCGGCCCGCGCTTATTGCGAGCTCCACGCTTATGCTTGTTATTGCGCCCCATGGCGCCTCCTTGCTATCGATGACGAACTCCAAAGAGTCTACCCAAATGATTCGCTTTCCTGCCGTCCCCTAGAGATCAAAAAACGGGCCGCCCCATAAGAGACGACCCGTTGGAAGGGATGAATTCCAGGCATGCCTACACGCGCAGGTAGCGGCGCATGGCTATGGCGGAACCAAAGAGACCGATAATCACGCCGACCAGAATCAGCGCAGCATAGGTCACCAGGTAGTACTGCATCGGCAGGGCAAACGACATCCAGCCGATGCTCTCCTGCAAACGCGGAACCATCAGGTTACGCAGCAGCTCCAGCACGCCGATGGAAAGCAGCGAGCCCAAAATGGCCTGCAGTACGCCCTCGGTGATAAACGGGCCGCGAATGAAGCCGTTGCTGGCGCCGACCAGACGCATAATCGCAATCTCACGACGACGCGCCGTGATGGACAGGCGAATCGTGTTGTTGATGAAGATGAATGCGATAAAGGTCAAAAGGCCAACGAGCACCACGGCGGCGATGCGGATGTAGTTGGTCACCTGGAACAGGCGGCTCACTTCCTCTTGGCCGTACAGCACGCTCGCGTTGACGTCGCCGTCATCCGCGATCTTCTGGAAGTCGGCGTTCTTCTTGAGCTTCTGGGCCGTGCTCTCGACCTTGGACGGATCGTCCATCTCGATGGCATACGAAGCCGGCAGCGGGTTCTGACCGTCGAGCGCGCTCATGGTAGCGTCGGCGTTACCCGACATCTTGCTCGTGTACTCGGCCAGCGCGTCGTCCTTGTCCTTGTATGTCACGGACTTGACGTTGCTCCACGTCTTGAGCTCGGCCTCAAAGGCCTGAACATCTGCCTGATCGGCGTCATCGCTAATAAAGGCGTTGATGACGACCTGATCCTCGACGGTGCCGATCACGGAGTTCAGCATCGCGGAACCCATAATGAACAGGCCGATGATAAACAGCGAAAGGAAAATCGTGATGACGGCGCCGAGCGAGGTGGTCCAGTTACGGAAGAAGTGGCTGATCGCCTCTTTGAGCGAGTAGCCCACGTTAGTTGGTGCCATAGTTGCCGTAACCTCCCCTCTCCTGGTCGCGGATTACGTGGCCGCCCTCGAGGGCGATCACGCGACGGTGCATGCTATCGACCATCTCGCGGTCGTGCGTAGCGACGATCACGGTGGTACCGGTGCGGTTAATGCGCTCGAGCAGCTTCATGATACCCAGCGAAATCGCCGGGTCGAGGTTGCCCGTGGGCTCGTCGCAGATAAGCAGCGGCGGGCGGTTGACCATAGCGCGGGCAACGGCCACGCGCTGCTGCTCGCCACCGGAAAGCTGATCGGGCAGCGAGTCCATCTGGTCGGCCAGACCGACCAGACGCAGCACCTCGGGCACCTGGCTGCGAATGACGCCCTTGGGCTTGCCGATGCACTGCAGGGCAAACGCCACGTTTTCGTAGGCGGTCTTTTGCGGCAGGAGCTTAAAGTCCTGGAACACGGCGCCAATCTGACGACGCAGGAACGGAACTTTGCGGTTCTTGATCTTCATGAGATCCTGGCCGGCGACCAAAATGCGACCGCTTGTGGGCTTGACGTCGCGGTTGAGCGTCGACAGCAGCGTGGTCTTACCCGAGCCGGAGTGACCGACCAAAAAGACGAACTCGCCCGGATAGATCTCGATGTTGATGTCGTCGAGTGCGGGCTTGTTGGGCTGCGCCGGATAGATCTTGGTGACGTGCTCCATAAGGATGACGGGCTCGACACCGGCCTGCTTGGCCATCTTTTTGCGGCTGGCCTGCGGGTCGATGGGCGCAAACACCGACGTGAAGTCGGGGTTGTTGAGCGCGCTGTCGAGGCTTGCGACCTCGGCGGCCTGATCGCGCTCGACAACGGGAGCCGCAGGCTGCGTGGGGTCGGGAATAGCGGCAAAGAGACCGGACTGCGCAGGCTGAGGAACCGGCGTCGCAGGGGCCATGGGGTCGGGAATGCCGGCCATGGTAGGCTGCGGCGCGGCGGCGCCAGCCTGAGGCTGCTCCACGCGAGCGGTCACGGCCTGAACGGGCTCAAAACCCGCCGTGCCGGAAAGCGCGACATCGCTGGTGGGATTGTAGGCAAAGGGATCGGATGCCGGCTGTGCCTGATCTGCCGGCTGAGCGGGGGCCTGAGCAACAGGCTGGCCCTCTGAATCCGGAGTGGCGAAACGACTGCCCTGGACGCCCGTCTGCGTCTTGGGGGCATCATCGCCCGCACCGGAGGTACGGAAGTGGTTACCCACTGGTGCTCCTTATCGTCGTGCGTTTAAACTACATGAGCGCTTAGTATTTTAGCAGCATTAGCTTTGCTGCACATAAGAAGCATGGCGGGCTTTGGGATCCCACCGGCCGGGCGCAGGGTTACCTCCCAAATCGTCCTCGCGCATGGCCGGCATTTGTCCTGCTCCTGCGGAGCTGCGGACAAACGCCGGCCTGCGCTGCGGAAAGATTTGGGAGGTAACCCTGCGCCCGGTCTGCGGCTACTATGGGGCCGACGCACCAACTTGAGATGCTGCGCATACAAAGTTGGAAGGGTCTGAATTGCACTTTGTTGGGATGGGCCCGTTTCCCCATGGGAACTTTGCTTGGCAGGACTCTAATTTAAATTCAACAAAAACAGGGGCGCCCTCTTTGGGGATGCCCCTGTTCTGGCTTGGATGTGGTTGTTGAGACGATACTTTGCCTCGTCTTGCCTTATGCCAAGAACTCCTTGGTGGTCGCCACGATGTTGGCGGCGTCCAGGCCATACTTGTGCAGGAGCTCGGCACCCGGGCCAGACTCACCGAAGGTGTCGTTGACGCCGATCTTCTTGAGCGGTGTCGGGCACTGCTCGCACAGGACGTCGGCAACGGCGCTGCCCAGGCCACCGATCACAGAGTGCTCCTCGACGGTCACGACGTGGCCGGTCTTGGTGGCGCTCTTGACGATCAGGTCGGCGTCGATGGGCTTGATGGTGTGCATGTTGATGACCTCGGCGTCGATGCCCTCGGCAGCGAGCTGTCCGGCGGCCTCGAGAGCCTCGCCGACCATCAGGCCGCAGGCGATGATGGTGACGTCGACGCCCTCGCGCATGACAATGCCCTTACCCAACTCGAACTTGTAGGTCTCGGGGTCGTTGATAACCGGCGAGGCCAAACGGGCGAAGCGCATGTACACCGGACCGTCGCACTCATAGGCGGCGCGCGTCACGGCGCGGGCCTCGACGTCGTCGGCGGGAACGATCACAGTCATGCCGGGGATAACGCGCATCAGGGCGATATCCTCGCAGCACTGGTGTGTGGCACCGTCCTCGCCCACCGAGATACCGGCGTGCGTGGCACCGATCTTAACGTTGAGGTGCGGGTAGCCGATGGAGTTACGGACCTGCTCAAAGGCGCGGCCGGCGGCGAACATGGCAAAGGTGCTCGCGAAGGCAACGCGACCGGTGGTTGCGATACCGGCGGCAACACCCATCAGGTTGCTCTCGGCGATACCCACATCGAAGAAACGGTCGGGGCAGGCGGCCTTAAACTTACCGGTCTGCGTGGCGGCGGCCAGGTCGGCGTCGAGGACCACAAAGTCATCGTGCTCGTTGGCGAGCTCGACGAGGGCCTCGCCGTAGCTTACACGCGTGGCGATTTTCTTGACGTCTGCCATCCTAGAGCTCCTCTCCGGCGGCCGTGAGCTCTGCCATGGCCTGCTCAAACTGTTCATCGTTGGGGGCCTTGCCGTGCCAGCCAACCTGGTTCTCCATAAAGGACACGCCCTTGCCCTTTGTGGTCTCGGCGATAATGGCGGTCGGCTGCCCCTTGGTGGCGCGAGCCTCGGCAAAGGCGGCGCGGATCTGGTCGAAGTCGTTGCCGTCGGCGAGCTCAACCACGTGGAACTTGAACGCGCGGAACTTGTCGGCGAGCGGCATGGGGTCGTTGACCTCCTCGACGGGACCGTCAATCTGAAGGCCGTTGTGGTCGACGATCACGCAGAGGTTATCGAGCTGCTGGTTGCCGGCAAACATGGCGGCCTCCCAGACCTGGCCCTCCTCGCTCTCGCCATCACCCAGCAGGGCGTACGTGCGATAAGTATCGCCCCAGTGCTTGGCGGCAACGGCCATGCCCACGGCGGCGGAGATGCCCTGGCCGAGCGAACCGGTGGACATGTCAACGCCCGGGGTGTCGTTCATGTTGGGGTGACCCTGCAGGTGGCTGCCGATGTGGCGCAGCGTCTCAAGATCCTCCTTGGGGAAGAACCCGCGCTCGGCGAGCACGGCGTACAGGCCCGGAGCGCAATGGCCCTTGGAGAGCACAAAACGGTCGCGATCGGCCTTGCGGGGATCGGACGGGTCGACGTTCATTTCCTCAAAGTACAGATAGGTCATGATGTCGGCAGCACCGAGCGAACCGCCCGGATGGCCGGACTTGGCAGCGTGCACGCCGGTGACGATGCCCTTCCTTACCTCGTTGGCAACCTTTTTGAGCTCTTCGTCGCTCATTGTGCCTTCCTTTCATCCTCTTTAGACAAGATGCGCACGGCACCGAAGGTAATCCCAACACAGCCGCAATGCACGTACGTCATTCATTATGCTGGAAACTGATGGCTTTACCAGAGTTTTTATCATTATTTGAACAATTTAGCAGGCAGAACCGCTGATGAAACGGTTTATCAATGTGAACGTCTTTTGGATGGAACGCGGTCGCCCCTACGCGCTAATGTCCTTGAATCCCTCGCCGAAGGCTTCCGTAACGTCAGCGACCGTCACAATGGCGTGAGGATCGCGCTCGCGCACGATCGTCTTAAGGGTATTGAGCTCTCGACGGCTCACGATGACCATGATCACCGGCTTCTCGGCACCCGAATACATGCCAGTCGCCTTAAACTTGGTACAACCACGACCCAGGCCATACATGATATCGGCAGCGATATCAGGGAACTTGTCCGAGATGATGAGTACCATACGACGCTTGTTGCCGCCATCGACCACGGCATCGATCACGTAGCCGCTAATGACCATCGAAAGGCCTGCATATAGTGCATTTTCGATTGAAAAGACCGGAGCCGACAGCGCACATACGGCAACATCGATCGCCATGACGGTCGAGCCCACGGGCAGCGAGGTATTACGCGAGATGATTTGGCCAATCGTGTCCGAGCCGCCGGTGTTGGCGCCGGCGCGCAGCACCATGCCATAACCGATGCCCGTGATGATGCCGCCCCACATAGCGGGCAGCATCAGATCGGCATGTGCCAGCGGCGCCACAAACGGAGCGAACAGGTCGGTGAAAAAGCCCAGCAGCACAAAGCCTGTCGCCGTCTGCACCACGTAGAACATGCCGCCCTCGCGCATAACGACCAGCAGCAGCAAGGCGTTCATCACGATCGTCTGAATACCAACGGGAAGCGACACGCCTCGCGCCGCGCCGACTGCCTGGATAATAGTCGCAAGGCCCGTAACGCCACCGGCGGCAAGACCATTGGGAATCAAAAACAGGTCGGTCGCGATGGCGGCCAAGGCACACCCCAACATGATCTGGGGCAGATCGTGAAAGAAGTTCATCGAAAGAATGCGCTTGATGTCCAGACGATATGCCATGCTGCCTCCCTCAAAAAAGCGCACCCCATCGGATGCGCTTTGAACTTCTTCTTGTATTCGATTCTACCGATTCGCCGGACAAAAACCACCCCTGCGCAGGGTTTGCTCTGGATACAAAACCACCCTGCTGGGAGGGTTTTAATCCATTTCCACATAAACCGGGCGGTTTATGCAGATGGGGTCTCCGCGTCAGCGTTACCGGTGGCCCAGCGATGGTAGCCAATAACAAACGGGTCCAGGTCGCCATCGTCAAGAACGGCCTCGACATTGCTGGTCTCCACGCCCGTGCGTAGGTCCTTGACCATCTGGTACGGGTAGAGCACGTAGCTTCGAATCTGGTTGCCAAAACCAATCGTGGTCTTGGGTCCGCGGATCTCATCGAGCGCCTCGGCACGCTTTTCGAGCTCAATCTCGTACAGGCGAGCCTTGAGGATCTGCATGCACGCGGCCTTGTTCTGGATCTGGCTGCGCTCGTTTTGGCAGGTGACCACAATGCCGCTGGGGAAATGCGTCACGCGCACGGCGGAGTCGGTGGTGTTAACGCCCTGGCCGCCCGGGCCGCTCGCGTGGTACACGTCCACGCGGATGTCATCGGGACTGATCTCGATGTCGATATCATCGGGTAGCACGGGGATGACCTCGACGCCGGCAAACGTGGTCTGGCGGCGCTTCTTGTCGTCGGTGGGGCTAATGCGAACCAAGCGGTGGACGCCGGCCTCGGCGCGCAGCATGCCAAATGCGTCTTTGCCCTCGACAGTAAAGGTCGCGCGGTCGATGCCGATGACCTCGGCTGCGGGACAGTCGTTGATGGTGACCTTCCAGCCGCGACGCTGGCAGTACTTCATGTACATCTTAAAGAGCATGAAGGTCCAGTCCTGGGCCTCCAGACCACCCTGTCCGGGCTTGATGGTCACAATGGCATCGCCGTGATCGAACTCACCGGTAAACCAGCTCGAAAGCTCAAGCTCATCGATGGCACGGGCCAGGCGCTCAGCCGTGGCTGTAGCCTCCTCGCGAAGGGCGACGGCGTCGGGGTCATCCCCCATCTCCTCGGCAAGCTCCAGCGCGGCGCGGGCATCGGAAAGCTCGCCGCGCGCGGTGTCCACGGCAGCGATATCTTCCTTGGTACGCGCGATCTCCTCCATGGTGGCACGGGCGGCGTCGGCGTCATCCCAAAAGCCAGGGGCAACACTTTTGGCCTCGAGCTCGGTCACGCGCGTGCGCTTTTCGTCCAAATGGAGATACGACTCGACCTCGCCGAGCCGGTCCGCGAACGCGTCCAGCTCGGCGGGCGTTACCTCTAAAGCCTCAGCCATTAACGATTCCTGCCGTGGCAGTACTTAAACTTCTTGCCGCTACCGCAGGGGCACGGGTCGTTGCGGCCCACGTTGACGTACGGATCGTCGCTCTCGGACTTGCGATAGGTGGTCACCTTGCCACCGTTGTTGACGGCAGCCGGTCCGCCTTGGACAGCCGTGCGGGCCTGCACCTGCGCCTGCTTGCGCAGCACCGAGTCGCCGTTATCACCATCGACCTCGGCAGGACCGGAGAAGCGCGCGCCCTCGAGCGTGGGCTCTTCCTTGTGCTCCACGGCACGCGGGGCAGCCTTGATCTCGATGCGCAGAACCGTGCGCAGGTAATCCTCATACATGGTATCGACGAGGATCTGGAACGCGCCGTAGGCCTCGGTCTTGTACTCGACCAGCGGGTCGCGCTGGCCAAAGCCGCGCAGGCCGATGCCGGTCTTGAGGTAGTCCATCTCCTGCAGGTAGTTCATCCAGCGGGTATCGATGACGCGCAGCATGACCTGGGTGTTGAGCTCGCGCATCAGGTCCTCGCCCAAGCGCTCGGCTTTCATGTTGTAGCACTTCTCTACGTAAGCCAGGACATCGGCAGCTAGGGCCTCATAATCCTCGTCGGGGAACTTCGGCGTATCGATGTGGCCGGTGAGCTCCACAACCCACTTGCGCAGGCCCTCCAGGTCGCGCTCGCCATCGTGACTGTCCTTGGTGCAGAACTCCTGCACGCAGCGGTACACGGTATCGTGCATGACCTCGGTGATGTGGTCGGTCAGATCCTTGCCGTCCAGAATCTTATTGCGCTCGGCGTAGATGACCTGGCGCTGCTTGTTCATGACGTCGTCGTACTCAAGAACGCTCTTACGCATGGAGAAGTTGATGCTCTCGACCTTGTGCTGGGCGCTCTCGACAGCCTTGGAGATGATCTTGTGCTGGATGGGCATATCGTCGCCCATGTCAGCCGTGACCATCATCTTGGAGACGCGGTCCATCTTGTCGCCGCCAAACAGACGCATCAGATCGTCCTCGAGCGACAGGTAGAACTGGGTCTCGCCCGGATCGCCCTGACGGCCGGAACGGCCGCGCAGCTGGTTGTCGATACGGCGGGACTCATGGCGCTCGGTGCCGATAACGGTCAGGCCGCCGGCGGCAAGAACGCGCTCGCGCTCGGCCTTGCAAGTCTCCTTGGCCTCGGCGTTAAACTGCTCAAGCTGCTCGGGCGTTACGTCCTCCATGGTCAGGCCCTCGTACTCCAGGCGCTCGCGCACCAGCTCGTCGGGGTTACCGCCCAGCAAGATGTCGGTACCGCGGCCGGCCATGTTGGTAGCGATGGTCACGGCGCCATAGCGACCAGCCTGGGCAACGATATGGGCCTCGCGCTCGTGGTGCTTGGCGTTGAGGACCTCGTGCGCGATACCGCGCTTCGTGAGGGCGGCGGACAGCTTCTCGGAGCTCTCGATGGAGACGGTACCCACCAGGACCGGCTGGCCCTTAGCGTGACGACGCTCAACGTCGTCGGCAACGGCGTTGTACTTAGCCTGAATGGTGCGGTAGACCAGGTCCTCGTGGTCCACGCGCTGCACGGGCTTGTTGGAGGGGATTACCTCGACGGGCAGCTTGTAGATCTCGCGGAACTCGGCATCCTCGGTGAGTGCCGTACCGGTCATACCGGAGAGCTTGTCATACAGGCGGAAGTAGTTCTGCAGGGTGATGGTCGCCAGCGTCTGGTTCTCCTCGCGCACGAGCACGCCCTCTTTGGCCTCGATGGCCTGGTGCAGGCCCTCGGAGTAACGGCGGCCTTCCATAATGCGGCCGGTGAACTCGTCGACGATCTTGACCTCGCCGTTGGTGACCACATACTGCTTGTCGCGGTGGAACATGTACTGGGCCTTCAGCGCCTGCTGCAGGTGGTTGACCAGCTGGCCGGAGAGATCGGCATAGATGTCATCGATACCCAGGCGGCGCTCGATCTTCTTAAGACCGCGCTCGGTGGCAGCGATGGTGTGCTTGGCCTCGTCCATGACGTAGTCGCCCGTGGGTTCAACGTCCTCGGTGGCGGTAAGCATGTCGTGCGACACGTCCTCGCCGCGCTCAAGGCCACGCACGGCACGCGCGAAGTCCTTGTAGGTACTGGCGGACTTGGTGCCAGCGCCCGAGATGATCAGCGGGGTGCGAGCCTCATCGATCAGGATGGAGTCGACCTCGTCGACGATGGCGTAGTTGTGGCCGCGCTGCACGCGCTGCTCGGGACGGGTAACCATGTTGTCGCGCAGGTAATCAAAGCCGAACTCGGAGTTGGTGCCGTAGGTGACGTCGGCCTGGTAGGCCGGGCGCTTGAGCT